>JAFAOG010000187.1 GCA_019237945.1 Deltaproteobacteria bacterium | reverse complement strand
CTCCCGAAACCTCAACAGCGAAGACTCTAGATCATCCGGGGGCACGAAGCCGAGTAGCTCGATGCACGTGGCCGTGACGTTGGCGATCCCCGCGTGCTCGCAGCGCGTGGGGTCGATCTCGTAGCGGTCACCGCGCATCGGGTCGTGGATGAAGAATGGCACGGGGTTCAGCGTGTGGCTGGTCTTCGCGACGGGGACGCCGTGCTTGTCGCGGGCGACCTTGCCCTTCTTGTCGCGCTGGTACATCTCGTCGGCGTTGCCGTGGTCGGCGGTAACCACGAGGATTCCTTGCAGTTCCTCGACGGCCTTTGCGAGCCGCGCCAGCTGGAGGTCGACGGTCTCGACCGCGAGGACGGTCGCGTCGAACGAGCCGGTGTGGCCGACCATGTCGCCGTTCGCGTAGTTGACGCGCGCGAACCGGTGCTTGCCGGTGCGCAGCTCGGTGATCAACCGATCCGTGATCTCCGCGGCCTTCATCCACGGGCGCTGCTCGAACGGCACGCGATCCGAGGGAATCTCGATGTAGGTCTCGGTGCCATCGTCGAACATGCCGCTGCGGTTGCCGTTCCAGAAGTAGGTGACGTGCCCGTACTTCTGCGTCTCGCTGATCGCGAGCTGCGGCACGTGCGCGCCGGCGAGGATCTCGCCCATCGGCCGCTCGATCGCCGGCGGCGACACCAGGTAGTGCTTCGGGACGTGGAGGTCGCCGTCGTACTCCATCATGCCGCAGTAAAAAACGTCCGGTTTGCGGACCCGATCGAACTTGTCGAACTGATCGTCGTCGAACGCGCGCGAGATCTCGATCGCGCGATCGCCGCGGAAGTTGAACATGACGACCGCGTCGCCATCCTGCATCGGCGCCGGCGGCGAGACGACGAACGGCGGCAGGTCCTGATCGATGATGCCGGGCTTCTGCTCGCGATACGTCTGCACGGCCTGCGTCGCGCTCGCGAACACGGGCGCATCGGCGAGCACGTGGGTGTGCCAGCCGCGCTCGACCATCGGCCAGTCGGCCTCGTATCGGTCCATCGTGATGTTCATGCGGCCGCCGCCCGAGACGATGCGCGCGTCACAACCGGACTCACGCAATCGAGCGAGAAACCGCTCCGTGCGATCGACATATTCCAGCGCCGTCGTGGGACCGACGTCACGCCCGTCGAGCAGCGCGTGAACATACAGCTTCTTGCAGCCGGCCTTGGCGGCGCGCCCGAGCATCGCCTCGAGGTGATCGAGGTGGCTGTGGACGTTGCCATCGGAGAGCAGGCCGACGAAGTGCACGGCCCCGCCACGCACGCCGCGCGCGACGACCTCCTGCCACGTCGTGCCCTCGAAGATCGCGCCGCTCGCGATCGCGCGCCCGACGAGCATCGAGCCCTGTGCGTAGATCTTGCCCGCGCCGAGCGCGTTGTGGCCGACCTCGCTGTTGCCCATGTCGTCGTCGCTCGGCAGGCCGACCGACTTGCCGTGCGCGCGCAGCTCGCAGCGAACGCCGGGGACCCACAGGCGATCGAGCGTCGGTGTGGCGGCGATCGACACCGCATCCGCCTCGTCGCCGGCGCCGCGCCCGATGCCGTCCATCACGACGAGGACGACCGGGCCTTTCGGAGCGGACTGGCGCGTGTGCGGGCGCAATACAGACGGCATGCCGGCACCTTACGATCGCCCCCAACACTTGGCTACCTCACGGCATGCTCCCGGTGTGAACGATGCCATCGCCGAGCTGGCCGGGATGCGTGCCCTGGCGCGCGCGCTCGCGCACGGCGATGCGGACGACCTGCTGCAGGACGCGGCGGTGACCGCGCTCGAGCATCCGCCGGCGACGGACCGGCCGGTGAAGCCGTGGCTCGCGACGGTGATCCTCAATCGCTGGCGGATGAACCGGCGGGCCGAGGCGCGGCGTCGCGTGCGCGAGCAGGTCGCGGAGGCGGAAGAGGCCGAGGCGATCGACCCGCTCGATCGCGCGCGCATGCTGCAGCGGCTGAGCGACGCGCTCGTCGCGCTCGAGGAGCCGTACCGGCAGACCGTGATCGCGCGCTACCTCGACGGCAAGATCGCGGCGCAGATCGCGCGCGAGATGGATGTTCCCGCCGGCACCGTGCGGTGGCGGCTCAAGACCGGGCTCGACCGGCTGCGAGGAGCGCTCGACGACGTCGCGCCGCGCAAGCACTGGCAGCTCGCCCTGGCCCCCGGAGTGATGATGACGACGAAGACGAAGCTCGGCGCGTTCGCGGTGATGTTGATCCTGCTGCTGCTCGGCGGCGTCGGATGGTGGCTCGCGCATCGCGACCATTCGCACGAGGCGCCGGTGGCCGCCGCGTCGGGTTCGGCGCGCGCGCCGGTGGTCGCTCCGCGGGGCGCGCCGGCGGAAACGGCCGCGGTGCCGCACGCGGAGGCGACGGCGGGGCAGGTGCGCGCGCGCGTCGAGCAGGTCGCCGAGCTCGCCGGCGGGGCGGCCGCGGGTCGCGTGATCAACTGGTCGACGGGCGAGGGCGTGCCGAACGCCGAG
>JAFAOG010000185.1 GCA_019237945.1 Deltaproteobacteria bacterium | reverse complement strand
TCGCAGCGCCGCACGGCAAGCTGCTCGAGCCGTTCATCGCGGTCGACGCGCCGGCCGTCGTCCTGCACCACGTGCACGTGATCGACGGCACCGGCGCACCGGGCAAGGACGATCAGACGATCGTGATCGCCGATGGCAAGATCGCTGCAATCGGCGCCACCGTGAACGAGCCGCCGAACGCGAAGGTGCTCGACCTCGCCGGTCGCAGCGCGTTTCCCGGCATCGTCGACATGCATGGGCACCTCTACTACGGGCAGCTCACGGCGCCGCCCGCGGAGCAGATCGAGTTCGCCGAGCAGCCCGTCAGCTTCCCGCGCCTCTACCTCGCGGCGGGTGTCACGACGATCCGCACGACGGGCTCACTCGAGCCGTACGCCGACCTCTCGGTGAAGCGCAACGTGGACGCGGGCCTCGTGCCGGGGCCGCACTTCGCGCTGACTGCACCGTACGTCGACGGACCTGGCGAGCCGCTCATGCAGATGGTGCAGCTCGCGACGCCCGAGGACACGAAGCGGTTCGTCGACTTCTGGCTCGATGCCGGCTTCACGTCGCTCAAGGCGTACATGCACCTGCCGCGCGCGTCGCTCAAGGCGGCGATCGATGCCGCGCACAAACGCGGCGTGAAGATCACCGGCCACCTGTGCGCGGTGACGTTCATCGAGGCCGCCGAGCTCGGCATCGACGACCTCGAGCACGGCTTCGAGATCGACACCGACTTCACGGCCGGCAAGCAACCCGACGAGTGCCCGAAGGGACACACCGATCTCGTGCACGCCGACGATGCACGCGTGCAAGCGGTCATTCACGCGCTCGTCGAGCATCACGTCGCCGTGACGTCGACGCTCGCGATCCTCGAGACGTTCGACCGCCCGGCGAGCCGCCCGCTCGACGACCGTGCGCTCGCGGTGCTCAATCCGACCACCCGCGACCACGTCGAGAAGACGCGCGCGAAGCTCGCGGCCGACCCGGACGCCGCCACGCTCGCGAAGGAGCTGGCGCTCGAGCATGCCTTCGTGAAGGCCGGCGGCGTGCTGCTCGCCGGATCGGACCCGACGGGCTACGGCGCCGCGGTCGCGGGGTTCGCCGATCAGCGCGAGCTCGAGCTGCTCGTCGAGGCGGGGTTCACGCCGACCGAGGCGATTCATATCGCGACCGCGAACGGCGCGCAGTTCCTCGGCGTCGCCGACCAGATCGGCACGCTCGCGCCCGGCAAGCGCGCGGACCTCGTGATCGTCAAGGGCAACCCCGAGCAGCACATCGACGACGTCGAGCAGGTCGAGCTCGTGTTCAAGGATGGCGTCGGCTACGACCCGGCGAAGCTGATCGAGTCGGTCACCGGGACGGTCGGGCTTCACTAGCCCGCTCGTACACGAGCCCCCAGCGGATCCCGCGGTCGCACGTGATCATCACCGGCGCCTGCATCTTCGCCATCGCGCGCGCATAGATCGCGACGCCAGCCGCGATCACATCCGCGCGCTGCGGCTCGACGCCGGGCATCGCCTTCTTCGCGGCGACCGTCGCGGCGAGGAGCTTGCCGCGGAGCTCGCCAACGACGCGCGGCTCGAGGCGAAGACCGGTGACCGCGTCCGGATCGTACGTGGCGAGCGCGAGCTGGGCGGCGCCGATCGTTGTCGCGGTGCCCGCGGTGCCGATCAGCGGCACGCCGGTCGGCAGGTCGAGCTTGGCGAGGTGCGCGTCGATGTCGGTGTCGAGGGCGGCGATCTCGTCGGCGGTCGCGGGGTCGTGCTTCAGGTGGCGCTCGGTCAGCCGCACGGCGCCGATCGGAACGCTGACCGCGCTGACGACGCGCGTGCCATCGGTGACGATGAATTCCGTCGAGCCGCCGCCGACATCGACGACGACGAACGGCGTGCCCGCGAGATCGCGAAACGTCTCCGCGACCGACGTGAACGCGAGCTCGGCCTCGCGCTTGCCGCCGATGATCTCGATCTTCGCGCGCAGGATCTCCTCGGCCGGGCCGACGAACGTCGCCGCGTTCTTCGCCTCGCGCAGCGCCTGCGTCGCGATGATCGACGGGGCGGCGACGCCGTGCTGATCCATGACGGCGCGGTACTCGCGGCAGATGTCGAGGCTGCGCGCGACTGCATCGGCGGCGAGGTTGCCGCTCGCGTCGAGGCCCTTGCCGAGGCGGCCGAACCGGCACAGATCGACGACGCGCCGCTGCTGGTCGTCGACGATCAACAGGAGCAGCGTGTTCGTGCCGATGTCGATGACGGCGTTCACAGGCCCAGCTGCTTCGCGACGATGACCTTCATGATCTCGTTCGTGCCGGCGTAGATGCGCTGGACGCGCGCATCCATGAACGCGCGGGTGACCGGGTACTCGAGCATGTAGCCGTAGCCGCCGAAGAACTGCAGGCAGGTGTCGATCACTTCCTGCGCCATGTCGGTCGTCCAGAACTTCGCGATCGAGCACTCCTTCACGAGGTACTTGCCCGACACGTGCTCGGCGACGACCTTGTCGACGTACGCGCGCCCGACCTCGACCTTCGCCAGGGACTCGACCAGCTTGAACTGCGTGTTCTGGAACTTCGAGATCGGCTTGCCGAACGCCTTGCGCTCCTTCGTGTACTCGATCGTGTCGGCGAGCACCTGCTCGGCGCCCGCGACCGCGCCGATCGCGACGCACAGGCGCTCCTGCTGCAGCTTCGTCATCAGCATCATGAACCCGGCGCCCTCCGCACCGAGCCGGTTCGCCGCCGGCACGCGGCAGTCCTCGAAGAACAGCTCGCTGGTGTCCTGCGACGCCATGCCCATCTTGTGGAGGCGCTTGCCCTTCGTGAAGCCCTTGCGGTTGCCCTCGACGACGAACAGCGAGATGCCGCGGTGCGCGTTCTCGGGATTCGGATCGGTCTTCGCCGCGACGACGACGAGATCGCACAGCTGCCCGTTCGAGATGAACGTCTTGCTGCCGTTGATCACGTAGTCATCGCCGTCCTTGACGGCGGTCGTCGCGAGCGCGGCGAGGTCGGAGCCGGTGCCCGGCTCGGTCATGCCGATCGCGGTGACGAACTCTCCCGACGCGCAGCCCGGCAGCCACTTCTGCTTTTGCTCCTCGCTGCCAAAGCTGTGGATGTAGGGGACGATGATGTCGCTGTGGAGCCCCATCGCGAACCCGCTCTCGTAGACGCGGGCGAGCTCCTCCATGATCACGACCGAGCACAGAAAGTCCGCGCCCGAGCCGCCGTACTTCTCCTCGAGCCACGGGCACAGAAAGCCCTGCGCTCCCGCCTTGCGCCAGATCTCGCGATCGACCTGGCCCTGCTCCCGCCAGCGAGGCTGATTCGGAACGATCTCGCGCTCGGCAAACTGACGGAACGCTTTGCGGAAGGCCTCGTGCTCCTCGGTGAACAGGGTGCGATCCATTCGCCGGATGTACCACAACCACCCCTACCGTTTTCGCTCGTCACTTCTATAGGAAATTGGGTAGGCTGGAACACATGGGTGGGGACAACCAGAAGCGCCCGCGGTCGACAAAGCGGTTTACTCGCGAGGAGCTAGCCGAGCTTGCCGACAAGGCGCGCGGCGAAGCCCCTGCCCCACCGCTACCCCAGGCGCAAGGCGACGACGAGCCCGCGGTCACGCCGATGTCGCGCAGCCAGACGCTGCACGATCCGATGACGACGCAGCTGCTCGCCGAGGTCGCGCGCCGGCTCCAGACGATGGAGCTCGAGGTGCCCGAGGGCATCGTCGAAGAAGAAGAGTCGGGCTCGCACCCGAACGTCCTGCGCCGCCAGCAGAAGCCCTAGCCGGCGAGCGCGAGCTCCGCGCACTTCTCGGCGATCATGATCGTCGGCGCGTTCGTGTTGCCGCCGATGATCTCGGGCATCACGCTCGCATCCGCCACGCGCAGCCCGCGCAGCCCGCGCACGCGCAGATCCGCATCGACGACGCGCCCGATGCCGCACGTTCCGACCGGGTGAAAGATCGTGTTGCAGGTGGCGCGGATGTTCGCGCGGAGGTCGTCGTCGGTGCGAACGCCCGGGCCGGGAAACACCTCGGGACCGACGAGCTGCGCGAGCGGCGCGGTCGCCGCGATCTCGCGCGCGAGCTTCACGCCGGCGACGAGGTGATCGAGATCCGCGGGCGCGGAGAGGTACTTCGGATCGATGCCGCGCAGCGTGACCTCGCCGTGACTGCGCGGATAGATCAGGCCGGGCAAGATCGAGATGAAGCGGCCAAACCTAAGCTTCACCCCGTTGTCGGTCGGGACGTGGATGCCGAACTGCGAGAAGTGAAACTGCACATCCGGCACCGGCTGCTCCGGCGTCGAGCGCACGAACGCGCCGACCGGCACTGGGGCCTGCCCGAGCACACCCTTGCCGCCGACGCGATGCTGCAACGACCACCACAAGAGCGACGGGATCGACAGCTTGCGCGTCGTCGGGCACGCATGCACCACGCTCGCGAGCAGGTGATCCTGGAGGTGCTTGCCGACCAGCGGCAGCTCGTGACGCGGATCGATGCCCGCCTCGCGCAGCTCGTCCGCCGCCCCGATCCCCGAGCGCAGCAGCAGCTGCGGCGAGCCGATCGCGCCCGCCGCGACGATCACCTCTCGCGCTTCGATCACGCGGTCGTCGCCTAGCTTCACGCCCGTGACTCGATCTCCGTCGACGATCAGCGACGTCACGACCGCGTCGATGATCACTTCGAGGTTCGCGCGCGTGCGCGCCGGATCGAGGAACGCGGTCGCGGTGCTCGCGCGATGACCGTTGCGCACGGTCAGCTGATACGGCCCTGCGCCTTCCTGCTCCGCGCCGTTGAAGTCGTTGTTGACCGGGACGCGGCAGCGCGCGACGGTCGCTTCCACGAACGAGCTGGCGATCGGGGGCACGTCCGGATCGTCGACGGCGAGCGGCCCCCCGGCGCCGTGATACTCGCTCGCGCCGCGCTCGTTGTCCTCGCTGCGCTTGAACAGCGGCAGCACGTCGTTGTAGCGCCAGCCGTCGCCCCACGCGTCGTAGTTCGTGCGATGGCCGCGAATGTAGATGTTCGTGTTCAGGCAGCTCGTGCCGCCGAGCAGCTTGCCGCGCGGCCAGTAATGCCGGCGCCCATCGCAGTGCACCTGCGGCTCCGTCGAGAAGCCCCAGTCGAGCGGCGACTTCCACAGCGTGTAGTACATGCCGGGCGCGCGCACCTTGAACGTCCTGTGATGCGGGCCTCCCGCTTCGATCAGGCACACGCGCCGACCGTCCGCGCTCAGCCGCGCCGCGAGCACGCAACCCGCCGACCCTGCACCCACGACCACGAAATCGAACATGCGCGCATGCTAAACGATGCCGGTGTGGACCGTCGACCAGCCGGGCATGACCATCGCCGCGTTCGTCAAGGCGCGCGCGGGCGTCCCGTGGACGGTCGCCAAGCGCCACGTCACGACCGGCAAGGTCTTCGTCGACGGCGCGCGCGTCACGGAGGTCGACGCCCGCCTCACCGTCGGGCAGACCGTCGAGCTGCGCATGGCCGCGCCGCGCCCGCGCGATCCACTGCGCGAAGGCACGCTCGTGTTCGACGACCCCCACGTCGTCGTGATCGACAAGCCCTCGGGCGTCTCGAGCGTCCCCTACGAGGACCGCGAGACCGGCACCGCGATGGATCTGATCCGCGGCGCGTGGCGGCGCATGGGCAAGCCGGCGACCAACGTCCCGCTGCACATCGTCCACCGCATCGACCGCGCGACGAGCGGCCTGCTCGCCTTCGCGAAGTCCAAGCGCGCCGAGCTCGGCCTCGCCGCCCAGCTGCGCTCCCACACGATGGAGCGCCAGTACATCTGCGTCGCACACGGCGTCGTCGCGCCGGGCCGCATCGAGTCGATGCTCGTCCCCGATCGCGGCGACGGCATCCGCGGCTCGACGACCCACGCCCACCAGGGCAAGCGCGCGGTCACCCACGTCACGGTCGAGCGCGCGCTCCACGGCGCGACCCTCTGCGCGATCCGCCTCGAGACCGGCAAGACGCACCAGATCCGCATCCACCTCGCCGAGTCGGGCCACCCGCTCGTCGGCGAGACCGTCTACATCCGTGACTACGCCCACCCGCTGATCGACTCGCCGCGCCTCCTCCTCCACGCGGCGACGCTCGGCTTCACGCACCCGATCACGGGCGAGCCGATCTCGCTGCGCTCGCCGCTGCCACCGGACTTCACCGCCGTCGTCGATCGCCTCAGCGCGACGCCGTGAAGATATCCACCGAGCCGTTGCGCCGGCTCGCGAAGAACAGCGTGTGCCCGTCGGGCGACACCCACGGATCGACATCGATCACGGGTGACTGCAGCTCGGTCACCAACGTGCTCGTGAACGCCGACTGCGAATCGGGCCGCGTCGCGAGCCAGATGTCCTGACTCATCGCGGGCGGCCGGTCGGTCACGTAGTACACGACGTTCAGATCGGGCGACGCCCACTGCTGGCTCTCGTCGTACATCGGATCGTCGAGCCCCGGCAGCGGCACCGGTGCGCCCCACGGCGACGTCTTCGTCGACCGCGTCGACACCATCAGATCGAGCAGCATGTTCGCGCCGCGAGACATCACCAGGTGCAAGCCATCGGGCAACGGCTCGGCGCTGTCGTCGGTGAGCGAGCTCGACAGCTCTGCCACCCGCGTCGGCGCCCCCCACGGATCGTTGCGCGTCGCCCGAGTCGTCACGTAGATATCGCGATCGCCGGGATTCAGCCGATCGCTCGCGAAATACATCGACAGCCCATCCGCCGCGACCTCGGGCGTCGTGTCATCCGCGGGGCTGGCGAGCGGCGCCACGAGCACGGGCGCGCTCCAGGCATCGGTCACGCTCGCGCGAGACGACATCCAGATGTCGCCCATGCCCGTGCCGGGGCCGGGCCGATCGGAGTCGAAGTAGATCTCGAGCAGGTCCGCGGTGAGCGTCGGATCATCTTCATCGGACGTGCTCAGGTTGAGCGCGGCGACGGGCGCGATGTTCGTCCAGGTCAAGCCGAGCAGGTTCGCGTCGAGCGGTGCATCGCCACCGCCATCGCCCCGCGCGACGCCCGCCGCGTCCCGATCGACGAATCCGAGGCGCCCGCAACTGCTGCACGCTAGCGCGAGCACCGCGGCGGTTCGCACCACGCTAGTCTACCGCCCATGGCGCCTCCCGCCGACCTCGCGATCCGCCGCGCAACCATCGCAGACAGCAAGACGATCCTCTCGTTCATCCGAGAGCTCGCCGAATACGAGCGGTTGGCGCACGAGGTCGTGGCGGACGTCCCCGCCCTCGAAGCGACGCTCTTCGGCCCACACCCTGCCGCCGAGGTCCTGATCGCCGAGCTCGCCGGCGCGCCCGTCGGCTTCGCGCTGTTCTTCCCGTCCTACTCGACGTTTCTCGCCAAGCCCGGCCTCTACCTCGAGGATCTGTTCGTGCGGCCCGCCGCCCGCGGGCACGGTGTTGGCCGCGCGCTCATGTCGGCGCTCGCGCGCATCTGCGTCCAGCGCAACTACGGACGCTTCGAGTGGAGCGTGCTCGACTGGAACGAGCCGGCGCTCAAGTTCTACGCGCTGCTGGGGGCCCGCCCGCAGTCCGAGTGGACGGTGCAGCGCCTCACGGGCGCCCCGCTCGCCGCGCTCGCCGCCGGCTGGCCAGGCGCGCTGTAACCGACGGGCCGCGCCCGCTGGTGCGGCTCGCGGGCGCGCTGGTGCCGGCGCGCGGGCGTGTCGTCGGCGCGCAGCCGTTTGCGTTAACCCCGCGATCCACGGCCGACGCTGATCAGGAATCGCCTTTGCTAGAGCGAGAGAGCGACCACCCAGGAGTCGCCCATGTCGAAGTTGCTGTTCGCGTCGCTGGCGCTTGTCGCCGCGTGCACCGCTGACGCGCCCCCGTCCACGGGCGCCGATATTCACGTTGCGCCGGTCGAGGGCGTCGCGTCGATCAACGTCGCGCCCACGCTGCGCGCCGGCTACTGGTACCGCCCCGAAAGCTGTGCCGGTAACCTCGTCGCGTTCTACCCGGTCCTGTCGTACAGCGACGGTACGCCGACGGCCAACGTCGTCTGCCAGTACCGGTTCCCCGACGGCACGACCGTCGACGGCTGCGGCGTGACGCACTCGATCCCGACGCTCGGCCCCGTCGTCATGACCGCGCGCGACACGGTGACGGGCGCAACCGCCTCGTACTCCGAAGACGTCGTCGGCCCCGCAAGCTTCTCCGCGAGCATCAACGTCACCACCGCCGGCGACATGCTCAGCTGGGACGCGCACACGCTGCTCGGCTCGGCCGTCGACGTCGCCAGCGGCATCGCGATCACGATCGATCCCGCGGCCAACGTGATCGTCAACGACCCGGCGATCCTGCACAGCCTCAGCGGCACGGTGCACGTCACCGCGGACGGCACGTACACGGTCACGGTGCACGCGTCGTTCAACTATGGGGACGAAGCGTTTTGCGGTGCAGACGCGAGCGGCAGCATCGCGGTCGACTGCAGCGGCACCGGCAGCGGCAGCGGCAGTGGCAGTGGCAGCGGCACGGGCAACGTCAGCAACTAGCTCGGCGGCAGCGCGTACGTGACCGTCGCGTGCGCGACCAGGTCGTCCCCGCCGCTGAACATGTCGACGCGCGACACGCTGAGCCGGCGGCCGAGGCGCAGCATCGTCGCGACCGCGCGGATCGCGGCCGGCTTTGGCCGCCGCAGAAACGCGATGTCGAGGTTCGCGGTCGCGGCACTGGCGACCGGGCCGGCCTGCGCGAGCGTCAGGAAGTAGGCCGCCGTGTCGGCGAGGGCCATCAAGGCGGGGCCGCTGATCGTGCCGCCCGAGCGCACGAGGTCGGGGCGGAACGGCATCTCGAGCGTGAGGTCGTTGTCGCCGAGCGCGATGATCTTCGAGAAGTCGCGCCAGCTCGGGAAGCCGCGGTCCATCAGCGTCTCGATCTCGGCGATCGTCATCTTCGGCGTCGCGGTCGCGTTCGGCATCGCGTCGAGTCTCGCACGCGAGTGCGGCTCACGCGTGCGCGACGACGACTTCGGAGCGCCGCCGGTTCAGGCGTGCGCGACGACGACTTCGGACCGACCGCCGCCGCGCGGATACACGCGGACGTGCGCGCCGACGCGCTCGACGAGCGCGGGCACGTGCGAGATCACGCCGACCTGGCGGCCGGTCGCCTGGAGCGCGTCGAGGACCGCGAGCGCGGTGTCGAGCGTCGCGGGGTCGAGCGTGCCGAACCCTTCGTCGATCAGCAGCGTGCGGACGCGGACGTCGTGCGCGGACATCGACGACAGACCGAGTGCGAGCGCGAGCGACACCAGGAAGCTCTCGTCGCCCGACAGCGACTGCACGCTGCGGATCTCGCCGCCGAGGTCGCGATCGATCACCTGGAGCTCGAGGTCGTGCTTGGGGACGCGCTCGAGCTGGTAGCGCGGCGCGAGCTCCTCGAGATGCGAGTTCGCGACGCCGAGCAGACCGTCGAGCGTCAGCGACTGCGCGAAGCTGCGGAACAGCTTGCCGTCATGCGAGCCGATGATCTGGCCGAGGATGCGGTCGACATCGGCCGCGCGCTCGGCGGCCTCTGCCTCGGCCAGGGCGGCGGCGCGGCGCGCCCGCGCATCGTCGTCGGCGGCGAGCGTCGCCGCGAGGGTCGCCGCATGCGCCTCCGCCTGCGCGACGGCGGCCGGCAGCTCGCGCGCGCGCGCCGGGTCCGCAAGGACCGCCGCATCGGCGAGCACCGCCGCATCGTCGCTAAGCGCCGGCTCGCCCGTCGCCGTGAGCGCGAACGGCCGCGCCGCGGCGTGATCGTCGACCAGGCGTGTGCGCTCGGCGAGCAGCGTGCGCGCCCGATCGGCGGCGCGGTCGAGCGCATCGAGGCGCGACGCGAGCGCGTCGACGCGGCCCGGCTCCGCCGCGAGCAGCTCGCGCAGGGTCGCGGCGTCGAAGCCGGCGGCGGTGCGCTCGGTCTCGAGGCGTGCCGTTGCGGCCGCGAGCTCCGCCGTGAGTGCTTCGCGGCGGCGGGCCGCCTCGTCGCGGCGCGCGCTCTGCTCGGCGAACATGCGATCGGCTTCGCGCGATGCCGCGTCGATCTTGGCGAGCGCCGCGGTCAGCTCGGCGTCGAGCTCCGCGATCGTGATCGCGTGCGCACGCCACGTCGTTGCGAGGGTGACGAGCTGGATGCGCGCGTTGTCGAGCGCGGCGGCACGGTCGGCCGCGGGAAGCGCGGCCTGCAGCGGTGCGGCGTCGTCCGCCGGCAGCGCCGAGACCCAGCGCGCGAGCGCGGCGACGATCGCCGCGGTCAGGTCGGCGTGCCGTTCGAGCTTGCCGGCCCGTTCGCCGCGCTGACGTTCGGCGCTGGCATCGTGCGACGCGAGCGCGGCCGACAGCCCGCGCACCGTTTCGGCGTGGTGCTCGACCTCGGTCTGGCGCGCTTGCACGCGCTGGTTCGCGTCGGCCGAGGCCTTGGCGACCGCTTCGGCCTGGCTGCGCGCGTGGCGAGCGGCTTCGAGGCGCTCGCACGCCGCTTCGGTGCGCTCGGCGACGAGCTGCGCGGCGGCGTCGGATGCCGGATCGTCGACGAGCAGCAGCTCGCCGAGCGCGGCCAGTTGCTGGCGCCAGGCGGTTTGCGCGGCCGCGGCGGCGGTGTTCGCGGTGGTGCGCGCGTCGGCGAGGCGGGTGCGGTGGGTGGCGCGCTGCTCGTCGCGGGCGGCGAGCTGGGCGAGGCGGGCGATCGCGGCGTCGCCGCGCGCGGCGGCTTCCGAGAGGCGCGCCTCGGCGTCCGTGATCAGCGTGTCGAACGCGCCGCGGTCGCGCCACGGATGCTCGGTGGCGCCGCACAGCGGGCACGGATTGCCGTCGACGAGCTCGGCGCGCGCGTGCTGGTAACCGGCGGCTCGCCGGAGGGCCTCGACGACGTGCGCACGATCGGCGCGCAGCGCGGCCGAGCTGTCGCGCTCGAACTCGGCGATGCGGCGGTCCTCGGCATCGGCCGCGGCGGCCGCGGACAGCGCCGCGAGCTGATGCTCGATGTCGGTGCGCACCGCGGCGTGCTTGCGCGCATCGGCGACGACCGCGCCGAGCCGCTCGATCTCGCCCACCAGCACGCGCGCCGCGTCTTCCTGGCGGCGGCCGGCATCGAGCGTCAGTCCGTTCCTCGTGTGGTAGCTCGCGGCCTCGCGCTGCGCCTCGAGCAGACGCTCCGCGGCGGCGCGCTGCTGGCCGATCGCGGAATCGCGCTTCGCCGCGAGGGCCGCGCGCGCAATCGCGTGCTCGGCGAGTGCGCGGTCGAGGCTGGCGAGCTCGCTGACGAGCTGGTCGCGCTGCGCGAACCGGCGGTCGAGCTCGGCCTGGGCGTCGACCTCGGGCGCGAGTGCGGCGCGCGCGTGCAGCCACGCGGCAGCGTCATGCGCGCGGACCGCGCGGTCGGCGAGGCTCGCCTCGGAGGCGTGGTTCGCTGCGGCCGTGCGCTCGCCGGTCGCGGCGGTGCGCTCGCGCGTCGCGGCGGTGCG
>JAFAOG010000182.1 GCA_019237945.1 Deltaproteobacteria bacterium | reverse complement strand
TGCTCAAGGCGAAGAAGGGTGACCATCAGGTGCTGATGACCGGTGGCAATGCGGGCATCGACGCGCAGCGCCCGGACCTGCCGCCGTTCTTCCTCGACGACGTCCGCATGACGACCGCGGACTTCTTCACGATGTTCGACGTGCCGTTCATCGTAGGCACCGGCTGGACGGCCGCCGATGACGACGCCGCGACGCGCGTGTGCGTGATCAGCAAGGCGCTCGCCGAGAAGGTCTACGGCTCGACGAACGTGATCGGCAAGACGTTGCGCGTCGAGAAGGACGACCTGCGCGTGATCGGCGTGATCGACAACTGGCGCCCAGTCCCGCACTTCTACGACCTCAACACCGATACGTACGGCAAGGGCGACGAGCTGTTCGTTCCGCTGTCGACGGGCATCCAGGTCAACGTTGGCCACAGCGGCACGATGAACTGCTGGGACGACCACACCGACTCGCAGGCCGTCGGCGCCCCGTGCGAATGGCTGCAGTACTGGGTCGAGCTCGACAGCAAGGACAAGGCGAAGGCCTACAAGGACTACCTTGTCGCGTACTCGCTGGAGCAGAAGCGCGCGGGCAAGTACGAACGCGACCCGAACGTGCGACTGCCCGGCCTCATGGAGTGGCTGCGGTTCAACCAGGTTGTCCCCGACGATGCGCGACTGCAGACCTGGATCGCGCTTGGCTTCTTGCTCGTCTGCCTCGTTAACACGGTCGGCCTGCTGCTGACGAAGTTCCTGCGGCGGTCGACCGATATCGGCGTGCGGCGCGCGCTCGGCGCGTCGAAGCGCTCGATCTTCGTGCAGTTGCTCGTCGAGGCGGGCGTCGTCGGGTTCGTCGGCGGCGTGCTCGGCCTGCTGCTCGCCTGGCTCGGCCTGTGGGCGGTGCGCCATCAACCCGCGACCTACGCCGACCTCGCGCGCCTCGACGCCCCGATGCTGTTCGCCACGTTCGCGCTTGCCGTCGTCGCCAGTCTGCTCGCCGGTCTCCTGCCCGCATGGCGCGGATGTCAGGTCACGCCGGCGGCCCAGCTCC
This sequence comes from Deltaproteobacteria bacterium, assembly GCA_019237945.1. Taxonomy (GTDB): domain Bacteria; phylum Myxococcota_A; class Polyangia; order Haliangiales; family Haliangiaceae; genus JABFXX01. The sequence goes on along the minus strand of JAFAOG010000182.1, from coordinate 12,014 downwards.
GTTCGCAGTGAGAGGCACCATGCACTTCGTACCGATCCTCTCGACGTTGCGCCGCCACAAGACGGCCGCGACGCTCGTCGTGCTCGAGATCGCGCTGACATGCGCGATCGTTTGCAACGCGGTGTTCCTGATCGGCGACCGCATGCACCGGATGGACAAGCAGACCGGCATCGCCGAGAGCGAGATCGTCGACTTCCGCATCGCCGGCATCGGCGTCAAGAAGGACGAGTGGGCACAGACGCAGCAGGACATGGCGGCGCTGCGCGCCATCCCGGGCGTCAAGCTCGTCGCGTCGACGAACATGGTGCCGCTCGGCGGGTCGTCGTGGAACAACACGGTCTCGCTGGATCCCGATCATCAGGTCCACGCGACCAACGCCGCGCTCTATGTTGGCACCGACGACTTTCTCGAGACCCTCGGCGTGAAGCTGATCGCGGGCCGCGACTTCACCGCGGACGAGTACCAGGACTTCGACGCGGTGATGAAGCAGAAGGCGACCTACAGCGCGGTGATCATCACGAAGGGGCTCGCCGACCGCATGTTTCCCGGCCAGAACGCGATCGGCAAGCAGGTCTACACCTGGGGCAACAACCAGCAGCAGACGATCGTCGGCGTCATCGAGCGCCTGGCGCGGCCGAACGATGTCAACGGGGCTGACCTCACCGACTGCGCGTTCGTCGCTCCGCTGCGCGCTGCGTACACGATCGGTTCGCACTACCTGATCCGCGTCGAGCCGGGCCGCGGCCACGCCGTGCTCGACCAGGCCGAGAAGGCGCTGATGAAGCTCGACCCGGCGCGCCTCGTGCTCGGCAAGAAGACCTTCGGCGAGGTGCGCGCCTCCTACTTCAAGGAGGACCGGGCGATGGCGTTCCTGCTCGTCGGCGTGTCCGTCATGTTGCTGATCATCACCGGTCTCGGCATCGTCGGGCTCGCGAGCTTCTGGGTGCAGCAGCGCACGCGCCAGATCGGCATCCGCCGCGCGCTCGGCGCGACGCGCTCGAACATCCTGCACTACTTCCAGATGGAGAACTTCATCCTCGCGTCGCTCGGCATCGTGCTCGGCATGGGGCTCGCCTACGCGATCAACCTGTGGCTGATGCACAAGTACGCGGTGCCGCGCCTGCCGGGGACGTTCCTGCCGATCGGCGCGGGCCTGCTGTGGGTGCTCGGCCAGCTCGCGGTGCTCGGCCCGGCGATGCGTGCATCGATGATCGCACCGGCGACGGCAACGCGCAGCGTATGAACATGGCGACTGTCCTCGTGATCGACGACAACCCCGCGGTCGCGACCGCGCTCGAGGTGCTGCTGTCGCTACGAGATCACCGCACGTTGAAGGCCGAGTCGCCGGGCGCCGGGCTCGCCGTGCTCGCGCGCGAGCAGGTCGACCTCGTGATCCAGGACATGAACTTCCGCGCCGACACGACGTCGGGGGCGGAGGGCGCAGCGCTGTTTCGCGACATCCGCGCGCGGCGCGCCGACCTCCCGGTGATCCTGCTGACGGCGTGGACGCAGCTCGAGTCGGCGGTCGAGCTCGTCAAGGCGGGCGCGGCGGACTACATCGCGAAGCCGTGGGACGATGCGAAGCTGCTCGCGACCGTCGACAACCTCGTCGCGCTCGGCGAGGCGCGCCGCGAGCTGTCCCGCCGGCGTGACGATGAGACCCGCCGCCGCAGCGAGCTCGCCGATCGCTACAACCTGTGCGGCGCGATCTTCGCGGATCCGGCGATGGAACGCGTCGTGGCGCTCGCGTGTCAGGTCGCGCGCGCGGACGTGTCCGTGCTGATCACCGGGCCGAATGGTGCGGGCAAGGAGAAGGTCGCCGAGATCATCCAGGCGAACAGCGCGGTGCGCGAGGGGCCGTTCGTGACCTTGAACTGCGGCGCGCTGCCGTCGGAGCTGATCGAGGCCGAGCTGTTCGGCGCCGAGGTCGGTGCGTACACGGGCGCGACGCGCGCGCGCGAGGGCAAGTTCGAGTCGGCCGACGGCGGCACGCTGTTCCTCGACGAGATCGGCAACCTCTCCGCCGCCGGTCAGATGAAGCTGCTGCGCGTGCTCGAGACGGGCCGGTTCGAGCGCCTCGGCAGCAACAAGGAGCGGCAGGTCAGCGTGCGCGTGATCAGCGCGACCAATGCCGACCTCCACGCGATGATCCGCGCCGGCACGTTTCGCGAGGACCTCTACTACCGCCTCAACACGATCGAGATCCGCGTCCCGCCGCTTGCCCAGCGCGCCGACGACATCCTGCCGCTCGCGCAGGCGCTGCTGACGCCGGGCAAGCGACTCGCCGCCGACGCGAAGGTCGCGCTGCGCGCTCACGCGTGGCCCGGCAACGTGCGCGAGCTCAAGAACGCACTGGCGCGCGCGGCCCTGCTCGCGACCGGCGACGAGATCACGGCGGCCGACCTCGCGCTCGCGGCGCCGGCTCCGCCGGAGGAGCTCGACCGTCCGACGATCGAAGCGGCCCTCGCGCGCGCCGGCGGTGTGATCGCGCAGGCGGCCGCCGAGCTCGGCCTGTCGCGCCAGGCGCTCTACCGGCGCATGGAGAAGCTGAGCATCCCGCGAGAGTGAGATGACGGCGTCGTCGCGCATCGTCCTCGCCGCCTGCACGATGGTCGTCATCGCGGTCGTCTCGACGCTCACGCTCGCCTCGTTCGGCTGGGATGCCGCGCTCGGGCTCCTCGTGCTGGTGCCGGTGACGGCGTTCGTCGTGCGGCGGCCGCTCGCGCCGATGGCGTCGATGTTTCGCGCGCTCGCCGGCACGGTCTCGAGCTACAAGGACGGCGACTTCGCGTTCTCGCTCGCGTGGCATCGCGACGACGAGCTCGGCGAGCTGGTCAGCGCGCACAACGCGCTCGGCGACACGCTGCGAAACCAGCGCGAGGCGCTCGTCCATCGCGAGCTCTTACTCGATCGGATGGTCCAGAACACGCCGGTCGCGATGCTGCTCGTCGATCCGCTCGGACACATCGTCTACGCGAACGTCGCGGCGCGCCAGCTGCTCGGCGAAGGCCGCCGGCTCGAGGGGACGCTCATGCCGGCCGTGCTCGCGGCGGCCCCGGAGGCGCTGCGCGAGGCGATCGGACGCGGCGGCGACGGCCTGTTCGCGGTGCCCGACGGCGACGAGGAGCAGATTTACTACCTCGCGCGCAGCGGGTTCCGGCTCAACGGCCGGGCGCACGAGCTGTTCATCCTGCGCCACCTGACGGCCGAGCTGCACCGCGAAGAAGTCCGTACGTGGAAGAAGGTGATCCGCGTGATCAGCCACGAGCTGAACAACTCGCTCGCGCCGGTCGCCTCGCTCGCCCACTCGGGACGCGAGCTCGTCGCGCGCGGCAAGGTCGATCAGCTCGCGGTCGTGTTCGATACGATCGAGGAGCGCGCCCGCCATCTCGAGCGCTTCATCGTCGGCTACGCCGAGTTCGCGAAGCTGCCGGCGCCGCGCGTCGAGGCGGTCGCGTGGCCGGCGCTCGTCGGCCGCCTGCGCTCGCAGATCGAATTCGAGGTCGATGGCGCCCTCCCCGACCTGCCCGCACGCGCCGATCCCGCCCAGCTCGAGCAGGCGCTCGTGAACTTGCTGCGCAACGCGCACGAGTCGGGCTCGCCGTCCGCCGAGGTCCGGCTCCGCGTGACGCGCACCGCGAGCGCGACGACGATCGAGATCAGCGACCGCGGCAGCGGCATGAGTGACGCCGTGCTCGCGCAGGCCCTCCTCCCGTTCTACTCGACGAAGCGCGGCGGCACGGGCCTTGGGCTCGCGCTCGTTCGCGAGATCGCGGAGGCTCACGGCGGGCGCGTCGCACTGGCGAACCGCGCCGGCGGCGGGCTCGCGGTGACGATGACGCTGCCGGCGTAACCCGCCTACAAGCGAAAGCTGTACTGCAGCCGCACGGAGCTGCCTTCGGCGAGCGGCGGTAGCTCGAGCGACTGCAGCGTCGATTGCAAACAATCGGCGAGCGGACCGGAGATCGAGCCGCCCGTCTCGTCGGTCATCTGCCCGGGATCGATCAGCGTGCCGACGTCGGGGTCGCCCTCGAGCGTCATCTGCACGATCGGATTCTTCGGTGAGTCCGAGCCGAAGCACTCCGACAGGTACGGAATCGCTGCTTTCAGTGCATCGAGCGTCTTCGTCGGCAAGCTCTCGATCCCGCCCGCCGCGGTCGCCGGCAGCTGCGGCGCGCTCGTCGATGACCTCGTGCCCGCGTTCGCGCGCGCGGCCCGCGCATCCGCGATCCGCTGCTCGAGCTGCTTGCGCTCCTCCGGCGATGCGAGCCGCTTGACGTGATCGACAGGACCCGCGGTCGCATGCGCGGCTCCGTTGTCGACGGCGACGGCAACGGGCACCGCTCGCGGCGGCGGCCCACCGTGCGTCGGGTCACGATGGCGCCCGCGCGCGACCAGTCCGACGACGAGCGCGGCGATCAGGATCGCCACCAGCAACTTGCGCACGCGGGCAACATGCGTCGCGCGCGCACGCCCGCAAGTGGCAATCGTCGTTCAGGCCGGCGTGGGAGCGGCACGCCCGCACACCGGCGCCGCATGAGATCGACGCGAGTCGGGTCCTCTGGCGGCGGTCGACCTTGCCGAAACCGGGTACTGTTGCCTCGCAGTCATGCCGACGAATGTCGACGCCGATATCGAAGTTCAGCGCTTCGGCTACGCAGAGAAACGGCTCAGCTTTCCGCGCGCGCAGACGCACGCGATCGAGGGGCGCACCGGGAGTGTCGCGTACGGCGCGAAGGACTGCGCGTTCGAGGGGCTCGAAGGCCGGCTCGACACGCTGCGCTGGAAGGCGGAGGCCGCGAGCATTGGCTCGGCCTACCTGAAGGATGACGGCGGGCGCTTCGACGTGGCGATCAACCGGGCCGAGTTCCCGCACGGGATCATGCTCGTGCGCGCGGAGCAGGGCATCGAGCTCGTGTCGCCGCACGTGACGTTTTCCGAGGTGCGGATCGGCGCGAAGGGGCCGTTCGGGCGCGCGAAGACGGCGACGGCGGCGCCTGCGCAACCGGTCGCGCGGCCGGCGACGCTGCGGCAGCAGCGGTTGCGGTTCCTCGATAGCCTGGCCGGGAAGATCAACCTGACGATCAAGGTGCAGCTCGATCTGCCCGTCGTCGGGCATCGCACGCTCGACCAGCAGCTGCGCGTGCCGATCGCGGACGGCAGCCTCGATTATCGCAAGCTCGAGGAGAGCCTCGACTGGCTCGAGGGCGCGTTCCTCGACATCAAGCACGATGGGAACCGGCTGTGGGTGCAGTGGAAGGTGCCGATCGTCGGGTCGTCGCACGAGCTGATCAGCTGGACGCTCGACCGCGAGGCGGCGACGCTCGCGACGTTCGGGCGCGTGCCGGTGCGCTCGCTGGCGGACTTTCGGTTCGCCGGTGGCGGTGGCGGTGGGAGCAAGAAGAACGGCGGCGTGCTGCAGGCGTTCACGCTCGATGCGATCGATGTCGCGCTGTCGCTGCTCGCGCCGCGGCATGTCGAGATCGGCAGTGGCGTGGTGCTGTTCGGCGGCGATGATCAGCCCGGCATGGTCGACCTGAAGGTCACCGGTGCGATCCGCGATCGCGGGATCGGGGTCGTGCGGGGCGCGATCGGCAGCGTCGATACGACGATCAAGGACCTGCGGCTCGGGCCGGTGATGCTGACCGCGGACCGCCTGCACTTCGACGGCCTCGACCAGCTCGAGGTGACGTTCGATGGGTTCACGCCGACGGCAGTGTCGGTCGTCGTTCACCGCGTGACGGCGAGCAACCTCGCGCTCACGATCGGGTCATCTCCTCCGGCTTCACCCATCGATCAAAGTCTTCCGCGCTGACGCCGAGCGCGATCGCCGCCTCGCGCAGCGTGAGCCCCTCGGCGTGCGCCTTTTTTGCGATCTTGGCGCTCGTGTCGTAGCCGACGTGCGGTGAGAGGGCGGTGACGAGCATCAGGCTGCCGTGGAGCTTCTTGCTGATCTCGTCGCGGTTGGGCTCGATGCCGCGCGCGCAGTGATCGTCGAAGCTCGTCGTCGCGTCGGCGAGCAGGCGGATCGACTGGAGGGTCGCGTGGGCGATCACCGGCTTGTAGACGTTGAGCTCGAAGTTGCCCGACGCGCCCGCGATTCCGACCGTGACGTCGTTGCCGAGGACCTGCGCGCAGACCATCGTCATCGCCTCGCACTGGGTCGGGTTGACCTTGCCCGGCATGATCGAGCTGCCCGGCTCGTTCTCCGGGATCAGCAGCTCGCCGATGCCGCAGCGCGGACCGCTCGCGAGCCAGCGGACGTCGTTCGCGATCTTCGTCAGCGAGCACGCGAGCGTCTTGAGCGCGCCGTGCAGCGCGACCAGTGCGTCGTGCGAGGCGAGCGCCTGGAACTTGTTCGGCGCGGAGACGAACGGCTTCTGCGTCAGCGCGGCGAGCTCGGCGGCGACCTTGCGCGGGTAGTCGGGATGCGCGTTGAGGCCGGTGCCGACGGCCGTGCCGCCGAGCGCGAGCTCGTACAGCTCCGCGAGCGTGTGGCGGATCGCGACGACGCCGTGCTCGAGCTGACTGACCCAGCCGCTGATCTCCTGGCCGAGCGTCAGCGGCGTCGCGTCTTGCAGGTGCGTGCGGCCGATCTTGACGATGTCGGCGAACGCGTCGGCCTTGCCGGCGAGCGTCTCACGCAGCGCGAGCACGGCGGGGATCAGGCGCGCCTCGACCTGCTCGACGGCCGCTAGATGCATCGCGGTCGGGAACGCGTCGTTCGTCGACTGCGACATGTTGACGTGATCGTTCGGGTGGACCGGCGTCTTGCCGCCGCGCTTGCCGCCGAGCAGCTCGTTCGCGCGCCCCGCGATCACCTCGTTGACGTTCATGTTCGTCTGCGTGCCGCTGCCGGTCTGCCACACGACGAGCGGGAACTCACCGTCGTGCGAGCCGGCGATCACTTCGTCGGCGGCGGACTCGATCGCGCCGCGCAGCGTGTCGTCGAGCAGACCGTGCTCGTGGTTGACCTTCGCGGCCGCCTTCTTGACGAGCGCGAGCGCGCGGATCAGCTCGGGCGCCATGCGCTCTCCGCCGATCTTGAAGTTCTGGCGCGATCGCTCCGTCTGCGCGCCCCAGTAGCGCGTGTCGTCGACCTGGATCGGCCCCATGCTGTCGGACTCGGTGCGCGTCGCCATGAAGCTGACTTACCACCGAAGGCTGCACACGGGTGTCTGCAACGCGCGCGCACTCGCGTGATTTCACGTGATCGCGCGCTGGCCCACTCGTTGCTCGAGGAGCGCCTGGGGGAACTACTCATGCGTAGACTCGTTTTGCTCGCGCTCTCGCTCGCCGCGTGCGGCACTCGCACGCCCGTCGACACCTCGCGCGCCGCCGCGTTCGCCGACGCTTCTGCCGGCTACGACGTTCCGCAGTCGTGGCTGATGGCGATCGGCTTCCAGCAAGGCCGCTTCGAGCCTGCGGAGGTCGTCGACACGGATCCGATCGCCACCGATCCCGACGGCGCCCTGATGGCCGACACCGCCGTCGACGAGACCGACGACACGCCCGATGCGATCGACGCCAGAGACTCGAACGAACCGGTCCGCGCGTGGGGCCTGATGTACCTCACCGACGATCAGATCGCGCAGGCGGCCGCGCTCACCGGCCTCGCGCCCGACGACCTGCGCACCGAGCACGCCGCGAACATCGAGGGCGCCGCCGCGCTGCTCGCCGGCCCCGATCTGCGCGCGCAGACGACCGCGTTCCTCGGCGTCGACGGCGAAGCGGCCGACCTCGCCCTCAAGGATCTCGACGGCGTGCTGCGCGACGGCTTCGACGTCACCACCGAGGACGGCGAGCACCTCGCCCTGCAGGGCACGTCACCGATCGACGCCGAGATCGACGAGACCTTCGACGACGCCGGCAACACCGCAGGCGTGATCGAGCGCGCAGGTCAGTATCCCGCGCGCCAGTGGATCCGCTCGCCAAACTTCGGCAGCCGGCTCGGCTCGCCGATCCGCTACATCGTGATCCACGACATGGAGGGCACGATGCCGGGTGCGATCCAGGTCTTCAAGAACCCGGCGAACCAGACCTCGGCGCACTACCTCGTGCGCTCGCGCGATGGCCACATCGTCCAGATGGTCCACGAGGGCGATAACGCGTGGCACTCGGGCCACGGCTGGTTCAACCGGCATTCGATCGGCATCGAGCACGAAGGCTTCGCGAATCGCCGGCGCGGCGGCGGCTACTACAACGCGACGCTCTACAAGGCATCCGCGAAGCTCTCGTGCGCGATCGCGGTGCGCTACCACATCCCGGTCGATCGCAAGCACATCTTCGGGCACATGAACGTGCCGTCGAACCTCGCGTCGCACACGCTGTGCTCCGATGCACGCGGCATCCGCGGCGCCTGCGGAGGCGTCAATCACCACAGCGACCCCGGCCGCTACTGGGACTGGCGCACGTACATGCACGAAGTCGCGACCTGCGTCGCCGCCGCCCGCTAGAACCCGGCGATCGCGCTCTGCAGGTGGCCGGTGTAGTGGACGCTGACGTCGAGCTGGCCGACGTTCGTCGAGAAGTGCAGCGTCGCGTCGAGCTGGTACTCGCGCGCACCGCCGGCGACCGCCTGCACGACGTTGACCGCATCCATCGTCGAGATCGCGAGGCTCGTGTTCACCGGCGCGACGCCGCGCGCGGGAATCGTCTGCTGCAGCTCGACGTTGCCGGTCGCCGCGCGACTGCCGCCGATCGCGAGCTGCCAGTCGATGCCCGACAGCGGCACGCCGAACGTGTTCGGGTTCGTCACGTCGAGGCGAAGCGACCCGCTGACGCCGCCGAGCCCGGCCGCAGTCACGCTCGCATCGCGCACCTGCGCGCTCGGCCTCTCGATCGAGTGCATGAACAGCGAACAACCACAGAGGGCGACAGCGGCAGCACAGGCAAGCAAACGCATTCCGAGCTATTCAGCAAGCGCCGGGCCGCCGCTAAGCACCTGGAACCACGGGTGAGACCGTGAACGGCGCTTGACGGGTGTGGCGCTATGATCGGCTCGTCGATGCGACGAATCGCGTTCCTCCTGCTGCTCGCCGCGTGCGATCCGCCGTTCGAGATGAAAGGCGATGTCGTCGATGGCGATGGCAAGCCGATCGCGAACGCACACGTCGCTCTCGTCTGCGACGGTACGGAGGTCCGCCGGGCGGACTCTGACGGCAGCGGGCGGTTCGACGATCGCGAGATCGGCTTCTTCCCGCTGAGATGCACGGTCGAGGTGCACGCCGCGAACAGACCGGTCGCTTCGATTCCCCTGCGTGACGTCTGCATGGCGGGCCCGCGCGAGGACACGTGCAACGAGATCGTGCTCCACGCGCACCTCGCGCGACGCTAGCCCTCGCAGACCGTGTACAGCTCGTCGATGAATGCCTCGATGTCCGTGCGCTCCGCCGGTCCGACGCTGATCAGCACGAGATCCGCATCACGCGGCAACCCGGGCGCCAGCGACGGCTGCACGTACGGGACATCGACGCGCTGCGCGCCCCACTTCGCGAACCGCCGCAGGCGCTCCTCGCCGTGCACCTCGCCGAGGACCGCGCGTGCCCCGCGTGCGCGCAGCTCGGCGGCTGCCTCGCGAAACATCTGCTCGCCAAGGCCGCGGTTGCGCGCGTGCGGTGCGACGACCAGGTACGTCAAGAGGCCGCAGCGGCTTCGCGGGTACAGCTCGAACGCGATGCCGCCCGCGATCGCATCGCCGTCGAGCGCGAGCCGCACCGTCAGTGCGTACGGCTTCTCACCGCGCAGCGCGCTCTGCCACACGGCGAGCGGTTCCTGCTGCGCCGCGAACGCATCCATGTAGATGCCGGCGTGGAATGCGGCGAGGCGCGGGTCATCGGCCGTGACGTCGACGAACACCCCGCGAGGTTAGCGTATCGACATGATGTGGTAGTCGTACCCGTCGTGATCGCACTCGATCGCGACCACGCGGTCGCCCAGCGAGGCGCAGTAGTACGCGGTCGCGTTGTCGCGCGACTTGCCGGTCTTGCGGTTGCCCGGGCAGCTGCGCGAGCCGTCGAGGCCGTCCATCGTCTTGATCAGCCAGCTGCACGCGTTCGGCTCGTGCACGTGCAAGTTGACCAGCACGCCGTCGACGATGTGGCCGCTCGTGCCGTTCGGCGCGTCGAACGCGATCGCCTTCTTGTCGTTGTACTCGACGATCTTGTCGCCGCCGAGCGACTTGTCCTTGTCGACGGTCACGTCGGGGAACGCCTTCTGGACGTCCGCGAGCGTCGCCGTGCCTAGCTTGAGCCCCTTCGCCTCGGGGGCGATCAGCTTGTCGTCATACGTCGGCCGCGACGAGCCGTGACAGGCCGCAACCATCAACACCAGAGCCATCGTACGCATGCCCGTACGAGCGTCGAGGCGAGCGCCGGTCGCAAGCAAAATGCGCGTCACAACACGCGACCGCGCTACAGGTCGTCGTCGGCCGGCGGGCGCGACTGGCGCCCGCGCGACTTCATGTCGTGGGCGCGCGCGGCGGTGTCGGCGAAGTTCGGGTCGCGCTTGAGCACGGCCTCGAAGTAGTAGAGCGCTTCGCTGTCGTCGCCGATCTGCTCGTAGGTGACGCCGATCTCGTAGTACAGCGAGAGGCGCTCGCGCTCGCTCGAGTTCGCGTGCAGGCCCTGCTTGAACTGCATGATCGCTTCGCTCGGGTTGCCCTGCTCGCGGTGGCACATGCCGATCATCACGCGGCACTGGACCTCGCGGCCCGGGGCGCGCAGCGTCTTCTCGAACGCCTTGATTGCCTCGTCGTAGAGGCCCATCTCCTTGTACGCGAGGCCGAGGTCGTAGTGCGTTTCGGCGTCCGACTCGTCGACCGGCTTCTCGAGCATGACGGAGGGCTTGCGATGGCCCTTCGAGTTGCCGTCGTCGACTTCGAGCATGTCGTCGGCGGAGACCTCTTCGATCTCGTCGAGGTCGAGCGCGTCGGTGTGGAGCTCGGAGTTGGCGTCGACCTGGACCGGGATGTGTGCGTCGTTGCCGGCGGGCGGCGTCTCCATCGGGATGTGATCGCCGTTGGCGAGCGCCTCGACCTCGTGGATCTTGGCGAGCACGAGGCGGTTGTTCGGGAAGCGTTCGAGCAGCGTCTGGAGGCTCTCGAGCGCCTCGGGGTACATGCCCTGGCCCGCGTAGAAGTCGGCCTCGTCGAGGTCGTCCTCGACCAGCGACTCCGCGCGCTCGCCGACCGGCGTGTCGAGCTCGCCGTGATCGTCGGGCACGAGGTTCGGGTTCATCGCGGTCGCGTCGTAGGGCGGCGTCTGCACCGACTCGGTGCCGTACGGGTCGTAGGATCCGGAGACCGAGAGCGGATCGGCTTCCTCGTACGACGACGTGTTCGGCGCGTCCTCGTAGCCGTAGTTGTTGCCGCCGCCGCTCGTGTGGTCGGAGTCGAACGCACGCGCGTCCGCCGGATCGAACGGCAGGTCTTCTTCTTGGCTGCCGAGCTCGGCCGCGACGCCCTGGTCGATGTCCTCGGCGAGCGCTTCGTCGTCGAGCTGCGCGTCGACGGCGTCGTCGAGCGAGTACTCCTGCTGCGGAGGCCAGCCGCCCGAGCCCTTCGGTGCGCGATCGACGAGCACGGCGGAGTCGTCGTCGTCGTAGGCCTCGCCGCTGCGCGCGAGCTCCTCGATCTGGTCCGGCGGCACCTGGCGGGTCGACTGCGACGGCGACGGCTCGAACTCGAGGTCGAACGCTTCGTCGTTCGGGCGGCGCGGCGGACGCGACGGCGCCGGGCTCCCATGCGCGAGATCGCCGACGAGGTCGTCGGGATCGAACTCGTCGATCGAATCGCGATGCATGCCGCCGCGCGCGACGCCCATCGGCGGCGGCGGAGCGAGCTCGAGCTCGCCGTCCTGCTCGATCTCGGCGACACCGCCGCCCGCGTACTCGACCTCCGACGACACGCTCGACATGCGCGCGACGCGCAGGCGGAACCGGCGCGCGAGCTCGAACGCACCGGTGTGCGTGCCGTTCATCGCGAGCAGCTCTTGCAGGTATGCCTCGGCGCGATC
>JAFAOG010000180.1 GCA_019237945.1 Deltaproteobacteria bacterium | reverse complement strand
CCGATGGAGGGCGGCGTGCGCGTCTACCTCCAGGTCGAGGACAAGCACTCGTGGATCGTCGCGCCGGCATTCTACAACCAACCGACGAACACGGGCGTCGGCGTCGGGTACGGCGAGAACAACCTGTTCGGCCAGAACCAGAAGCTGCTGCTCTACGCGCAGATCGCGACCGGCGACTCGTTCTTCGTCGGCGCGTGGCAGATCCCGTCGATCGGCGGCTCGCACTTCTACGTCAACTTCGACACATTCGACGCCCACTCGCGCGTCATCGAGTACGCGATCCCGACGAGCTACCTGTCGAACCCCGAGGCCGTGCGGCGCTCGTACCTCAACTACATCAACGGCGGCGTGCGCCTGGGCGTCGAGCCGTGGCGCGGCGTCAAGCTCGACACGCGCCTGCGCGGCGCGCACGTCGGCTACTCGCACGTCGAGTTCGGCCGGGCCGACGAGACGATCGCCGACGTCACGAACGATCCGACCGCGACGAAGCCGCCTCCGCCGGGCAAGGAAGGCTGGGACGTCTCCCAGGAAGTATCGCTGACGCTCGATCGCCGCGCGAACTGGTACGGCGTGCAGAGCGGCCACCTCTATCACCTGAGCTACGAGACCTCGATGCCGGCGCTCGGCTCGACGTTCCACTACTGGGAGATCAACGCGTCGTTCGTCGAGGCGATCCAGGTCCTCGAGCGCCACAACCTGATCTTCAAGGGCCGCGGCATGTACGGCCACACGATGCCGTTCCAGCAAGAGTTCCAGATGGGCGGCACGACGATGCGCGGCTGGTTGAACAACCAGTTCCGCGGCGACTTCCAGGTGCTCGGCAACCTCGAATACTCGCTGCCGCTGTTCACGGTGATGGGTCTCTCGGTCCGCGGGCTCGGGTTCTGGGACTCCGGCTACACGACGTTCTTGTCGACCAGCAACCCCGAACGCAATTACCTGCCGAACAGCGGCACGCACGGGCTCGCGCCGTTCAAGAACTCGGTCGGCGTCGGCACGCGTCTCTATCTGCGGCAGATCGTGCTGCCGCTCCTCGGGCTCGATGTGGGGTATGGTCTCGAAGCCCGTGACGTGCAGGTCTATCTGGCGATTGGCCTTACTGATTAGTCTCGTGGCGTGTGGCGCCGCCGGCAAGGGCGCGCCGCATCGCGACGCCGATCTCGTGTTCCTCGGCGGCGACGTCCGCACGATGGACCTCGCGCATCCGCACGCGACCGCCATCGCGGTCAGCGGCGACACGATCGCAGCCGTCGGCAGCGACGCCGACATCCAGCGGTGGGTCGGCAAGCAGACGCAGATCATCCAGCTGAAGGGGCGCACGCTGACGCCCGGCCTCGTCGACGCGCACTGCCATCTCTACGAGCTCGGCCAGGACCTCGAGCAGGTCTCGGTCCGCGAAGCCGCGAGCGCCGACGATGCCGCACGGATCGTCGCCGACGCCGCGAAGACCCGCCCCGCGAACGCGTGGGTGCTCGGCCGCGGCTGGGATCAGAACAAGTGGGCCGGCCAGGCGTTCCCGGTCGCGGCAACGCTCGATGCGATCGCGCACCCCGTGCTGCTCGAGCGCGTCGACGGCCACGCGATCTGGGTCAACACGCGCGCGCTCCAGCTCGCGGGCATCACGGCCGAGACGAAAGATCCGGCGGGCGGCCGCATCGTGCGCGACGACAAGGGCGCGCCGACCGGCGTGCTCGTCGACAACGCGACCGACCTCGTCTACGCGAAGTTGCCGGTCGCGACACCCGAGGAGCGCGAGCGCCGGATCCGCGCCGCCGCCGACATGGCGATCGCGGTCGGCCTCACCGGCATCCACGAGATGGGCATCGAGGACGCGACGGCCGACGTCTACATGCACCTCGCCGACGCTGGCCAGCTCCCGCTGCGCGTCTACGCGTACCTGCGCGGCGATCCGGCGCACCTCGAGCGGCTCGCGACGCACCCCGGCCCGCGCCACGGCAACTTCCAGATGCGCGGCGTGAAGTTCTTCGTCGACGGCGCGCTCGGCTCGCGCGGCGCGCGGCTCTACGCCGACTACGACGACGCGCCGGGCACGCGCGGCCTCTGGGTCACCGATCCCGACGTGCTCGCACGCGCGGTCGATGCCGCGGTCGCCCACGACTGGCAGGTCGCGATCCACGCGATTGGCGACGCCGGCGTCGGCGCGGTCCTCGACGCCTACCTCGCGGCCGAGGCGAAGCATCCGGGCGAGCACCGGCTGCGCGTCGAGCACCTGCAGATCGTCGCGCCCGACGACCTGCCGCGCCTCGTGAAGTCGCACGCGATCGCCTCGATGCAGCCGACGCACGCGACCTCCGACATGCCGTGGGCCGAGGCGCGCATCGGGCCCAAGCGGATCCTCGGCGCGTACGCGTGGCGCACCGTGCTCGATGCGGGCGTGCCGCTCGCGTTCGGGTCGGACTTCCCCGTCGAGCACGTCAGCCCGCTGCTCGGCCTCTACGCCGCCGTCACGCGCCAGGACGCGAAGGGCAATCCGCCGGGCGGCTGGTATCCTCAGCAAAAGATGTCGCTCGACGAGGCGCTCGCCGCATTCACCAGCGGCGCCGCGTACGCCGAATTCGCGGAGGCCCAGCGCGGCACGATCGCGGTCGGCCACGCGGCTGATCTGACGATGTTCGCGGACACGCTCGCGCCGACGACGATGCTGCTCGGCGAGCAGGTGATGCTGACGATCGTCGGCGGCAAGATCGTGTACCGCCGCCCCGCCCAGGCTACGGTGACGCCGCCATGAGGCCGTGCCCGTTCTGCAGCGCGGAGAACGCGGACGAGCTCGCCGTGTGTCAGGCGTGCGGGCGCCGGCTCCCGCCGCTGCCGCCGCGCCGCGCGCGCAACGCGCCGCCGACGGGGATCCAGCTGCCGCCGCGTCCGGCGAGCACGAGCGTGCCGCCGCCGATGCCGCGCAAGCCGCCGAGCGTGCCGCCGCCGCAGGTCGCACCCGCGGTCCCGCCGAGCGGCCCGCAGATCACGCCGATGGGTCCGCCGAGCGGCCCGCAGATCGCCCCGATGGGCGCGCCGAGCGGTCCGCAGATCACCGTCGGCACCGCGCCGCAGATCGACCTGCCGCAGCCGCGCCAGATCACCGGCGGCGGCCCGAACTCGACGCAGCTCGGCTACGCGCCGAACCACGACGCGACGACGCCCGGCATGTCGTTCGCCCCGACGCCGGCGACCGGCCTCGCACGCTCGACGACCGTCAGCCGAGAGAGCGCCCCCGCGCTGCCGCCGCCGCCCCCGACGCAGCCGCCGCCGATGGGCGCGCCGATCAGTGACTCGTCGCGCGACGAGCTGCTCAACGCGCTCAACCCCGCGCCGGCCGCCGCGCGCCGCGAAGCGCCCGTCAACGACTCGCCGATCATCGGCGACCGCCGCGGCCGCAATCCGAGTGACAGCAAGGCGCCGCCGCTGTCGCCCGCCGCGTTCAACCGGCCCAAGACGGCGTCGCAGCCGCCGCCGATGATGCAGCCGGCCGTGGCCGTGCGTCCGAAGACGTCGAGCGTGCCGCCGCCGATCCCGGAGCGCGCGTCGACGTCGTCGAGCTTCCGGGTCGAGGGCAGCAGCTCGCCGATGCCCGAGCCGCCCCCGACGCGGATCCATCGCGCCGATGCGACGGACCGGCCGTTCACGCCGCCGAAGGTGCAGCCGGTGC
Organism: Deltaproteobacteria bacterium; assembly: GCA_019237945.1. Classification (GTDB taxonomy): domain Bacteria; phylum Myxococcota_A; class Polyangia; order Haliangiales; family Haliangiaceae; genus JABFXX01. The sequence goes on along the minus strand of JAFAOG010000180.1, from coordinate 6,388 downwards.
CGGAGATCCCGGAGCCGGGGCTCGTCAACAGCGCGCGCTACACGTACCAGTTCGTGATCGCGTGGTGGCAGCGCCGCGGCGCGATCAAGCAGCTCGCGATCGAGATCAAGCAGGACACCGAGGCGCTCGACCAGGTGCTCGGCTCGCTCGGCCGGGTTGCGCGAACGGCGCGCGTCGAGGGGCGCGTGTTCTCCGTCGAGAATGCGGGGATCAGCGCGGCCGAGGAGCGCGTGGCGGCGCTGCAGAAGGAAGGCGCGGAGGTCGAGGCGCGCAAGGCCGAGGAGAACAGCAAGTTCGTCGACATCGAGCGCGAGCGAAACGCGAAGCTGACCGAGGCCGAGCGCATGCTCGAGGAGGCGCAGCGCGAGCTGACGCACCTCGAGGCGCAGCGGCGAAGCCTGCGGGACAAGCGCAAGGAGCTCGAGCGGCGCCAGAAGGCGTACCTCAAGTCCGCCGAGGACCAGGACCGCCAGGCCGGGAGCGCGCCGATGGGCGATCAGCGCCAGGACCTGCGGCGCAGCGCGGAGCAGCATCGCAAGGAGGCGGCCGCGCTCGAGCCGGACCGCCAGGAGATCGATCGCCGCCTCGGGTCACTCGAGCGGCCGATCGCCGAGGCGACCGCGAAGCTCGACGCCGCGAAGGCCGAGCTCGACGGCGCCAAGCGCAGCCTCAACGATGCCCGCGAGGGCCACACGCATCGGCTCGCCGAGCTCGACGCCGAGGACAAGCGCAAGAACCGCGAGATCGCGCTCGCCGAGGGCGAGATCGCCCGCCGGCTCGTCACGCTCGGCACGCTCGTCAACCTGAACCGCATCGAGGACCCGCAGTTCAGCGAGCTCTACCAGCGGATCGATCGGCTGCGCGGCGCGATCACGGCGCGGACGACCGAGATCGAGAAGCTGACCGCCGAACGTGAGGCAAAAGACAAGGGCACATTCTGGCGAGGCGTCGCGACAATCGGCGGCGCTTTGATGCTGCTGATCCTGCTGATCGTCATCCTCCTGGCCATCCTGTAGTACCCTCAGGATCCCGGTGCCGAAGGTCCTGGTCTCTAACAACAGCGAGCTCTTGCGCCACTTCACGGCGCCGCCGTTTCAGCGGCTCGGGCTCGAGCTCCTGGTCGCCCACAGCGGCGATGAGGCGCGGTCGTTGTTCGAGACCCAGGAGCCGCCGCTCGTCGTGCTCGATGCCGAGACCGATGGCTTCGCGACCGCCAAGGCGGTGAAGGAAAAGAACGCGGGTACGCGCGTGATCCTCGTCGCGGGCAAGCGTCTGTCGGGCGATCAGATGCGCGAGGTCCAGGCGTGCGGCTGCGACGAGCTGCTGATCGCGCCGATGACCGCCGACGAGCTCCACGACGTGATCGCGATCCAGCTCGGCGAGCCGCGCCCCGGCACCGAGGCGTTCCAGGTCGCCATCAGCATCAACGGGCGCGCGGTCGACGCGACCGTCTCGAACCTGTCGGTCGACGGCGTGCGCTGCGTCGTCACCGAGCCGGTCAGCGAAGGCCAGGGCGTCGAGGTCACGGTCACGCCGGACGGCGAGGCCGCGGTCGCGATCAAGGGCACCGCCGTGTGGGCGCAGCCGCGCGACGGCAAGACGGTCGTCGGCATCGCGTTCGTCGACCCGAGCGACGCCGCGAAGAACGTGCTCGCGAAGCTCACGCAGTGGCAGGTCGTCAAGGACGGCGAGCGCACGCGCGTCGTGCTGCGCGGTGACTTCACCGAGGCGACGCGCTTCGACGAGCTGCTGCCCGCGATGGTTGGCCGCATCGTGTTCGACATGGCGCAGGTGACGTACATGAACTCGCTCGGCGTGCGTGCGTGGTGCGAGTTCCTGCGCCAGGCTCGCATCCAGGGCTACGAGTTCCACGCTTGCTCGGTGCCGTTCATCCTCCAGGCCTCGATGGTGCGCGACGTGATCGGCCGCGGCACGGTCACCTCGTTCTTCGCGCCGTTCCACTGCATCGCGTGCGATCACCAGGAAGAGCGCCTGCTGCAGAGCGCGGCGATCCTCGCGGCGGGCCTCGAGCCGCCGGTGTTCAAGTGCCCCAACTGCGGCGGCGCCCTCGAGTTCGACGATCTGCCCGAGCGCTACTTCGCGTTCCTTCAGGACGATACGGACTGAGGTCGCCGTCGCGGCAGCGCGATCGCCGCGATGATCAGCAGCACGATCGAGCCTCCGACGCCCATCGCGCCGTCGAAGGTCAGCATGCTGCCGTGGCCGTGCGCCTCCGCGACCTGACCGTCCCACGTGCCCATCAGCGTGATCGGGATGTTCGCGAGCGACGCGAGCAGGTTGTACTTCGTCGCGGCCGCGCCCTTGCCGATGATGTCGAGCACGAACGCGGTGAACGCCGCGTAACACATGCCGAGCGCGAACTGATAGCCGAACGTCCAGAGGACGTAGGTCCACGCCGCGCGCGGCATCAGTGCCATCGCGAACGCCGTCAGCGCGAGCGCGACACCGCTCACCGCGTACGCCTTCTTCTTCTCGATCTTGTTCGACAGCACGCCGCCGACGAGGCTGCCGAGGATCGCCGCGATGCTGCCGACGATGCCGTTGAGCGGGCCGACGTACTTCTGCGGCACGCCCCACTCGGCGACGAACTTCTGCGCGCCGAACAGGTTCTGGGCGCCGCCCGATCCGATCGGCAACAGCGACAGCGCGGCGGCCAGGATGCCGAGTCGCGACCAGAAGATGCCCTTGATGTCGCGGCCGAGCTCCTTCGCAGCCTCGACGAACGTCGGCCGATCGACAGGATGGATCGGCGGCATCGCGAGCAGCACGACCGAGCACATCGCGAGCACGATCGACACGACGATCGCGGGCAGCGAAACGATGCCCGTCAAATCGAACAGCGACAGCGCGAGCGCACCGATGATGCCACCGCCGACGTTACCGGCCTGCGACCACCCGGCGGCGAGCCCACGCTGCTCCGGCGGCGACATGTGCGCCATCAGCGCCTCGGTCGTCATGCCGACGAACGTCGTCGCGAAGCCGTTGAGCAGCACGAGCCCGGTCAACAGGCCCATGTTGCTCTTGGCGACGGGCACGAACCCGGTCGCGAGGATCGCGGCCGAGCTCACGATGTTGCCGACGATGTACCAGGCGCGGCCGTTCCACACCGTGTCGACGACGGGCGCCCACAGCACCTTGAACGTGTGCGGCAGGATGTTCATCGCGACCATCGCGGCGAGCGCGGCCTCGCCGATCGTCTTGTCCTGCGACCAGATGTTGACGATCGTCAGGCTGACGAACGCGGTCGTCGCCCCGAACGGGAGGAACAGGATGAAGTACAGGAACGCCGGCGGTGGGCGGCGCGGGGACTCGGTCACGACCGCCGGAACGTAACCTGATACGATTACCGGATGCGCAAGCTGTTCGTGCGATCGCTCGTGATCGCATTCGTGGCCTTCGCGCTGCTCTTCGGAGGCGAGTTCTTCTTCGAGTGGGATCGCGCGGGGCGGCCGGGCTGGAGCGCGATCAGCTGGGCCGGCGTCAACAACGCCAAGCTCGTCGACATCCTGTCGCCGATGGCGCGCGCGTACAACAATGTGCTGGCGATGCTGATCGGTACGATCGGTCTCGCGATCCCGCTGACGGCGAACATGCACACGCCGAAGCTGATCGAGATCTTCCTCAGCGACCGCATCAACCGCTGGGTGCTGTCGTTCGTCGCGCTCGGCGCGGCCCACGTGCTCTGGGTCGACTACATCATCGGCCCGCAGTTCGCGCCGATGTGGTCGATCCGGCTCGCCGTGTTCTTCGCGATGGCCGGGTGGGCGCTGCTGCTGCCGTACTTCTTCTACGTGGTGCGATTCGTCGATCCCTCGCGCCTGATCGTGCGGCTGCGCGAGGCGACGATGCGCGTCGTCGCGCACACCGCGAACCGCCACGGCGACGCCCAGCACGCGCAGACGGTCATCTCGACGCGCGTCAACCAGCTCGGCACGATCATCATCAAGTCGCTCGACCGCAACGACCGCGACGTCGCCGCCGAAGGCACGTGGGCGATCAAGACGCTGCTCGACGACTACGACCAGTACAAGCGCCGGATGCCGAAGGAGTGGTTCGCCGTCGATCGCGCGGACTTCGTCGGGCTCTCCGACGAGGCGCTCGAGATGCTGACCGAGACGAAGACGTGGTTCGAGATGAAGTGCCTGCAGCAGATCGAGCACGGGTTTCTGCGCGCGCTGCATGGCGCGAACGACACCGTGTCGACGTTTTCCGACGCGACGCGCGTGATCGCGTGCAAGGCCGACGCGCACCACGACGAGAACGCCCTGCGCCTCTGCGTGCGGTTCTTCAACAACTACCTGCGCGAGGCGATCAAGGCCCGCAACCTGCGCGCCGTCTACGACGTGTTCCACCAGTACCGCCGGCTCGCGCGCGACCTCGTCGATCGCCCGGAGCTGCTCCGCGAGATCGGCGCGCACTTCGCCTACTACTCGCAGATGGCGAAGACGTACGGCATGGTGTTCGCGCCGCAGCTCGTGCTGTTCGACCTCGGCTACGTCACGCGCCGCGCGTACCTGCGCGCATCGGCGGCGGCCCCGGATCTGCTGCGCACGTTCCTCGCGATGCCGCATCGCACGGGCACCGACCTCCACACGATGGCGGTCAAGGCGAAGCTGATCCTCGGCGGGTTCTTCGTCGAGCAGAAGCTCGATGCCGAGGCCGATATCGTCCGCAAGAACCTGCGCGACGTCGACGCGACCCACATCGAGCGCGCCGAGCAGGAGCTGCTCTCGGCGAACCGCTCGTTCTTCGAGGTCACCGATCGCCAGCTCAACCTCGAGTACGTGCCGCCCGAGCGCCGCGAGCCGCTCGCACGGTTCTGCGATTCGCTGCAGGCGACTACGGCTTGAGCGAGCCGGTCTGCGACGACCACATCACGTAGGCGATCGCGACGAGCGCGAGCATCGCGAGGATCATCACGGGGAGCAGAAAGCGATCGTTGCGTCCGAAGAACCGGCCGCCCGAGCGCTTCTTGATCGTCTCGGTGACGTCCTTCGCGAAGTGACCGGGGGCGCGCGCCTTCTGGAGGCCGGAGAGTCCCTTGCGCGCCTCGACGCGGGCTTCGGCGAGCTCGTCGTGCGTCTCCTTCCACGCGGGGTCGCTCGCGATCTTCTGCTCGACCGCGGCCTTGTCCTCGCCCGAGAGCAGACCGTCGACGTAGTCGCCGATCTTCACGATCATCTCGTCTTCCTCATTCATTCGGGTCCTCCACGTGCTTCGCGAGCTTCTTGCGCAGCACGAGCCGTGCGCGATGCAGGCGTGACTTCACGGTGCCGTCGGCGAGGCCGGTGATCTCGACGATCTCCTCGATCGAGAGATCCTCGACGTCTCGCAGGATGACGACCATGCGCTGGTCCTCGTCGAGCGAAGCGATCGCGTCCTGGAGCAGCTGCTCCATCTGGGCTCCCTCGAGCGCGCGGTCGGGGTTGCGCGGCGCGGGCGCGCCGATCGGCGTGCCATTGGCCCCGCTCGTCTGGTCGTCGAGCTCGTCCTTCTGCTTGTCGAACCGGCGGGCCAGGTACTTTATGCGGTTCTTGCAGTGGTTGACGGCGACCCGGTAGAGCCAGGTCGAGAACTTCGATTCCTCGCGGAACTGGTCGATCGTCTTGAAGACGGTGATGAAGACTTCCTGGGCTACATCCTCGGATTCGTGGCGGTTTCCGAGCATCCGGTAGCAGATGTTGTAGACGCGGTCGCGGTGGGCGTCGATGAGCTCGCGGAACGCCCGCTCGTCGCGGTCGCGTAGCCGGCGCAGGAGCGGACGCTCGAGCTCAGACATGTCCCGGGGCGAGCATACAGGGCGCCCTACGAAGACACCCAACCGCCCGATCGGGTTTCACTCCGGAGGCGAACCGCGTTCTTTGGTGGCTTTTCGGAAAAACCACAGGTAGCCTCTGACTTCGCCACGGTCACGGTTTGCGTTTTGCTGCTGCTTGGTACGGCCATCGCTAGATCGGTGCTCAGTGGGATCTCAGGTTTGAAACCCGCTTCCGAGCACAGAAGGCCCGTCGTGGGGCGGGTCTAGCTACTTTCAGGGCCAGTTCGAGCAAGCACGATGAACACTCGTCTGTACGTTGGAAATCTCTCGTTCAACACGACCGCCGATGGCGTCCGCGCCGCGTTCCAGCAGTTTGGAACCGTCAGCGACGTCCACCTCGTCTCCGACCGCGAAACGGGCCGCAGCCGCGGCTTCGCGTTCGTGACGATGGGCACCACCGAAGAGGCCGCCAAGGCCATCGAAGGCATGGACGGCAAGACCCTCGACGGTCGCCCCCTCCGCGTCAACGAGGCCGAGCAGCGCCAGGCGCGCGGCGGCGGCGGCGGTGGTGGCGGTGGCTACCGCGGCGGTGGCGGCGGCGGTGGCGGC
>JAFAOG010000164.1 GCA_019237945.1 Deltaproteobacteria bacterium | reverse complement strand
CATATGGCGCGCTGTTCGCATTCAACCTGTTCTCGTCGTCGTTCTATCTCGTCACGCCGTACAACGAAGCGTGGACGTTCGCGCTGATGCTCGCGGCGTTCCTCTGCGTCACGAAGGCGCAGTGGTTCCGCGCGGCGGCGCTGATCGGTGCGGCGACGGCGCTGCGACCCGCGGCGGCCGGCATCGTGTTCGGCTTCGGCTGCACGGTGCTCTACGCGGTGTGGCAGGCGCGCAAGGCCGGCGAGAAGCGGTGGTGGCTGCCGCTCGCCTCGCTGCCGCTCGCGACGTGGGGACAGCTCGTGATGATGGGGCTGTTCTGGATCTCGATCGGCGATCCGAAGGCCTACGTGCATGCGCAGGTCGCGTTCGCGTATCCCGACGGCGGGCTGCACTTCCATCGCTTCATCGAGCCGCTCTGGTACTTCAAGTCGCTCAGCATGCAGCACATCGACGGCGTCGCGATCCTCGGCTCGATCGGGATCATCGCGCTGATGGCGAAGGACGTCGCCGCGAAGCTGCCGCGCGTCGAGATGATCTTCCTGAGCGTCGTGTCGGCGGCGATGGCGTTCCTGCCGCTGTCGGCCGATACGCAGTACTGGGGCCTCAACCGCTACATGCTGATGTGCCCGCTGATCTTCATCGCGGCGGGCGAGCTCGCGGTGCGCCGCCGGGCCGTCTACGTGCTGTGGCTCCTCCTCGGCGCCTTCCTCTACTGGCACATCGAGATGTGCAGCTACATCGCGCATGGCGATCCGCACATCTGCCCGTGTCTGGGCAAGGTCGAGTTCACGATGCCCATCAGCTAGGGGTATACGTAGGCCCTGATGCGTGCACGCGATCGGATCCTCGTCACTGGCGGCTGCGGTTACGTCGGCTCGCACTTCGCGCGCGCGGCGCACGATGCGGGCAGCAAGGTCATCGTGCTCGACGACTTCTCGGCCGGCACGCAGCCGAAGCTGCCGACCGACGTCGAGATCGTGCGCGGCGACATCGCGGATCGCACGCTCGTGCCGCGGCTGCTGCGCGACCAGCGGATCACGGCGATCGCGCACTTCGCGGGCAAGATCCAGGTCGGCGAGTCCGTGCAGAAGCCGCGGCTGTACTTCGACGGCAACCTCGTCAAGAGCCTCGCGCTGCTCGACAGCGTGCTCGACAGCGAGGTGCGCACGTTCCTGTTCTCGTCGACCGCGGCCGTCTACGGCATGCCCGACGAGGTGCCGATTCCCGAGACCGCGCGCACGCAGCCGATCAATCCGTACGGCGCATCGAAGCTCGCGCTCGAGCACGCACTCGACGCCTACGGCGTGGCGCACGGGCTTCGGTGGGCGGCGCTGCGCTACTTCAACGCGGCGGGCGCGCACTCCGACGGCTCGCTGCGCGAGGGCCACGAGCCGGAGACGCACCTGTTGCCGCTCGTGATCGACGCCGCGCTCGGCCGCCGCCCGCCGCTGACCGTGTTCGGGACCGACTACCCGACCGCCGACGGTACGTGCATCCGCGACTACGTCCACGTCGAGGATCTCGCCTCCGCGCACCTCGCCGCGCTCGACGCGCTCGATGCCGGCAAGCCGGTCGCGGCGACGAACCTCGGCAGCGCCTCGGGCTTCTCGGTGCGCGAGGTCCTCGACACGGCGGCGCGCGTCCTCGGCAAGCCGGTGCCGCACACGTTCGGGGCGCGGCGTCCCGGCGACCCCGCCGTGCTGCTCGCGAGCAACGCACGCGCGAAGGAAGTCCTCGGCTGGCGCCCGGTGCGCAGCGACCTGGCGACGATCATCGAAGATGCCGCCCGCGCGAGAATGTAGAGTGCAGGACGGCATGAGCTACACGAAGCCCGACGGCGACCGCCGCCGCGAACCGCGCATCTGGCGCGACCACGACTGGATGCTCATGCGTCCGCTGCACGACGCGATCGTGCGGTTGCTCGACGACCACGCGAAGCTGCAGCCCGGTCAGCGCGTCGTCGACTTCGGGTGCGGCGATCGCCCGTACGCGCCGCTGATCGCCGAGCGCCACGCGACGTACATCGCGTGCGACATCGACGGCAACGTCGACGTGCGCATCGAGCCCGGCAAGCCGCTCGCGCTGCCCGACAACAGCGCCGACGGCATCGTGTCGTTCCAGGTGCTCGAGCACGTCTGGGATCTCGACCTCTATCTCGGCGACTGCCTGCGCGTGCTCAAGCCGGGCGGCTGGCTGCTCCTGTCGACGCACGGCAGCTGGCTCTACCACCCGCACCCGACCGACTTCCGCCGCTGGACGCGCGACGGCCTTCACGACGAGCTGAGCACGCGCGGCTTCACCGTCGAGGAGACGATCTCGATCGTCGGCCCGCTCGCATGGACGACGCTGTTCCGGCTGATCGGCATCAACCAGGTGATGCGGAACATCCCGGTCGTCGGAAAGCTCGGGATGATCCCCGTGAACCTCGCGATGAACCTGCGCATGCTCGTCGAGGATCGCATCACACCGGCGAGCATCCGCGACACGAACGCGTCGGTGTATGTCACGCTGTCGCGCAAGCCAATGCGCTGAAGCATGCGCGTTCTCGTCGTCACCCACTACTACCCGGACCACGGCGGCGGAGTCGAGATCGTCGCCGGCGAGCTGGCCAAGCGGTTGGTCGCGCGTGGCGTCGACGTGGTGTGGGCCGCCACCGACGAGCAGCGCCCGGCGAGCCTCGGCGGCGTCGCGCAGCGGCCGTTTCGCGCGTGGAACTTCACCGAGCGCATGCTCGGCTTTCCGTATCCGCTGTGGAGCCCCGCGTCGCTGGTGCGGCTCGAGGAGCTCGTGCGCGAGTGCGACGTCGTGCACCTCCACGACAGCCTCTACATCGGCAACGTCGCCGCGTACCTGTGGGCGCGCCGGCTCGGCAAGCCGGTGATCGTGACCCAGCACGTCGGCCCCGTGCCGTATCGCAGCCCGGTGCTGCGCGCGATGCTCGGCCTCGCGAACCGCACGCTCGCGCGGCTCGTGCTCGCCGGCTCGGAGCAGGCCGTGTTCATCAGCCCGCGCGTCGAGCACTACTTCAGCGACCTGTTCCAGTTCGCGCGTGCGCCGCTATACCTCGCGAACGGGGTCGATACGCAGCGGTTCACGCCCGCGACCTCGGCGGAACGCAGCGCGCTGCGCAAGCGCTTCGGCTGGGCGCCCGATCGCAAGGTGCGGCTGTTCGTCGGCCGCTTCGTCGAGAAGAAGGGCCTGCCTTTCTTGCGCGAGCTCGCGGCGACGCGCCCCGACGAGGCGTGGGTGTTCATCGGCCACGGCGCGCAGGATCCGAGCAGCTGGAACCTCCCGAACGTCGAGGTCGTCGGCAAGCTGCCGCAGGCCGCGATCGTCGACTACTACCGCGCGGCCGATACGCTCGTGCTGCCGTCGGTCGGCGAGGGATTCCCGCTCGTCGTGCAGGAGGCGATGGCGTGCGGTCTGCCCGCGCTGATCTCGGCGGAGACGATGGAAGGCGCGCCGGGCGCCACCGACGTGATCGCGAGCGCCGATCTCCATCTCGAATCGTGGCAGGCCGCGCTCGACCGGATCGATGCGCTCGGTGACGACCACCGGCGGCGCGTCGCGGAGTTCGCGCAGCGCTGGAGCTGGGACGACGTCGTCGAGCGGCTGGTCGAGATGTACGCGGCGGTCAGCGCTTCCGGGCGCTGAGCAGCCACAGCGCGGCGAACTTGCGTGCGCTCGGGATCTTCACGGCGACGCGGTCGACGAGATCGAGCACGCGCGCGAGCGCCGGCGGTCCCGAGGGAGTGTAGGTCGGCGTGGCGGTGACGCGCGCGTCGCTCCAGCCCGCCTCGGTCGCCCACGCGCGCAGGTTGTCGTCGGTGTTGAGGAACACGCGCAGCTCGAACTCCTGCCCGAGGTACGCGCGGTTCATGATGTTGAACGCGTTCGCCTCGAGCAGCGCGAGCCGCCCGCCCGGCTTGACGAGCCGCAGCCACTCGCGCATCGCCTCGACCGGCTTGCCGAGGTGGTGCACGACATCGACGCAGATCACGGCCTCGAAGCTCTCGGACGGCAGCTTCGTCTCCATCGCATCGCCGCACACGAACTCCATTCGGGGGCCGGAGGCGCGGGTGCGCGCGGCCTCGAGCATCGTCGGGGACAGCTCGAGCGCGGTGTACTTCTCGACGGGCAGCGTCGGCGCGAGCAGCGCGGAGACCAGGCCCGTGCCGGCGCCGATCTCGAGCACGGGCCCCCGCACGCCCTCGAGCGCCTCGCGGAGGATCCGTGCCTTGCGCACGTAGCCCCGGGCGCGCCGCGCGCCTTCCTTGTCGTACTCGTCGACGAACCCGTCGTAGTGCGCGCGCTGCACCTCGTTCCAGTCGGTCGACATCGGCGTGCACGCTATCACATCGCACGTAACTCCTCGTCTACGACGGCCTGACCAGTGGTATGCACGCGCCTACCAGCGCATGGCTCAGCAGTTCGATCAGTACACGACGACCTACGAGGAGGAGCTCGCGAAGTCGCTGTCGGCCTCCGGGGAGTCGCGCGATTACTTCGCCGCCGGCCGCGTCGCCTGGCTCGCGAAGTGCCTCGACAAGCTCGAGGTCAAGGCGAACCACGTGCTCGACTTCGGCTGCGGCGACGGCCTGACCACGCCAATGCTGCTCTCCGGCCTCGGCGCGACGAGCGCGGTCGGCACCGACGTCTCGGAAGGCACGATCGCCGAGGCACTCAAGCGCCACGCGGTCGACGGCGTGTCGTACGCGCCGCTCTCGACGTACAAGCCCGCCGGCAACATCGACGTCGCGTACTGCAACGGCGTCTTCCACCACATCGCACCGGCCGAACGCGACGAGGCGGTCTCGATCGTGCGCGACTCGCTGCGCCCCGGCGGCCTGTTCGCGCTGTGGGAGAACAACCCGTGGAACCCGGCGACGCGCTACGTGATGTCGCGCTGCGCGTTCGACGAGGACGCGATCACGCTGACGCCGCCCGAGGCGCGCCGGCTCGTCGTGAAGAACGGCTTCGAGATCGTGCGCACCGACTACCGCTTCATCTTCCCGCGCGCGCTGCGCTTCATGCGCTGGTTCGAGAACCTCGTGTACTTCACGCCGCTCGGCACGCAGTACATGGTGCTCGCGCAGAAGATCTAGGGACCGAACACGCGGCGAACGTCCGCGGCGCGCGCCGGGCCGCCGTGGCCGAGCACGAAGATCTCGACGCCGCGCGCGAGCAACTCGTGAATGCGGCGATGCGCGAGCACGAGATCGTCCTGGTAGAAGTGCTCCTTCGGCTCGTGCGGATGGACGTAGCCGGCGAGCGCACCGCCGCGGAACAGATCGCCGACGAGCGCGACCTTGCCGCCGCCGACGAGCACGACGAGCGATCCCTGCGTGTGACCGGGCGTCGCGATGACCTCGCCGGCGACGCCGCAGGATGCGAGGTCGTAGCGGCCATTCGTGTGGATGCGGACGTCGGGCCAGAGCGGCGGGTAGTGGCCGGGGATGATCGCCTTGAGCAGCGTCGCGAAGAAGCTCGTCGATTTGAGGTGACCGTGGACGCCCGCGATCTCGCGCCACAGGTCGCCCTGCCCCGCGATGATCGTGATGCCGCGCTGCTGGAGCCAGCGCGCGTTGCCCGCGTGATCGGCGTGGCCGTGCGTGACGACCGCGCAGCGGATGTCGTCGAGGTGAATGCCGAGCCGGTGCAGGCCCTCGACGAGCTTGTCGTGCTCGCCCGGCGAGCCGGTATCGACGAGCACGGGATGCTCGCCGACGAGCACGTGCACGTTCGAGAGGCGCAGCGTGATCGTGCCGATCGCGACGCCGGCCTCGCTGCGCGGCACCGTCATCCGCGGCGGTGGCGTGCAGGCCGCGTGCGCGAACAGCGCGAACAGGCTAGCGGCGAACCGCACGCGCGAGCCGCTCGAACGCGTCCATGATCGGCGCCGCGACGTTGCGATCTTCGAGGCGCGAGACGTGGCGCACGCCGGTCGGCGACGTGATGTTGATCTCGGTCAGCATGCCGCCGATCACGTCGAGCCCGACGAGGATCTGGCCGTGCGACGTCAGGAACGGGCCGACCTTGGCGATGATCTCGTGATCGCGCGCGTCGAGGTCGGCCTTCACGGCGCGCCCGCCGACGTGCAGGTTGCCGCGCGCCTCGGCCTCCGCGGGGACGCGCAGCACGGCGCCGACCGGCTCGCCGTCGACGAGGATGATCCGCTTGTCGCCCTTGCTCGCGTCGGGCAGGAACTTCTGCGCGAGCGTCCAGCGCGTGCCGGCGCCCGTCGAGGTCTCGAGGATCGACGACGCGTTCGGATCGCCGTCGCGCACGACGAAGATGCCGAGCCCGCCGTAGCCGTCGACCGGCTTGACGACGATCGCCCCGCCCTGCTCGCGCTGGAACGCGCGCACCCGTTCGGTCGAGCGCGTGACGATCGTCGGCGGCGTCAGCTCGGGGAACGCGAGCACGGCGAGGTGCTCGTTGAGCTCGCGCAGGCCGCGCGGATCGTTGACGAGCAGCGTCTTGCCGCGCGCGTGATCGAGGATCCACGTCGCGTGCAGGTAGTTGACGTCGACGGGCGGATCCTTGCGCATCAGCACGACGTCGAAGTCGGCGAGCCGCTTGTGCGAGCGCGCCTCGACCTGGAACGCTTCGGCCGGCGTCGCCGCGGGCATCACGATCGTCGGGACGGCGTCGCACACGGCGTCGTTGCTCTCGAGGCCGAGGTGCTCGATCTGGCACGTCCACACGTCCCAGCCGCGCGCGGCCGCCTCGAGCATCAGCGCATAGGACGTATCGCCGGCGAGCGCGAGCCGGTCGAGCGGATCGATGATGAACAGGCACCGCACGCGGCGACTGTAGCTCAGCCCGCGGGCGAAGACTCGCCGCCGTTCGGCTCGTCGCCGCCGACCTGCACCTTCGTCGGCAGCAGGTGCTCGAGGCCGTGCTTGCGCAGCCGGTAATAGAGCGTCGAACGGTTGATGCCGAGCATGCGCGCCGCGCTCGCGATGTTGCCGCGCGACTTCTCGACGGCCGCGACGATCTCCTTGCGCTCGCTGTCGAGCAGGCGCTCGGCGAGGCTCTTGCCTTCGTCGCCGGGCGCGGCCGCGGGCAGCGGCGCCACCGCCGGCACGGGCCCGGACTGGTTCGCGGGCGATACGGTGCGCTTGCCGAAATCGAGGTGACTCGCCTGCAGCGGCCCGCCCTTGGCGAGGATCATCGCGCGCTCGACGATGTTCTCGAGCTCGCGCACGTTGCCCGGCCAGTTGTACTCGCGCAGCTTCGCCATCGCCTCGGCCTGCGCCGGCGACGGCCCGACGCCCATCTGCCGCGCGAACTTGCCGACGAAGTGCGTGACCAGCACCGGCAGATCCTCGAGGCGATCGCGCAGCGGCGGCAGGTTGATCGGGAACACGTTCAATCGGTAGTAGAGGTCCTCGCGGAACTCGCCGTCCTCGATCATCTTCTCGAGGTTGCGGTTCGTCGCGCTGACGACGCGCACGTCGACCTTGATCGTCTCGTTGCCGCCGACGCGCTCGAGCTCGCGCTCCTGCAGCGTGCGCAGCAGCTTGATCTGGACTTCCATCGGCAGGTCGCCGACCTCGTCGAGGAACAGCGTCCCGCCGTCCGCCAGCTCGAAGCGGCCGCGCCGCCGTTCCATCGCGCCGGTGAAGCTGCCCTTCTCGTGACCGAACAGCTCGCTCTCGAGCACGCCCGGCGCGAGCGCCGCGCAGTTGACGCGCACGAACGGCTTGGCCTCGCGCGGCGAGTTGATGTGGATCGCGTGCGCGACGAGCTCCTTGCCGGTGCCGGTCTCGCCGCGCAGCAGCACGGTCGACGACGTCGGCGCGACCTGCTCGACCTTCTGCAGCACCTCGCGCAGCGCCGCGCTCTCGCCGATGATGTTGCCGAAGTCGAACTCGCCGTGCAGCTGCTGGTTCAGGTAGCCGGTGTACTCGGCGAGCTGCGCCTCGAGCTTCTTGTTCTCGCGCTGCAGGTGGAACCGCTCGATCGCGTACTGCAGCACGCCGCGGACTTCCTTCGCGTCCCACGGCTTGGTGATGTAGCGATAGACCTGGCCGAGGTTGATCGCCTCGATCAGCACGTCGACATCGGTGAACGCGGTGAGGATGATTCCGACCGAGTCGGGATGCTTCTCGCGGACCTCGCGCAGCAGCTCGACGCCGGTCATCTTCGGCATCCGCTGGTCGGTCACGACGACCGCGACGTCCTTCTCGGCCAGGATGCCGAGCGCCTCGGGACCGCTGTTCGCGGTCAGGATGTCGAACGTCTTCCGGAAGTTGAAGCGGAAGGCATCGAGGTTGTCCTGCTCGTCGTCGACGACGAGGATCGGGTAGCGCTTGACGTCGAGGGTCACGGGCCGCGCTCAGCGTATCACGGCGGATGTAAGGAAATTGGCTCCCACCGCCGGCGGCCTCTACCATTTTTCGGCAATGCCTGCCCCACGGCGCGTGCGCCGCGCCCCCAAGCCCCTGCCACCGAAAAAACCGATGGCCATGGCCCGGCGCGTCTCGCTGTTCGAGCGCCAGGTCTCGGTACGTCTCGCACCCGTTGCCGTCGAGATCCTGCACGACGCCGCGCGCGTGCTGCACGAGGGCGAGCTAGCGGGCGACATCTACGCCGGCTCGACGATGCTGACGGTCGACCTCGCCCGCACCGCGGACCGGATCTCCGATCCGCCCGACTCGTCGACCGCCCAGCGCGTCGCGTTCCTTTACGCCGCCGACGAGCGCTGCCGCGAGCACGCACGCCGCATCGCGGTCGCCGAGGCCAAGAAGTCCGCGCGCTGCGAGCTGACCGGCGCGCACGTCGATGTCGAGAGCCGCGCCCGCGGCGCCGAGCTGTTGTTGTCCCTGAACGTCGAAGCCCAGCGGAGAGCCCCATGATCGAGCTGTATTCGATTCGCGATGTCGCCCGCATCCTTGCCGTCCAGGAGTCGCGCCTGCGCTACTGGATGCAGACCGGGTTTGTCGGCCCCACCGTCCGCAAGGGCGGCCGCTTCTACTACACGTTCTGCGACCTCGTCGCGGTGAAGGCGGCCAAGGACCTGCTCGCGGCCGACCTGCCGCTGCAGAAGGCCCGCAAGTCGGTCGAGGCGCTCAAGAAGGCCCTCCCCCACGACACCCATCCGCACTCGCGCCTCCGCGTCTGCTGCGACGGCGAGACGATCGTCGCGCTCGCCGACGACGTGGCATTCGAGCCGATCGGCGGCCAGGTCGTGATGGCGTTCACGGTCCCCGCGTTCGGCGAGCACATCGCCGAGGTCCTCGCGATGCCGCGCG
>JAFAOG010000161.1 GCA_019237945.1 Deltaproteobacteria bacterium | reverse complement strand
GGCGGCGTCGTCCCACGCGGGGCGCAGCGCTTCGGCGCGGCGGCGCAGCGCGAGCTCGACGCGCTCCGGCTCGGCGGCGAGCAGCGCGGCCTCCGCGGCGGTGCGGGCGGCGGCGGCTTCCGCGAGCGCGCGATCGCGACGCGTGGCCTCGGCGATCCACGCGGCCGCGCGCTCGGCGGCGGCGAGGCGCGTGCGCGCGGCGGTGCGGGCCTCGCGGGCGAGCACGAGCTCGGCCTCGGCGGCGGCGCGCGCGTCGTCGGCGAGGATCGCGATCGCGAGCGCGGCGCCGTGGCGGGCGCGGAGCTGCTGCTCGATGAGCGCGGCGCGGGCGTGCGCGGCGACCGAGAGGCGCGAGTAGATCTCGGTGCCCGTCATGCGCTCGAGCAGCTCCGAGCGCTCGCGGCCCTCGGCCTTGAGGAACGCGGCGAAGTCGCCCTGCGCGAGCAGCGCGGAGCGGCGGAACTGATCGAACGACAGGCCGAGGCGGCGATGGATCTCGCGCAGCGTCTCCGTCTTCGTGCCGCCGAGGCGTTCGCCGTCGAGCGCGGTCAGCGAGAGCTGGTCGTCCTGGAAGCGGCCGTCGAGCGCGTTGCGCGCACGGCGCACCGACCAGCGGGCGCGATAGCGGCGCGCATCGCCCGCCTCGAAGTCGACCTCGGCCCAGCCGGCGCTCGCGCCGCGGCGCAGCAGTGTCCGCACGTCCTGCGAGCCGAGCGCGGTCGGATCGTCATCGCCGCGCCCGACGACGACGGTGCTGCGGTTCGCGAGCCGCGGCGTGCGCTGGAACAGCGCGACGCACATCGCATCGAGCAGCGTGGACTTGCCCGCGCCCGTCGGGCCGACGATCGCGAACACGCCCGCCGCGCCGAGCGGCCCCTTCGCGAGATCGATCTCGAACTCGCCCGCGAGGCTCGCGAGGTTGCAGCCGCGGATCGCGAGGATCTTCACGCGCGCACCTCGGAATCGGGCGTCATCGCGCGCCCTCCACGTCGGCGAGCACCGTCATCGCGCGCCCTCCACCTCGGCGAGCAGCCGTTCGAAGCCGGCGAGCACGTCGGCCGGCGGTGGCTCCGCGTGGTCGCGCGCCCACAGGCGCCCGAACACGTCGCGCGGATCGAGCTCGGCGAGCCGGCGCGCGCTGACCCGATCGGCGAGCGCGGCCCCATCGCCCGTCGCCTCGACGCGCAACGCGACCAGCCGCGCGTGCTTGCCGTCGAGCGCGCTCTCGATCGTCGTGCGCAGCCGCGGCTCCGGCCGGTCCAGCGTGACGACAACCTCGAGGTACGGCACCGGCCCATCGGCGCGCGGCGGCAGCGACGCCAACGCGGCGAGCGCCTCGACGAGCGTGCCCGTGATCTTCACGATGCCGACCGTCTGCGGCACCGGCACCGCGCGCGCCGACTGCATCCGCCCGCCCGCAAACTCGACGACGACGACCTGATGCCGATAATTCGCCTCGTCGATCGCGAGCGCGATCGGCGCCCCCGCGTAGCGCACCGACTCGCGCCCGACGCGCTGCGCACGATGCAGGTGCCCCAAGGCGACGTAGTCGATGTCATCCGGGAACAGCCGCAGCGACGTCGACTCGGCGCCCCCGATCGAGACGCGCCGCTCCGACAGCACCGACGGCTCCGCGCCCGTCACGTACAGGTGCCCGAGCACGATGAGCGCCTGATCCGCACGCCGCCCCGCACGCGCCGCCGCGACGACCTCTCCATAGATCGTGGCGAGTGGATCCTCGAGCTCCGCCGGCACGTCCGCCGGCCGCAGAAACGGCACCGCCGCGACGAGCCCCGCGCCGCCCGCGACCGGCAGCAGCACGCGCTCGAGGTCGAGCGAGCCATCATCGAGCCGCGGCAGCGAGCCCACGACATGGACGCCCAGCTCGCGCAGCACCGCGCTCGCCGCGCCGAGCCGCCCCGGCGAATCGTGGTTGCCCGCGATCGCGATGATGTCCATGGCCGGGCGTTGCCGGCGCGCCGCGGCGAGGAATTCGAACCACATTCGTTCCGCGCTCGCCGGCGGCGTGGCGCTGTCGAACACATCGCCCGTGATCACGAGCACGTCCGGCGCCTCGCGCGTGCATGCCGCGAGCAGCCAGGCCAGGAAGGCGGCGTGCTCCTGCTCGCGCGCCACGTCCTTCAGCGTGTGCCCGAGGTGCCAGTCGGATGTGTGGAGCAGCCTCATCCAGCTCGCACGATCGCACGGGGGTCTGATAGGTTCCCCGCATGCATCGACTGGCGTGCGTTTGTGTGGCCCTCGCGGCCTGCAGCAGCGGTAAGGGCACGGGCGAAGCGACCCTGATGGGTCCAACGCTCACGACGAAGTCCGCGACCGCGACCTCGTTCGACGGCGCCGATGGCGCGGGCACGATGGTCCGCGGCTGGCGCATCGACTTCCTCGTCGCGGGCCCCGGCACCGACTGCACCGACAACAGCGTGAAGGTCGCGGCGACCGTCGGCATCTTCACGTCGCAGCCGAGCGACAAGAAGATGGTCGCGACGCTGCCGGCGCCTGCCGACATTCCGATCGTGATGACGTCGCCGCCGAACGTGTCGGGTCAGGCCGCCGCGAACATGGGTGCGGAGGGCGTCGGCAACATCGTCGGCACGTTCCACATCGACACGTTCCACCTCAACGCGCAGAGCAAGCCCGACGAGATCGACGGCACGATCACCGCGGGCGGCACCGACGGCACCGGCAACGCCGTCAACATCACGGGCACCTGGAAGGCGCCCGTGTGCGACTGAGGCGAGGGATCGAGGGCGTGCGAAGCACGACCCACCTCAGCCGAAGGAATCCCGCGCAGCGGGACGATTAGTCCGGCTTCTGCTGGACCTCGCGCAAAAACGCTTCTTCCGCCGCCGATAGCGGACGCCCTTTGAGGCGTTCGAGCTCGTCGCGCGACAGCCCGCCGACCTTCTGGCGGTGGCGCGCCATCACGACGTGGGCGCGCGCGATCGAAGCCAGCATGTCGTCGAGCGTCTCGAAGTGCGTCGGCGTGCGCTCGGGATGCGCGCGCAGGTACTCGGTGATGCGCGCCTCGTGCTTGGCGACGACGTCGAGCATGCGCGTGTTCAGCGGCAATCGCTCGACCTTGGCCTCGGGCGGCGGCTCGAGCCGATCGACACCGTGCGTGTTCGACGTGACGAGGAACTGCCCGCCGATCTCGCTGACGAGCTCGATCACGCGCAGGTGCCGCGGATAGAGCTGCACGAGCTGGAGCAGCGAGATCACGACGCCGCGCGGATGCAGGTGATACGCGCTCGCGCGGATCATCTGGCCCGCATCGACGAACAGCCGCAAGAACGTGCGGTTCTGCGGATAGATCCGCGACAGCGTGAGGTCCTCGACGTCCGCGAGCCACCGGTAGCGCTTCTGCTCGAGCTCCTTCTTCGCGCGGTCGTAGAAGTCCATGTCGGCCTCCGGAAACGCCGCCGGCGACACCTGCACCAGCTCGTGAGGCTCGCCGTAGACCGCGTCGAGACGGGCGCGCAGGGCGGCCCCGCCGAGGCCGCGCGGGCGGCGCATGCCGAGCGCGACAGCGACGACGAGCCAGAGGCCCATCATCAGGAAGAACACTTCCATGGCCGTCATGCTACCAGGTAGGCGTGAGTTGGCCGATCACGTGGGACGACGTTGTCGCGGCGCGCAGGCGGATCGCGCCCTACCTCCAGCCGACGCCGCTGCGTCACTACGCGCCGCTCGACGAGGCGGTCGGCCTCGGCATCCGCGTGCTCGTCAAGCACGAGAATCATCTCCCGACGAATGCGTTCAAGGCACGCAATGCGATCGCGTTCATGACCGCGCTCGAGCCGGCGCAGAAGACGCGCGGCGTGGTCGCGGCGACGCGCGGCAATCACGGCGCCGGTCTCGCGTGGGCGGGAGCGGAGCTCGGCGTCCCGGTCGTGATCTGCGTGCCGCACGGTAACAATCCCGAGAAGAATGCGGCGATGCGCGGCTACGGCGCCGAGCTGATCGAGGCCGGCCGCGATTACGACGAGGCGGTCGAGGTGGCGAAGCGCGTCGTGCTGGACCGCGGCATGATGCTCGCGCACTCGACGAACGACGCGACGATCATCGCCGGCGCGGCCACGCTCGGCGCCGAGCTGTGCGAGCAAGCTCCCGAGCTCGATGCGATCGTGGTCGCGGTCGGCGGCGGATCGCAGGCAGTCGGCTCGCTCGTTGCCGCGCGTGCGCTGCGGCCCGACGTGCGCGTGTACGGCGTCCAGGCCGCGAACGCCGCCGCGATCCACGACTCGTGGCATGCGAAAACGCGCCTCACGCGCGACTCGGCCCAGACATTCGCCGATGGCCTCGCGACGCGCGCGACCTACGACCTGACGTGGCCTGCCCTGCTCGAAGGGCTGACCGGCTTCGTGAAGGTTCCGGAGTCCCTGATCGCGGAGGCGATCCGCGTGCTCATGCGCACGACGCACAACCTCGCCGAGGGTGCGGGCGCAGCAGGGCTCGCTGGGTTGCTCGCGCTCCGCGAAGAGCTCGCGGGTAAAACCGTCGCGATCGTGCTCTCGGGCAGCAACATCGACGAGGCGACGCTACGTCGCGTGATCACCGGCGATCTCTGAGATCGCGGGCACGCGGCTTGCCTCTACTCCAGTCAGATAAGGAGGAATGCATCATGAAGATTCGCACCCTGCTCGGTCTGGCCGCGATCGGCGGCGTCGCTTACGCCCACAACAAGCGTGGCGGTGAATGGACGCTCGATGGCATCAAGGGCACGCTGCGCGACCTGTTCTCGGGCGCGCAGGAGAAGGTCCGCAGCTTCGCTGACCAGGCGAAGGACGAGATCGGCGGCGAGGCCCAGAACTTCGGTACGTCGCAGTCGAGCGGCTACGGGGTCGGCAGCGACCTCGGCTACAGCCGCTAGTCAGCGCACGTCGACAATTACCCTGTCACGCAAGAGCCGCCTCAATACCGGACGCATCGCCGCGATTTCCTCGTCGGCGAATGTCCTCTGGTCTTGAGGTGGCTCTTTGCGTTCGGTCTTGTTCATGATGCTGATCGCATAGCTCGAGTGCGGCAGCCCGAAGAAGTGCCCGAGCTCGTGCGCCAGCGTGCGCGGCAGCGCCTGCGACGCGACGATGACGTACTTGCGATCGTCGTGCTTGGCGTGCCACGTGACGCCGAAGTCGATGCGGTCCTCGTCATCGACGTCGTCGAGCTGACCGACGAGGAACACGTGGATCAGCTTGCCGCCGAGCCGGTCGGTCGCGAGTCCGTCGCGATCGGAGCGCGTCTCGACGTGCACGGCCGACGCGGGCAGCGCATCGACACCGACGATCTCGAAGCCGATGTCGAGCGGCTCGAAGTGCTTGTTCGCGGCGGCGAGCTGCTCGGCGATGAAGTCCTCCGACACGACGGGACCGCGGTCGTCGCTCGCGAGGTGGAGCTGGATCCCGAACGTGTGGCCGCGCGGCGGCGGTGCTGCTCCTAGCAGCAACAGCAGCAGCAGAGCCCAGCGCATCCGCTCATTCTATACGAGGCCGAGCAGCACTGCGCCGCACGCAAACGCGACGCGCGCGCACACCGGCGCTCGCAGCCCTCCGCGCACGTACATGAGGCCAAGCCCGATGCCGAACACGCCGGCGCCAACGCCGCCTGGCAGCAGCACGGCCTCGACCGCCGCTCCGATGACGATCGCGAGCCACGCCGGCGCCCGAAATTCGAGCGCGCGCTGCACGATCCAGCCGCGCAGCACGATCTCCGCCGCGAATGCAAAGCATCCCGCGAACACGAGCGCCACCATCGGCGGGCCCGGGTAGTCGGTCCAGCCGCCGGTCGCCAGCCACGCCGCGCCGAGCGCCACGACGCCCGCCGCCGCACCGATGCCCGCCCCGAAGCTGCCCCAATGAAGGCTCTGCTTGCGGATCGTCATCTCGATCGCCGCGACGACCAGCAGTGCAACTAGCACCAGCATCGATACATCCTAGTACGGCGGGACACCGCCACGAGTTACGTCCTTGGGATCAGATCCTTTGGAATTGTCGTGCGTTGGAGGCTCGAATGACGAAGGCCCTTCTCCTCGTGATGTGCTCCGCGGCGGTCGCGGCCGCCTCGCCCTCCAAGCAGGACCTCGAAGACCGCGCCGCGGTGCTCGAAAAGCAGCTCGCGGGCACGACGATGACGGTGCTGGTCGAGTCGCCGTTTGTCGTCGTCGGTGACATGGGCGTCAAGGAGACGCGCCGGATCGCGACCGGGTTTCTGCGCAGCAAGACCGCGCTGCTCGAAAAGGACTTCTTCCCCGAGCGCCCCGACAAGCTGATCGAGGTGTGGCTGTTCAGGAACGAGAAGTCGTTCCGCGCCGGCGCGAAGAAGTACTTCGACGACACGCCCGACACGCCGTTCGGCTACTACTCGCCCGAGCACAGCGCGATGATCATGAACGCGAACGGCCTCGGCACGCTGTCGCACGAGCTCGTGCATCCGTACATGGAGAAGAACTTCCCCGGCGTGCCGAGCTGGTTCAATGAAGGGCTCGCGTCACTCTACGAGTATCCGGGCGAGTCGAAGGGCCACATCATCGGCCACGTCAACTGGCGACTCCCCGAGCTCAAGCGCGAGATCACGAAGAAGACGCTGCCGACGCTCGCGAAGCTGCTGCACACGACGACCGACGAGTTCTACGGCGCCGACTGGGACGCGTACGCGCAGGCGCGCTACCTCTGCTACTACCTGCAGGAGCACGGACAGCTCCACGCGTTCTACGAGAAGTTCAAGGCCGACACGAAGGACGAGAGCGGTCAGGCCGCGCTCGAGGCAGTGCTCGGCGAAAAGCTTGCCGACTTCGAGCCGACGTGGCGCGCGTGGGTGCTCGCGATCTCGAAGGATCCCTACTGAAGTCGGTGGATCAGATCGTAGTAGTACGCGGCGTACGCGCCGCCGCCGAGCAACGCGACTAGCAGCAGCCATACGAGCCGGCGGCCACGGCGTCGCTTGACCATCTGCGCGCCGACGACGGGCGTCGGCAGCTTCGGGCGCTTGATCCCGCTCGGCGTGCGGACCCCGGATGGCGCGCGAACGCCCGGTGTCGTCGGAGCACTGGTCTCGACGCTTGGCTCGGCCTCGCCGGTGTCGAGCAGGTCCATCAGCTCGTTCATGCCGCTGGTCTCGGCGCGGTCGGGGTCCTGCGAGAACGCCCACTCGACCCACTGCAGCACGCGGCGATCGGTGATCTCGATGCCGAGCTCGCGAACGCAGTTGCGCAACGCGACGCGCATCGCGGCCGCCGACTGCCAGCGCCGCCGCGGATCGCGCTCGAGCGCAGTCAGCACGATCGCGTCGAGCTCGCCGGTGACCTCGCGGTTGTAGCGCGACGGCGGCACGATCACGTGGTTGCGCACGAGGTCGAGCACGTCGATGTCGGTCGGCGAGTCGAACAGCCGCCGCATCGTCAGCAGCTCCCACGCGATCACGCCGACGGCCCAGATGTCGACGCGGTTATCGAGGTGGCCGTTGAGGTACTCCGGCGCGATGTAGCTGAACTTGCCCTTGATCGTGCCGACCTGCGTCTGGATCGACGAGCGCGCGGCCTTCGCGAGGCCGAAGTCGATCAGCTTCACGGTGCCGGTGTTCGACACGATGATGTTCGGCGGTGAGATGTCGCGATGGATGATGTCGAGCGGCTCGCCGTGCTCGTCGGTGAGGTTGTGCGCGTAGTCGAGCGCGTCGAGGATCTGCGCGATGATGTGGAGGATGACGGCGAGCGGGATCGTGCCGACCGTCGCCTTCACCTGCTTCGTCAGCTGCGTCAGGTTCGGGCCCGGCACGAGCTCCATCGCCATGAAGTACGTGTCGCCGACCTTGCCGAAGTCGAACGTCCGCGCGATGTGCATGTGGTTCAGGTAACGCGCGAGCCGCGCCTCGTGGATGAACGACCGCACGAGCTCGCGGTTCTCCGCGACATGCGCGTGCAGGCGCTTGAGCGCGACGCGCTTGCGCAGCGTCGTCGATTCGGCGATGTGGACGGCCGCCATCCCCCCGGAGCCGAGCTTCTCCAGGATGGTGTAGTTGCCGAACGGCTCACCCACGCCGATATCGTACTACGCGAGCTGCTGCGGTGACTCGAACAGGGCGGTCAGGCGCGCGGCAAACCGGCCCGCGGCGGCGCCGTCGATGATGCGGTGATCGAACGTCGCGCACAGGCGCAGCACGGGGCGGACCTCGACGGTCGTGCCCACCGCCCACGGCCGCGGGCGAACCTCGGGGACGAGGATCAGCATCGGGCACCGCGCGAGCGGCACGAACGGGGCGAACGCCGCGTCGATGCCGAACATGCCGACGCTCGTGATGATCGCCGAGCCGAACGGATCGGCGGGCGTGCCCGGCAGCTGGACGTGCAGCTCGTTGACGAGGACGTCGGTGAGCAGCGTCGTCGGGCGCGCGAGCCACCACGGCATCGCCTTCATCGCGGAGCGCGTGCGTGCGTAGTCCTTGTCGTCGCCGTTGCGAATGCGGCCGGCGCGATCGCCGACCTCGCGCGCGAGCTGCGTCAGCGTCTTCGTGTCGGCCTCGTCGATGCGCGCCCCGCTGAGATCGCGGCCGGTCGCGACGGTGACGAACAGATCGATTGTTGCGCGCTGCTCGAGGCGGCCCCAGAACCGGACCTTCGCGTTGATCTCGGGCTGCTCGCGCAGAGCGAGCGCGACGGCGCGCGCGACGAGATGCGTGACGGTGACGCGCTCCGGTTGCTCCGCGAGAAACGCGAGCGCACGCGTGGCATCGACATCCATCTGGCCGTAGATCGACGGATCGCGCGGCGACCGCCACATCCCGGCCGCCATCCGGCGAAACGACGACGCGTTCGCGATCGGCGTGAACCGGCTCATCGCAGCACCGCGTGGTGAAAGCCGAGGCGCGTATCGGCCAGCCGGCCGAGGTGCTTGTAGAACGCGCGCATCGGCGGAAACGCGACGCGGCGATGAACCTGGAGCGACGGATAGCGATAGACGATGACCTCGTTGAGGCCGCGGTGCGCGCTCAGCAGAAATCGGCGATCCGGCGAGAGACCGAGGCCGTAGCTGCCGTCAACCGCGCTGCCGCCCGCGACGCGCAGCGCCTTGACGAACCAGTGCGTCGCCGTCGGAAGATTTACGCGCGACAGGATCTCGACGAGGTTGCCGACGCCGGCGCGCCACGCCCGCAGCTGCTCGCGCGGCCCGGGCCGCTCGTCGACCCACGTCACGTGCGCGAAGTCGGCGAGCTTGACGCGCGCGAGCACGCCGGCCGCGCACACGTTGTAGATGACCTCGTCCTCGGTGACGACGACGTCGCTCGTCAGCGCGCCCGGCAGGTCCTTCGGGATCGCCAGGTGGCGCGCGACCTTCGCACCGGCGACGTCGATCTCGAACAGGTAGTTCTTGAAGTGCGCGATCGCGTACTCGGTGAAGTCGCCGTCCTGCGGGATGCAGCGCTGCGTCGGCACGTAGCAGACGTCGCGCGTTGGATGCATGCCGAGGTGCCACGCGGTCGCCGGCAGCTCGATCACGCGATGCGTGCCGGTCTGCAGATCGAACACGCCGAGCTGGTTCGCGAACGTGTGCTCGACATCCATCGCGCCGTAGACGAGGTAGCGGCCGCTCGGCGTACGCTTGATCGCGTGCGGCAGCGTGACGCCGTGCGCGCCGAGGACCTCGGGCCTCGACAGATCGCGCAGCGAGAACCGCCACAGCTCCGCGCCAATCGCGGTGACGAACCGATCTTCATCGAGCCACACGACGTGCGTCTGACTCTCGTAGAACAGCTTCGGCGCGCGGAACGCGAGTGTCGAGGTGCGCGCGAGCTCGCGCAGCGTTCTCGGATCGAAGAACACGAGCTGCTGGCTCAGGTTGCCGAGAAATCCGACCGTGCCTTGCGGCGACAGCTGCACCGCATGCCCGCCGGCGATCCCATCGTAGAAGCGGACCTCGGGCTCCCAGCGATCCGCGTCGGGATCGCACGCGAGGCGCGCCACTCCCGCGAATCCTTCGAAGCCGTTCAGGCCGTGACCATCGAGCGCAATGTAGAAATCAAAGCTGCAGCCCACGGCAGTGGGCATATCCGGGACGGGACGGGGCGCGCTGCTACGGTCCCGCCAACCGTTTACATAATTGCGCCAGATCTGACAGGGTTCTCACACGATCTGAGGTGCGCGGTTGGCAATTAGTGCACGGATTGCGAAGTGTTACACGCGGTGGCCCTTCGCTTTTCGCTTTACGTCAGCGGCGCTGTCAGCCAACCTGCTCGACGCAACACCGGGGGTACCAGATGTCGCAGACCGAGCAGACCGGCCGCGTGGAGATGGACTCGACTGAATCGCAGCCTCGTATCGAGGCCGCCACGCTGGGCTTGTCGCCCAACGGCGGTGACCCGACGCCGCTGCCGATCCGCCGCGCCGCCTCCGGCACGCGCACCAAGCTCAAGGCCGTGCCGCCGCCGATCCCGACGGCGCGTGCGAGCACGCAGACGATCCCGCCGCCGATGCCGGTGATCCAGGCCGCCGCGCAGAAGCCGGCGATGCAGCCGGATCCCGATGGCTGGGCGGTGCCCGCGTCGGGTCCGTCGTTTCCGAGCGTCTATCACCACGAGCCGGCCGCGCCGGACGAGACGGTGCCGACCGGTGCGATCGAGGCGGCTGCCGAGAAGCCGTCGCCCGCGTGGCTCGCGAAGATCGATTCGGTGATGGCCGGCGATCCGGTGGACGACAAGGTCGTCAACGCGCACGAGAAGGCGGTCACCGAGGCGCGCGAGGCCGAGGAGCTCGCCCGCGCGAACGCCGCCGCGAACGCAGCGCTGCCGAAGCTGCCGACCGCGCGCCCGAGCAACGCGAAGCTGCCGCCGCCGTCGCGCACCGCGAGCGGCACGCGTCCGCCGGTCCCGACGAAGGCCGTGGGCCCGGTGAAGACCGTGCCGCCGGTTGCCGCGGCCGCCGCCGCGATGTTCACGACGAAGGCGAAGACGCCGACCGCCGACGCGCCGCACGTCACCGCGCCGCTCGAGCTCGTCGACCTCGAGCCCGTCGATCGCAGCGACGCGCACGACTACGAGGCGACCCCGCTGCCGCCGCCGACGCCGACCGACCACGCGCACGACGTGCTCGCCAAGCCGGCGAAGCCCGGCGCGGTCAACCCGCTCGTCGAGGCTGCGCGCAAGTCGTTCGAGGCCGAGCAGGCCGGCGACTTCGACATCGACTGGGACTCCAACCCCGAGATGACGAGCGCGCACACGACCAACTTCGAGCTGCCCGTGAAGAGCAAGCTCGCGTCGCGCGCCGCGCTCGGCCTGCTGGTTGCCGCGGTGTTCGCGACGGTCGGTTATCTCGCGACGCGCTCGAAGTCGTCGCCGAAGCACGCCGCGCCGACGGTCGCCGCGCAGCCCGCCGCTGCCGAGCCTGTGGCCGCGCAGCCCACCGCGCCCGCGCCGGTTGCCGCGCAGCCCACCGCTCCTGCTCCCGCTCCTGCTCCGGCCGAAGCGCCGACGCCCGCCGTTGCTCAGACCCAGCCGGTCGCCGCGCCCGTGGAGGCGCCGAAGGCCCCGACTGCGTCGCAGCAGCTGCAGATTCCGGTGTCGTCGATGCCGCCGGGTGCGTTCGTGACGCTCGTCGACGGCGACAAGGCGGACATCGTCGGCCAGACGCCGATGACGCTGTCGCTCGACGTCAGCAAGCCGCACGACATCGCGCTGACGATGGTCGGCCGCGAGACGCAGCTCGTGCACGTGCCGACGGGTGGCCTCAACACGCTCGCCGTCACGCTGCCGCTCAAGGAAGGCGCGCAGCCGGCCGTTGCCGCGGCGCCCGCGCCCGCGCCGAAGGCGAGCGCGGAGCACGTGACGGCGATGGTGCAGCCGAAGCAGGAGACGCCGGCGCCGCGTCACAAGGCGCAGCCGCAGGCCGAGCCGCAGCACGTGGCGGCGCCTGCGCCGCGCGCGGTCGAGTCGGCCCCGGCCGGGTCGGGCGTGCTGATGATCTCGAGCAAGCCGCCGTGCGAGATCATCGTCGACGGCAAGTCGACCCACCTGCAGACGCCGCAGCGCGCGCTGCCGCTGTCGGCGGGCGCGCACACGGTGATGCTCGTCAACGCGCAGATGCACATCAAGAAGCAGATCGCCGTCGATATCGTCGCGAAGAAGCCGACGAAGGTGATCCAGGACTTCCTGAAGAACTAAGCTCGGGCGGGTGAAGCCCGCGGCGGACGTCGAGGAGTACCGGCAAGATCCGGCCGGCGCGTACGTTGTCGTGCCGCGCGCGATCGTGTTCTGCGCGCGTCCGACGCTGTGGGGCTTCTCGCTGTGGGGCGCGCCGACCGAGACCGATATCCGCCGCATCGTGCCGCTGCTGTCGCTCGAGCTCGACGCCGTGCCGCACGCCTCGCTCGTCGACGTGCGCCGGCTCGAGGCCGGTGACCCGCGCGCGTTCGGCGTGCTGACGCGCTACCTGCGCGCGAACTTCGACACGTTTCGCACCTGCGTGACGCGGCTCGCGCTCGTGCGCCCGCCCGGCCTGCTCGGCGCGACGGTCGCCGGCTTCTATCAGGTCGCCGGCTCGCCGTATCCGGTGCGCGTGTTCGACGATCTGCGCGCGGCGGGGGCGTGGCTGCGCGCGTCGGAGGCGGTCGCGACGCTCGATGCGGCGCTCGAGACGGCAAGCGGGATGTCGCCGGTGCTGCTGCAGCTGCGGCGCTGGCTCGACGGGCATCTCGGCGATGCGTCGTTGCCGCGCGCGGCGCGCGCCGTCTCGCGGGCTCCGCGATCGCTACAACGCGATTTGCGCGGCGCCGGGTCCTCGTTTCAGGAGGAGCTCGACGCCGCGCGCGTGCGGCTGGCGAAGCGACTGCTCGTCGAGAGCGACTCGACGCTGACCGAAATTGCCTACGACATCGGCTGCGCTTCGCCCCAGCACTTCTCGACGCTGTTTCGTCGCGTCGTCGGCGCGCAGCCGAGCACGTGGCGGCTCACTGCCCGGCGGCGTGGAACGTCAGCGGGTAGTTGACCTGCACGCCACCGCCCCTCGGCGCGGGGAACTCGATGTGACCGACGACATCGGCGACGCAGTTCGCGACCTCGCTGTCGAAGCCCTTCGCCGTCGACGAGTTCACGGCGCCGTTCGGCATGATGAAGAACTGGATCTGGATCTCGCCGGCCATGCCCGGGTGCGCGAGCAGCTGCTTCTCGTAGCAGTACTGCAGCTTGCTTTCATTGCGGCGCATGTAGCGGCGGATGATGTCCTTGTCGTAGTCGCCGATCGCCGTCGCATCGCCGAAGTGCGGCTTCGGCACGGACGCCTGATGGCCGCGGCCGTTCGGACCGGTGCCGGTGCCGCCGATGCCGTACTCGCCGCCCGCGTGCTTGCCGGTGCCGATCGTGCCGTAGCCGCCCGAGCCGGGGATCGTGCCGCACGGCTCGTGATCGCAGCCGCCGCCGAGGCCGAAGCCTTTGCGGCCGACGCCGAAGTGACCGTAGCCCTCGGTGTCCGCGCCGAACACATCGCCGTACTGGCTGACGTCGTCCCA
>JAFAOG010000430.1 GCA_019237945.1 Deltaproteobacteria bacterium | reverse complement strand
GCGGATCTCACCGACGAGGATGACGTCGGGATCCTGGCGCATCGCGGCGGTCATCGCGTCGCGGAAGCTCTCGGTGTCCGCGCCGACCTCGCGCTGGATGATCATGCACTTCTGCGGCTCGTGGATGAACTCGATCGGATCTTCGATCGTGACGATGTGCGCGTGCCGCGTCTCGTTGATGTAGCGCAGCATCGCCGCCATCGTCGTCGTCTTGCCATTGCCGGTCGCGCCGGTGACGAGGACGAGGCCGCGGCGGGCATCGGCGATCTCGGCGAGGACGGGCGGCAGGTTGAGCTGCTCGATCGACAGCACCTGGATCGGGATCAGGCGCATGACGATGCCGACCGCGCCGCGCTGGCGGAAGATCGACGCGCGGAACCGACCGCGCTGCGCGAGCGAGTAGCTGACGTCGATCTCGGAGAACCGGCGCGTGAAGTCGACGGAGATGCTGCGGTCCTCGAGGATCATCCGCGCGATCGACTCGGTATCCGCAGCCGTCAGCGGCGGAACCTTGATCGCGCCGAGCAGCTCGCCGTGCAACCGGTAGTGTGGCGGGTACCCGACCTCGAAGTGGATGTCGGAGACGCCGCGTTCGATGCCGAAAGCTAAGAGCTTGTGAAACGCGTTACGGTCCATGAGGACCGCGTCAGTTTAAACCCGGTCGCCCCGGTCCTGGCTCGCCTTCGGGCGCGTTTTCTGCGCGCTTTAGGCTGGACAGCAGTGCCTCTCCGGTTGCCTCGTCATCGCTGAGCGGCTGCCACGGCGAGGGAGGCGATGCAGGCGGCGTCGCGGGCGCGTTCGACACGGGCGGCGGCTCGGTCGGCGGCTCGCTCGCTCGCGGACGCGGACGCTCCAACCCGGGGAGCGAGAAGTCGCTCGTGATCTCGTCCTCGGCGCGGCCGAACACGTTGCGAGGGATCACCTTGGGGACCGCGACGGGCACCGCGAGGTTGTCGTCGTCGTCGTCCTCGTCGTGGGCGACGCGCGCGTGACCGGTCGGCTGGGTCGCCGGCGTGATCGAGCGCAGCTCGGCGCGCACGTAGTCGGGCAGCGTCGGGAACGGCGGGCCCGGGCGCGCCATGTAATAGCCCTGGCCGTAGCGCAGGCCGAGGTCGCGCAGCGCGAGGACGTCCTCGACGTGCTCGATGCCCTCGGCGATCATCACGGCGTCGATCGTCTCGGCGATGTGGCGCAGCGAGCGCAGCATCTCGCGCTTCACCGTCGAGCGGGCGATGCCGCGAACGAGCACGTCGGAGATCTTGATGAAGTGCGGGCGTAGCGACATCACGGTCTCGAGGTTCGAGTGCCGCGTGCCGACGTCGTCGATCGCGACGCCAAAGCCCATCGCCGTGTACGACGCGAGCGCGCGCTTGAACGACGCGAAGTTCTCGATCGCGAGACGCTCCGTGATCTCGAAGACGATGTTCGCGGGCGTGAGGCCGGCCGCGCTGAGCAGATTGCCGACCTCGACCTCGATGAACGCCGAGTCGTAGAACGACATCGGCAGCAAGTTCACGAACAGCCGGTGCACGGGCTCGAGCGTCATCGCGTTGCGGAGGGCGCCGCGGAAGCATGCGCGGTCGAGCTCGACGGTCAGATCGACCTCGTCGGCGATCGCGAACAGCGTCGCGGGCGACTCGAAGCCGGTGCCGCGCGGACCGCGCGACAGCGCCTCGTACGCGAAGATGTCGCCGGTGCCGAGATCGACGATCGGCTGGTAGACGCTGGTCAGGCCCTCGCCGAGGATCACGTCCTGGAGCGTCGTGCGATCGCGGTGCGCCTTGCGCTCGCGGAGGTTGCGCGCGTTCGCACCGGCGTCACTGACGAGACGGGCCGTGAGGCGCTCGGGGCGAACGAGCGAGTTGCCGAGCACGCGCGCGTGGCCGACCGTGATGCGCGGTGCCTCGCGGAGCACCTCGGTGACCATCGGCGCGAGCGCCTCCTCGACCGCGCGCTCGACGGATTGCGCGAGCGACTCGAGGTCGATGCGATGCGCGCCGCGCGGCGCGAGGATCACGAGGTAGCCGTCGCCGTCGCCGGAGCGGCAGATGATGTCGGCGGGATCGAGGACGGCCCCGCGCAGCCGATCGAGCACGGCGGCGGCGTGGTCGTAGATCTCGCTGTGGTGCGCGACGCCGAGGTCGAGCTCGACGCGATGCAGCCGCGACAGGTCGACGAGCAAGCACGACAGCGAGCGATCGCGATTGAGGATCGCGGTCACCTCGTTCATGCGCTCCTGATACGGGCGGAACCGATCGACCTCGGCCTCGCGCACGCGCCCGAACGGCCGGCTGCGCTGCGCTGCGGGGCCGGCATCGCCCGACGAGAAGAAGTGGATACGGCCGGGGCCACCGCGCTTGGCGCCGCGCAGAGCGGCCTCGGCAGCGGTCAGCAGGCCCTCGGGATCGGCGGCGTCCTCCGGCAAGCACGCGACGCCGATCGACAGCGTCAGCTTGCGGTTCGCCGCGAAGCTCGAGGCCGCGACGGCATCGCGCAGGCGGGCGGCCTTCGTCAGCGCGCCCGGCTTTGCGGTCTCGGGGAGCAGCAGCACGAACTCCTCGCCGGAGTAGCGCGCGACGATGTCGGAGCTGCGGACGCGATCCGGAGACTCGTCCTCCTGGAGGATCACGGCCATGCGGCGCAGGATGTCGTCGCCGGCCTGGTAGCCGAGGTCGTAGTTGACGCTCGCGAACTGATCGATGTCCGCGATCAAGAGCGACATCGGCTGGCTGTAGCGCATCGCGCGCGCGACCTCCTCGCGCAGCCGCTCCTGGAACGCGCGGTGCGTGTACAGGCCGGTCAGCGGATCGCGCAGCGTGAGCGCGTCGAGCTGGTTGCCCATCTGCGCGAGCTGCTCGGTGGCGGCGCTGATCTCGCGGCCGCGCTCGGAGAGCTGCGCCTCGAGGATCCGCTCGTGGTCGCGCAGCTGCGTGTTGACGGCGCGCAGCTCCTCGAGCAGGCGGCTGTTGTCGCGCTCGAGCTTGTAGGTGTGGACCAGCTGATCGACGACCTGCAGCAGGTCAGTCAGCTTCCACGGCTTGGTGATCACGTAGTGCAGATGACCGGCGTTGATCGCGGAGATCAGCTCGTCGGACTCCGGGTACCCGGTGACGACGGCGCGACGACACGACGGTCGCAGCTGCGAGACGCGCGCGAGGAGCTCGGCGCCCGGCAGCCCCGGCATGCGGAGATCCGCGAGGATCGCGGCCACCTCTTGATGCTGTTCGAGCAACGCGAGCGCTTCTTCGCCACTCTGCGCGAGCAGCACGGTACAGCGCGCGCGTAGCACGCGATCGAGCGCGTTCAAGTTCGTCCGGTCATCGTCGACGCAGATGATGATCGGCCTAGTTCCGGCCTCATCCGCCGGTGCGCTGGGATCAGGGACTGCCAATGTGCTTCCAGTATCGGCGCTTTCGGAAACCTCGTGAAGGGCCTCACGGCCGCAAGCCGGATGTAGGCCTACATGCCGATGATGGTCACCTGGAACACGCGCTCGATCAGCCAGACCGCGCCGAGCACGAAGATCCCGACGGAGATCGCGGGCATGACGGTGCGACGGTACGCCGGTGCGCCGAGCGCGCGGGCCGCTACGTAAAACACCGGCAGCGCGACGACGACGATCGTCAGCTGGCCGATCTCGACGCCGAGGTTGAAGCACAGCAGCGGGACGATCACGCCGCTCGGCGGCAACAGCACGGCCAGCGTGCTCGCGAACCCCAAGCCGTGGACCAGCCCGAACGCGAACGTCAGGTAGAACCGCCACGGCACATCGGGCTTCACGATGTTCTCCACGGCCGTATAGGCGATCGACGCCGCGATCGCGCTCTCGACAAATCGCGACGGCAAGTGCACCCAGCCCAGCGACGCCGCGATCAGCGACACGCTGTGCGCGATCGTGAACGCGGTGATCACGGTGGCGGTCGCGCGCAGCGTCGCGAGCGGCGGGCGGATCTGCCAGTCGGGCTTGCGCACGAGCATCACGACGAGCAGCAGCGCGAGCACGAAGCTGATGTGATCGCGGCCGGTGTAGATGTGGTTCATGCCCTCGCGCACCCACGCGAGCAGCGACGGCGCGCCATGCAGCGACACGCTCGGCGAGTCCGCGCGCGCGATCGCATCGCGGCCGCTCGGCTCGACGTGGACGATCGCGACGTGGCGCTGATCGACGGCGAAGAACGCGCGGAAGTCGAGGTCGGTCGCGACGCGCGGGCACTGCGCGGTCCACGCGACGACGACCCACTTTCCTTCCTCGTCGGGCTTCGCGAGCGGTGCGCCCACCGCGCACGCCTGCCCGTAGCTCTGCACGGCGATCCAGTGCGCGACGTACGCCGCGACCGCCGGAGTCGTTGCCGCTTCGACGGACGGCTTCGCATCGGCGGGTAGCCCGAGCGGCTCGGTGACATCGCCGGGCGCGACCTTGACGCTGATCTGCGCCGTCGCCTCGTCGAGCCGGACGTCGACGTACTTGACGCTCGTCTGGTGCGCCGCCGCGACACGCGCGAGCAGCGACAGGACGAGCAGCGACCTCACGGCGCGAGCGTGCCGCCGACCTCGGGCACGAGCAAGTCTTCGAGCTCGTCCGCGTACGGCTGCTGCGCGATCCGGTTGCGCC
Organism: Deltaproteobacteria bacterium; assembly: GCA_019237945.1. Lineage (GTDB taxonomy): Bacteria > Myxococcota_A > Polyangia > Haliangiales > Haliangiaceae > JABFXX01. The sequence goes on along the minus strand of JAFAOG010000430.1, from coordinate 3,249 downwards.
GGCGCGCGAGGTCGGCCGCATTGATGATGCCACCGACGTAGAAGAAGCTGGCCGCCGTGCCCGCCGCCGCCGCCGTCACGTACTGCTTGTCGCGCGCGAGCTCGACGGTCGCGCCGATGAACAGGCTGTTGAGCACGAACGTCACCGCCGCCGCCTGCAGCGACCCGCTGTACAGCTGCCCCGAGCCCGGCAGCACCGCGCTGAGCACGCCGGCGAGCGCCGGGCTCTTCACGCGCGCGGCGTGATAGCGGTGCCCGAGCTCGATCGCGCGCGGATCGAGGCCGTGCGCCGCCGCGTCGAAGTCCTCCTCGTCGGAGAGCGCGGCGAGCGCGTGCAGCGCGGCCTGGCGCGGCGCCGGCAACCGAGGCAGCACGGCGGCCGCCGCCTGATCGTCGCCGTTGGTCACGTACGCCCATGCGAGCACGACATCGCCGGCCGGTGTGTGCAGCGCCTGCAGATCCGCGATCGCGACGGCGCGATCTTCGAGGCGCAGCAGCGCGACGTCATCGAGGAGGCGCCACGCATCTTGCGCCCCGCACTGCACCCGTAGGTCGGTCGCGGCGTGATGCGCATCGGCGAACCGGCGCGCATGAACGAGCGCCGCGAGCCGCTGGGTCACCGCCGGATCCGCGCACGGATCGGCATGCGCCGTTGCGAGCAGCGCGACGAGAATGATCGCTATTCGCATGGCCCCGGCAGATCGATCCAGCGCAGCCGATCGTCGAGGCGGATCGGCGTCGCGAAGCGCCCCGAATTCGCCTGCTCGAGCAGCAGGCGCGACACGCCCCAGAACCAGGCGCGCACGCCACCGCACCGCTCGGCGCGGATCGCGAACACTTGCGAGTCGGTCGGCACCATCTTGCAGCGGCTCGGTGCGTTGTCACCGACGGCGCGATAGATGTCGACGACCGTCGAGTGCGCGGGCCGCATGCGGTAGCGCAGATCGATCGCGTTGTCGGCGTCGCGCGCGACCGGCGGAAGACACGCGCCGCACGCGACGATCAGCCCGCCCAACCCCAACACTCCGCTTCGTGGAGAAGCGGTCGGCACTCAGCGCTGCGGCGGCGGGTAGCCACCCTGCGGCTGCTGCGGGGGCGGATAACCACCCTGCGGCGGCGGGTAACCACCCTGCGGCGGCGGATAGCCACCCTGCGGCGGCGGGTAACCGCCCTGCGGCGGCGGGTAACCACCCTGCGGATAGCCACCCTGCGGGTAGCCACCCTGCGGATAGCCCTGCTGCGGATAGCCGCCACCGCCCGGCTGCAGCTCGAACGTGTGGTCCGGCTTGTAGCCCATGATCCAGAGGAACGGGACGAGCAGGAACACGCCGCCGATGCACGCGACGACGTCGAACTCCTCGCTGCGATGGATCGATGCCGTGAACGGCTGGTAGCCCGGGTACTGGAGCGTGACGCTCGTCGTGCTACCGACGATCTTCGTGTCGCTCATCGTGTACGGGGTCGTGCCGACGTACGAGCCGTCGATGAAGACCTTCGCACCCGGCGGGTTCGAGCGAATGACCGTCTCAGACGAGCAGGCCAGGAGCGCCGTCGCGCACAGCACGGCAGTGGAGCGAGCACCAAGGGAGCGCATATGTGCGCGTTCGTACAGCGGGTTTGCTCGCGGATGCAAGCAACTTCTACCGCTTGTGGACCTCGCGGGGATGCAGGAGTTGCCGGGCGTCGTGGCGCGGATCACCGTCGAGCACGAGATGGGCGGTGCCGAGGTCGAGGCCCCAGTACGCGATCGGCGTCGTCGTCATCGCGGCGGTGATCGCGGCGTCGTCGAGGCCGGCCTGTGCGAGCAGCGCGATCTCGTCGGCGCTCGGGCCCGCGTCACGCGTGTTGCCGAGATCGGTGCCGTAGAGGACGGTGACTCCCGCGGCGCGCAGGCGGCGAAGGTTGTCGATCGTCGTGTCGCTCCCGCCGAACGCCGCGAGCGTCGAGATCACGGCGCGGCCGCGCCACGCGGCGACCGTCGCATCGGCGAGGTGCTCGACCGGCGTGTGCGCGAGGATGTCGGCGCCGGCGGCGGCGGCGCGCGCGGCGCTCGCATCGGTCAGCGCGTGCACGGCGACGCGAAGGTGATCCGCGTGCGCGGCCGCAACCGCGATCGGGATCAGCGGCGGCGCGAGGCCGTCGTCGTCGAGCGCGAGCTTGATCACGCGCGCGCGTTCGCGGGCGAGGCGATCGATCGTCGTCTGCACGCACGCGGCGTCATCGCAGCCGATGCCGAAGCCGGCCTCGCCCCACGCGTCGAGCGGATAGCCGCCGCCGTGCGTGAGCATCGGGCCCGCTTGCACGAGCAGGATCGGCGCCGGCTTGCCGAGTGTCGCCTCGGGCGCCGCGAGGTCGACCGCCGCGAGCACGCCGCGCCGCGCGAGCTCGTCGCCGACGGGATCGAAGCTCAGGTGAACGTGGCTGTCGACGATCGGTGGCCATGTCACCGCTTGCGTCGGCGGCGACTGCGCCTGCGCGTGGCATGCCGCGACCGCGAGCAGCAGCGCCTTCACGACCGCAGTACGACCGGCGCCGCGCATCGGATCAGTACTGGCAGAGGTACGCGAACATGCCGCTCGTCGGCACCTGGCTCGCATCGCACGGGCGATCGTCCCACTGCTTGCCGACGCGTGCGCCCGCGATGATCGCGCAGTCTTCCTGATACGTCGCGCCGCTGCCGCCGTTGTTCGGCTCGCCGGTGTGCCAGTTCGCGTAGCCGATCGGCGTGCCGTCGTCCCACACGAACGTGCCTTCGACCGCGCGATCGGTGAGCCCGATGAACGTGTTCGCGCTCCCGACGAACGTCTCGGCCGCCGCATCGAGCTGCGCATCCTTGAGGTACGCGAGGTGCGCGTTGATCGCGGCGCACGCCGCCTTCGCGTTGACGTAGGTCGCCGGCGTCGTGAACATCACCAAGCACTCACCTTGGGGTCCGACCATGTGTGCGTCGCCGCCCATGCACGGCCGCGCGTCGATCGCCGCGTCCGCCGGCGCGCTGTCGATCCGTGCATCCGCGGGGTTATCGCTCCCGCCGCCGCCACCGCCGAGCTGCGCGCCACACGCGGCGACCAGCACGGCAACGACAACCGAACGCATCCTTCTATTGTGCCGGACCGGCGCCGCTCCGGCCCCGATTTTTTCGGGTACGGTTCTCGCCACATGAGTCAAGCACCTATCGTGTTCATCATGGCGGCCGGTCTGGGCACGCGGATGAAGAGCGATACCGCAAAGGTCCTCCACAAGATCGCCG
>JAFAOG010000426.1 GCA_019237945.1 Deltaproteobacteria bacterium | reverse complement strand
GCTTCGCGGCGTGTCCGCCCGTGAGCGCCTCGGTCGTGCGGCGGCGGCGCAGGTAGATCACGGCGACGATCAGCAGCACGCCGGCGCCCGCGATCGGCCACCACCGCAGGATCGCGATCGCGGCATCGCGCACGGCCGCGGCGGCGTGCTGCAGCGCGTGGCCGATGTCCTTGAACAGCGCGAGCTGCGCGACGAGGTCGTACTCGATCACCCACTTCGTCCACTGGAAGCGCATCGTGTCGAGGAACCGCGACATCTTCGCGCGCCACCCCGTGCCGCCGCGGCCGAGCGGATCGTGGCGATCGGGCGGCGTCGGATCGAACGTGACCCAGCCCTTGCCGGGGAAGAACACCTCGTCCCACGAGTGCGCATCGCCCGCGCGCACTGCGACGTAGCCCTGGTACTCGTTCCACTCGCCGCCGAGGAAGCCGTTGACCTGGCGCGTGGGGATGCCGGCCGCGCGCGCGAGCACCGCGAACGCCGACGCGAAGTACTCGCAGTGCCCCTTCTTGCGATCGAACAGGAAGAAGTCGATCGGCTCCTGCGCGCCGGGATCGGCGAGCTCGAGCGTGTACGTCGCGTTCGCGTCGAGCCACTTCTGGATCGCGACCGCCTTGTCGTAGTTGTTCGTGAACGGCTTCGTGATCGAGAGCGCGAGCGAGCGCGTGCGCGGCGTGATCGCATCGGGCAGCTGGAGATAGACGAGGTAATCGGGCTTGAGCTCGCCGGCGGCGGCGCGCAGCTCGTCGGGAGGCGGACCGCCGAGATCCGACCACACCGTGTAGTGCAGCGTGCTGCCGTGATCGACGCGCATCTCGTTGTTGACGAGCCGCTTCGGCGTGCGCGGCCGGGCGATCTGCGCGTACTCGTAGACGTACGGCTTGCCGCCGCCGAACAGCACGTCGGAGTCGAGCGGCTCGAGCCAGATGTCCTGCTTCGTGCCGTTCTCGACCATCGATGAAGGCTGCGGCGAGTCGCGCCACTGCATCAGGTGTCGCTCGGTGCCGGACTTCGGGATCTCGATCAGCACGTGCGACGGCACCGCCTGCCGGCTCCGGCTCCAGCTGCCGTGCTCGTAGTGATCGAACGCGATGCCGCGCCAGTGGATCTCCGGCGCTTGCCGGCCGCCGACGTTCGAATCGATCTCGACGCGCATCACGACCGTGTCGTCGTTCTTGATCACGCCGTGGCCGCCGAGGTGAACGCCGTCGGAGAAGCCGCTCAGCGTCAGGCCGCCGCGGTTCTTGAGGAAGAAGCCGAAGCCGACGCGCGGCAGCGCGAGGAAGATGACGGCGCTGACGATGAACACGCCGAAGCTGAGCGCGCCGGTGCCGACGAAGAAGCGCCCACCGACGATCCGCTTGCTGTCGAGGATGCGGCGGACCTCGACGCGCTCGCTCGCACGGTCGGCGGCGTGCTTGACGAGCAGGTTGTCCTCCATCTCGCGGCGCAGATGGAACAGCGTGAGCGCCCACGTTGCCGAGATGACGAAGCCGAGGAAGCACGCGCCGTAGGTGAGGTCGGCGTTCAGCACGCTGCCCGCGACGAGCATCAGGAACGCGAGCAGATACATCTGCTGCCAGTCGCGCGCGGCGCGCCGGTTGTACGCCTTCGCGACGACGAGCCAGATCAGAAACTGCGAGCCGACGCCGAGGAAGTCGCCGGTGACGACCGCGGTCAGGATCGAGTAGACGAGCGCGAACACGCTCGCGACCGTCCAGATCCACGACCAGCGCTCGTAGCGAATGTTCGGCGGCTCCCACCACCACGAGCCGACGAGCCCGACGAGCCCGGCGAGCGAGATCATCGGCGCCACGCCGCCGCCCGCGATCATCGCGAGGTATGCGAACCCGACCATCAGGTAGGTCGCGGTCTTGTGGGCGACGGCGAACCGCATCAGGCGTCCATCACCGTCTGCGCCGTCGGGCGCCCTTCGGCGGCGACGCCGCGTGGCAGCACGAGCACGCTCTCGATGCGCGGCGGCAGCTGCGCGAACGGCATGTCATCGCCGGTGTACGGAAGCAGCGCGAGCGCGCGCGCGATCTTCGCCTCGTGCATGCGGCCCTGGCCCGGGGCGACGTGCACGCCGCGCGCGCACAGCTCGACGCTCCAGCCGACCTCGAGGTACGCCGCGGCCAGGCTCGCCGCGACGCTGATCGCGCGCTCGACCGCGGTGACCTGCGCCTCCTGCGCGGGCGTCAGGGCGCCGTCGGCGTGGGCCTCGCGCACGTCGGCGGGCAGCGCGTTGTCGACGCCGATCACGACGCGCCGCGCGAGCTCGTCCTCGTATTCGCGCACGAGCAGGCGGCCGGTGCGCGCCGACGATTTCCAGTGGATGTCGCGGCGGTCGTCACCGACGCGGCGCTCGCGCAGGCCGAAGAACTCGCCGCGGCGTCCGAGCCGGTCCGCGATCGCATCGCCGCGGGTGGCGGAGCGAGGCGGCGGCCGCGGCACGCTGACGCGCGCGGGATAGACGACGATCTCGAGCGGCGCCTCGACGTCCTTGCTCTTGCGGAACAGCGCGAACGGGAACTTCGTCGCGAGGCGATAGCCGGTCAGCGTGTACGCGCCGCGTCGCACGAATGTGTGGCGGTAGCTCGTGCGCTGCGCCTTGCCCTCGGGGATCTTGAGGAAGTAGCAGCGCTTGTCGATCGGGACCTTGCCCTGCAGGTCCTCGACCTCGATCGAGTAGCTCGCGCGCTTCGGCTTGCCGTTCTTGATCACGACCTCCATCAAGAACGGCTCGCCGGCATGGATGCGCGGCGGGGGCCGTCGCTCGACGGTGAGGTTGCGGATCGTCTGCTCGCTGAGCACGCCCGACGCGACGATGAAGCTCAGCAGCCAGCCGAGCAGCAGGTACAGGAGGTTGTTGCCCGTGTTGATCGCGGCGAACCCGACGCCGACCGACAGGATGACGATGATGCGCCCCTCGCGCGTGAACTGCAGCCGGCGCGGTGGCCGCAACCGACGACGCAGTCGCGACCAAAGACTCACGTCGGGACCGCGACGCGGCCCACGATCTCGGTGATCAGCCGCTCGGAATCGGTGCGCGCGCGCCCGAGCGAATCGTGGGCCTGGGCGAGCACGAGCCGGTGCGCGAGGCACGGGACGGCGAGGCTCTTGATGTCGTCGGGGATCGCGAAGTCGCGGCCGGCGGCGAGCGCGGCGGCCTGGGCGGCGCGGTACCAGGCAAGGGCGCCGCGCGTCGAGATGCCGACGCCGATCGCGGGATGGCGGCGCGTCTCCTCGACGATGTGCATCGCGTAGTCGAGCAGCGCGTCGTCGACGCGGATCGACTCGACGGAGTCCTGCAGCTTCGTGACGGCCGCGAGATCGACGACCGGCTGCACGCTCGCGACCGGGTCCGCGCCGTGGCGCTCGCGCAGCAGCTCGCGCTCGATCGACTTCTGCGGATAGCCGAGCGACACGCGCAACAGGAACCGATCCATCTGCGACTCGGGCAGCGGATACGTGCCGTAGTGCTCGGACGGGTTCTGCGTCGCGATCACCATGAACGGGCGCGGCAGCTCGTGGGTCGCGTCGTCGATCGAGACCTGGCCTTCACTCATCGCCTCGAGCAGTGCGGACTGCGTGCGCGGCGTGGTGCGGTTGATCTCGTCGGCGAGCACGACGTTCGCGAAGATCGGCCCGCGCTTGAGCTCGAAGACCTTGCCGTTCTGGTCGTAGATCGAGACGCCGACGATATCGCTGGGCAACAGGTCGCTCGTGAACTGGATGCGGCGGAACGTGCCGCCGAGCGCCGCCGCCAAGGTGCGCGCGAGCGTCGTCTTGCCGACGCCCGGGATGTCTTCGATCAGCAGGTGGCCGCGCGACAGCAGCGTGACGACCGCGGCGCGGATCGCTTCGGGCTTGCCGCGAATGACGCCGGCGATCGCGTCCTCGAGCCGGCGAACGGCGCCGATGTCGGTCTGCGAGAGCGGCGCAGGCGCCGGCGCGGCGGACATGTTCTATCAGCGTACCTTAGTTACGGCGGCTGCTCATGACGATCTGCAGCACGTACCAGAACAGCGTCGCCAGGCTCGAGTAGAGCATCAGCGCGGCCGCGACATGCTTGGTGGGCGGGAAGTACGCCATCACCAGGGACGTTTCGTAGAGGATGTAGCCGGCCATCAGCAGCACGAGCGCGCCGCAGTAGATGACGCCGACGTTGAAGCCGAACAGCATCGACGCGACCGCGACGCCGAGCGCCGCCCAGAAGCCGA
>JAFAOG010000366.1 GCA_019237945.1 Deltaproteobacteria bacterium | reverse complement strand
GTTCCGCCGTCCCGAGTTCGAGGTCGCGGCGCATGCGAGCACCGAGCCGATGGTCGTCGGCGGCAGCGGCGATGTGATCGCGAGCGCGAAGTACTTCGCGGGCGGTCCGCTGCCGGGGGCGCAGGTCAACTGGTACGTCACGGCGAGCCAGACGACGTTCACGCCGCCGAACCGCGACGAGTACACGTTCGGCCAGTGGCATCCGTGGTGGGGATATCGCAGCTGGATCGAGGATGACAGCGGCGACGACGACAGCGTCACGGCGCGCGCCGAGCACAGCCCCGGCAGCTGGTCGTGGGAGGCGAAGACCGACGGCGCGGGCGAGCACGACCTCCACCTCGACTTCAAGAGCATCAAGCCGGCGGCGCCGTACTCGGTCACCGCGAACGCGACGGTCTACGACGTCAACCGCCAGGCGCAGACCGCGTCGGCGGCGCTGATCGTCCATCCGTCGACGTACTACGTCGGCGTCAAGACGAAGCGCACGTTCGTCGAGAAGGGCTCGCCGTTCGATCTCGACGTGATCGGAGTCGACCTCGACGGCAAGGCCGCGGTCGGCGCGAAGATCGACATCAAGAGCGTCCGCATCGACTGGGAGTACAAGAAGGGCCGCTATCACAAGAAGGAAGTCGACCCGCAGACGTGCGCGGTCGTCGCGGCGACCGATCCGAAGCTGTGCGAGCTCAAGACCGACAAGGGCGGCACGTATGAATTGACGGCGACGATCGTCGATCCGGCGGGGCGCCCCAACGAAACGAAGATCACGTACTGGGTCGCCGGTGGCGAGGAGCCGCCGATGCGCGACGTCGCGATGGAGCGCGTCAACCTGATCCCCGACAAGAAGGAGTACACGCCGGGCAACACGGCCGAGATCATGGTGCAGTCGCCGTGGTTCCCGGCGGAGGGCGTCGTGACGTGGCGTCGCGGCGGCATGATCAAGGTCGATCGCATCTCGCTGACGGGCCCGACGACGTCGCTCGAGGTCCCGATCACCGACGCGATGACGCCGAACCTCACCGTGCAGGTCGACCTCACCGGCATGGCGGTGCGCACGAACGACGCCGGCGATCCGGATCCGAAGCTGCCGAAGCGGCCCGCGTTTGCGAGCGGCTCGCTCGATCTCCAGATCCCGCCGAAGCAGCGCGCGCTCGCCGTGACGGTCACGCCGGCCGCCGCGAAGCTGTCGCCGGGGCAGGGCACGAAGCTCACCGTCGAGGTGAAAGACGCGCAGGGCAAGCCGGTGCCGGATGCGGAGACGACGGTGATCGTCGTCGATGAGGCGGTGCTCGCGCTGACCGGTTACCAGTTCCCCGATCCGCTCGGCAGCTTCTATCCCGAGCGCGATGCGGGCACGGCCGACTTCTACGAGCGCGGCTACGTCAAGCTCGCGAAGCCGCAGGTCAAGTCGTTCGCCGCGCCGGGCGGCCCGCGGCGGCGCGTGTATCGTGGCGCGTCGCTGAACGGCGAGGGCGGCGGCGGTCCGAGCGGCGGTGACATGGACGGCGCGCTCGCCGAAGAGGCCGAGATGCCGGTCGCGAGTGCCGCGCCCGCGTCGCCCGATGCCGCGCCACCGCCGAAGGCCGAGAAGAAGCTCGCGATGGACGATCGCAAGGCCGCCGAGAACAAGCCGATGGACATCGCCGACAAGAACACCGATACGGGCGGCAAGTCGGGTGGTCAGCAGCAGGCGATCGCGATCCGCTCGAACTTCAACCCGCTCGCCGCGTTCGCGCCGGCGGTGCGCACGGGCGCCGATGGTCGCGCCGTGATCGACATCAAGGTGCCCGACAACCTGACGCGCTATCGCGTCGTCGCGCTCGCCGTCGCCGGCAGCAAGCAGTACGGCAAGGGCGAGAGCAACGTGACCGCGCGCCTGCCGCTGATGGTGCGCCCGAGCCCGCCGCGGTTCCTCAACTTCGGCGACACGTTCAAGCTGCCGGTCGTCGTGCAGAACCAGACCGATGCGCCGATGACCGTGAAGCTCACCGCGCGTACCGCGAACGCGTCGTTGACCGACGGCATCGGCCGCCAGGTCACGGTGCCCGCGAACGATCGGGTCGAGGTGCAGTTCCCGGCGTCGGCGGTGCTCGCCGGCACGGCACGGTTCCAGGTCGTCGGCGCCGCCGGTGACGCGACGGATGCGGCGACGTTCGAGCTGCCGGTGTGGACGCCGGCGACGACCGAGGCGTTCGCGACCTACGGCGTGATCGACACCGGTGCGACGAAGCAGCCGGTCGCGCTGCCGGGCAAGGTCGTCGAGCAGTTCGGCGGGCTCGAGGTGACGACGTCGTCGACGAACCTCCAGGCGCTCACCGACGCGATGCTCTATCTCGTTCACTATCCGTTCGAATGCGCGGAGCAGCGCAGCTCGCGGATCCTCGCGATCGCGGCGCTGCGCGACGTGCTCACCGCGTTCAAGACGAAGGACATGCCGACCGCCGCGCAGATGGAGCACTCGGTCGACGTCGACATCGAGCACCTGTCGCAGATGCAGAACTACGACGGTGGCTTCGCGTTCTGGGATCGCGGCTATGCGAGCGAGCCGTACCTGACCGTGTTCGTCGCGAATGCGCTGCAACACGCGAAGGCGAAGGGCTTCACGGTGCCGCAGAACATCCTCGACAACGCGCGCGCGTACCTGCGCGACATCGAGGCGCACTATCCGTCGTTCTATCCGATCGAGGTGCGCCGCGCGATCAGCGCCTACGCGCTCTACACGCGCAAGCAGATGGGCGACCTCGACATCCCGAAGGGCCAGAAGCTGCTGCGCGACGCGGGCGGCCCCGACAAGCTGTCGATGGAAGCCGACGGCTGGCTGCTCGGTCTGTTCGCGGGCAACCCGACCGTCGCGACGGAGCGCAAGGCGCTGATGACGTACGCCCTCAATCACGTCAGCGAGACGGCCGGCGCCGCGAACTTCACGACCGGCTACGGCGACGGCAACTACCTGCTACTCGCGAGCGATCGCCGCGTCGACGGCGTGATGCTCGAGTCGCTGATCCAAGAGCAGAAGGATCTCGATCTGATCCCGAAGATCGTCACGGGGCTGCTCGCGCATCGCACGCGCGGGCGCTGGGAGAACACGCAGGAGAACGCGTTCGTGCTGCTCGCGCTCGACCTGTACTTCCAGACCTACGAGAAGGTGACGCCGGACTTCGTCGCGCGCGTGTGGCTCGGCAATGACTACGCGGGCGATCACACGTTCAAGGGCCGGTCGACCGACTACGCCGAGATCGACATCGCGATGAAGGACGTCGCGACGCACGACAAGCAGGACCTCACGATCCAGAAGGACGGCGCGGGCCGCCTCTACTACCGGATCGGCATGAAGTACGCGCCCGCCGATCTCAAGATCGACCCCGCTGACTACGGGTTCGTCGTCGAGCGCCGGTACGAGGGCGCCGATGATGCGAAGGACGTGACGCGCGGCGCCGACGGCACCTGGCACATCAAGGCCGGCTCACGGGTGCGCGTACGCCTCACCATGGTCAACGAGAACCGGCGCTACCACGTTGCCTTGGTCGATCCGATGCCGGCGGGGCTCGAGGCGATGAACCCCGCGCTCGCGACAACCGGCCCGCTGCCGCAAGATCCTGCGGAGCAACAGGCACGTGGCGCGTACTGGTGGTGGACGGGCCCGTGGTACGAGCACCAGAATCTGCGCGACGAACGCGTCGAGGCGTTCTCTTCCCTGTTGTGGGAAGGCGTCCACGAATACACCTACGTGGCCCGCGCGACGACGCCGGGGCAATTCATCGTTCCACCGCCGAAGGCGGAGGAGATGTACATGCCGGAGACGTTCGGCCGGGGTGGCAGCGACCGCGTGATTGTCGAGTAGTGTACGAACGTTGCGCACCGCCACTTCCGGGCGAGTGCGCTACGCTACCGAGGATGTCGAGCGGGGTCGTCCAGGCCGTCTGGTGCTGCTCGACGTGCGGCGCGATCTATCACAAGGACTTCCCGCGCTGCCCCAACGATGGCGGCGAGGTCGTCGTCGCCGAGACCGACCCGATGCTCGGCAAGACGATCGGTCGCTACGTGATCGATCGCTTTGTCGGCGAGGGCGGCATGGGCCGCGTCTACGAGGCGCACCACGCGACGCTCGCGAACAAGCGCTACGCCGTGAAGGTCCTGCTCGGCGATGCGGGCGCCACCCCGTCGATGCGCAAGCGGTTCGCGAAGGAGGCCGAGAGCGCGAGCCGCCTCGTGCATCCCAACGTCGTCGGCGTGATCGATTACGGCGCGACCGACGGCGGGCTGCCGTACATCGTGATGGACTTCGTCGACGGCCGCTCGATCGCCGAGCTGATCGACGACGGCCCGATGCCGGTCGCGCGCGCGCTGCGCCTGGTCCGCGCGATCTGCGACGGCCTCGCGTACGCGCACGAGGCGGGCGTCGTGCACCGCGATCTCAAGCCGGCGAACATCTTGATTGTCACCACGAGCGAGGGTGACGAGGTCCCGCGCATCGCGGACTTCGGTCTCGCGCAGACGGCCGAGGAGAGCGACGTGCGCCTGACGAGCACGGGCATGGCGATGGGCACGCCCGCCTACGCCGCGCCCGAGCAGATGGCGGGCAAGCGCGTCGATCACCGCGCCGACCTCTACGCGCTCGGCATGACGATGTTCGAGATGCTGTCGGGCGGCGAGCTGCCGTTCAAGGGCGGCCCGATGGACGTCGCGACGGAGAAGGCGCATCGCGAGGCGCCGCCGTTCTCCGAGGTGTGCCCGGCGATCGCGATCCCGCCCGCGCTCGAGCAGCTGCTCGCCGGCCTGTTGAAGCGGCGCGCGCAGGACCGCATCGCGAGCTCCGCCGACGCGATCGCAGCGATCGATCAGATCGTGCTCGGCCTCGCCGTCGACGAGCGCGCCGCAACCGTCAACGATCCGCGCCGCCGCACGCCGGTACCGGCGAGACGCGCGGTGCCCGGGCGATGGATCGTGCCGGCGCTCGTCGGTGCGATCGCGGCGGTCGGTGGTGCCGCATGGATCGTGTCGTCGCATCGCGCGCCGGCGGACAAGCCGGTCGTCGCGGCCGCCGAGATCGCGACGCCGCCCGCACCCGCGCCGCCGATTGTCGATCCGCCACACGCACCCGCCGCGGCGCCCGAACCGCTGACCGCCCCCGCGGCCGCACCGGCTCCCGTCGCGAAGGTCGCGCCGACGCGGCCGCACAAGCATCACGACGAGAAGCCACCGAAGGCGGTCGCGCAGGCCGTCCACATCGATCCGACGCCGGTGCAATCGCCTCCCGCCGCGCCGTCCGCGGGGGCGCCCGCCGTCACGCAGCCGCTCGCGCCCGTCGTCGTCGCGCCGACGCCGCCCGCGCCGGTGCCCGCGCCTCCGCCTCCCGCGCCGCTGCCGATCCACGCGGCGATCGCGGCGGTCGATGTCCATGGCTCGCTGCCCGCGGCCGATGTTCGGCGTGCCGTCGACCGCGCGTTGCCCGCGATCGAGCACTGCTCGCCGGCGGCGGCGCAGAATGTCGTCGCGGAGCTGACGATCGGCGAGAACCGGCGTGCCGAAGGTGTCCGCGCGAGCGGCGGGAGCGCGGCGAACTGCGTATCATCAGCCTTGTCGAGCGTGCGTACGGAGAGTGCGCCCGACGTCGGCGAGGTCGAGGTCACCGTTCACGTGAAGTTCGCGGAGCAAAAATGATCCGAGTGTTGCTGGTGCTCGCGCTGGTCGCGGGCACCGGGCGCGCGCATGCCGACGTGCAGCGCACGCTCGCCGGCTCGCTGCAGCTCGATTACCTGGCCGTGCCGACCGAGTCACACCCGGCCGCGTACACGTTCGACGCGACGACGGTCGAGCTGTCGCTCAAGATGTCGGTCGACTTCTCGAAGAACGCGTCGGCGACGGTCAAGGCGTGCTTCGCGTGTCACGGCTTCGAGGCGGCGGCCGCGTTCGTCGATCTGCGCGCCGCCGACGAGCTGCGCGTGCGCGTCGGCCGGATGACACCGTCATTCGGCAGCTTTCCCGAGCGCTACGACCCAGCGAACCACCACACGAGCGACAAGCCGCTGCCCTACGACATGGGCCGCATGCTCCACAAGAACGACTGGAACGAGGGCGTGCTGCCCGCGCCGTGGGTCGACAACGGCATCGAGGTCGGCGGCACGCACTTCTTCGACGACGGCCGCGTCGACTACGCGGTCTACGCGCTGTCGGGACCGAAGGCCGATGCGGGCGCGGCCGACTTCGACTTCGTGCGTTCGCACTCGCCGCAGCAGTACTACGTCGACAACAACTCGGAGCCGATCGTCGGCGCACGCGCGTCGGGCACGCTCGAGGCGGATGAATTCTCGGCGACGCTCGGCGCGTCCGCGATGGCGGGCCACTACGATCCCGATCGCAAGCTCGGCTTCGGGAT
>JAFAOG010000360.1 GCA_019237945.1 Deltaproteobacteria bacterium | reverse complement strand
CTCGTCCTTCTTGATCGCGCCGACGCGGCGAATGTCGAGGCGGACCGACGAGTAGAACTTGAGCGCATTGCCGCCGGTCGTCGTCTCCGGCGAACCGAACATCACGCCGATCTTCATGCGGATCTGGTTGATGAAGATCACCATCGTCCGCGACTTCGAGATCGCGGCGGTCAGCTTGCGCAGCGCCTGGCTCATCAGACGGGCGTGCGAGCCGACGTGGTGATCGCCCATCTCGCCCTCGAGCTCGGCCTTCGGCGTCAGCGCGGCGACGGAGTCGATCACGATCACGTCGATCGCGTTGGAGCGGACGAGCATGTCCGCGATCTCGAGCGCCTGCTCGCCGAAGTCGGGCTGGCTGACGAGCAGCTCCTCGGTCTTGACGCCGAGCTTCTTCGCGTAGCCGACGTCGAGCGCGTGCTCGGCATCGATGAACGCGCACACGCCGCCGCGCTTCTGCGCCTCGGCGACGATGTGGAGCGTCATCGTCGTCTTACCGGACGACTCCGGGCCGAAGATCTCGACGATGCGGCCGCGCGGCAGGCCGCCGATGCCGAGCGCGATGTCGAGGCCGAGCGAGCCGGTCGGCACGACGTGGACCTCGCGGTCGATCGGATCCTTGCCGAGGCGCATGATCGCGCCCTTGCCGAACTGCTTGTCGATCGAGGCAAGCGCCAGATCGATCGCCTTGTCGCGCGCCTGGCTGGTCGTATTCTCGGCGCGCGGAACGAGAGTTGACGAGTGTGCGGTCTCTTTGCTGGCCATCTGTATCTCCCTACTGGCCGTGTCCACGTGGCCAGCCGTCATCGGTTTCGTCCCCCAGCTCTAGCGCTCCCGTCTGACGTTTCGGCGCGTTTTCCGCCTGTTTGAACGCGATTCTCGAAACTTCTCGATACACGGAACCCGTCGGTTTCGTTTCGCTTTCGAACAGGATCACCCCATCCACACGGGACTCGCTGAACATTTGCTCAGACAGGGGTAACACGACGTCTTTGACCGCGCGAGTTTCGGACAGCCGCGCGAGCGTCACGTGCGCGTGGAACGCCCGCTTCTCGCGCGGAAAGCCGAGGGCCTCGCACGCCGCCTCGACGCGCGCGGCGACATCATTGATCGCCGCCGCATCCTCGAGCCCGGCCCACAGGACGGTCGCCTTCTCGAGCGACGCAAACGCGCCGAGCCGCGCGGTGCGAAACCGGAACGGCGCGACGCCCGTGACCGCCGCTCCGAGTGCATCGACGAGCGCCGGGATCGCCTCGTCGCGGGTCCAGCCGAGGAACTTCAGCGTCACGTGATAGCTCGTCGGCGCGACGAACTTGAAGTCGACGCCCGCGTCGCGGCCGCGCCGCTGCAGCATCTCGGCGGCCGCCGCGAGCGCGTTCGCGGTCTGCGTCGAGACGCGCACGCCGACAAACAATCGCTTCCCACTCATACGTTCGCCTCGTCGATCATGCGCAGGGCCCACCACGACGCGAGCGTGCGCACCTGATCGCGCGTGCCCGGCCACGTGATCTTCTTCGTCGTCACGCCCTGCCCGCTCGCGATCGCGAGCCACACCGTGCCGACCGGCTTGTCGGGCGTGCCGCCGTCGGGGCCCGCGACGCCGGAGACCGCGACCGTGAGGTCGGCGCCGAATCTCTCTCGCGCGCCCGCCGCCATCTCGCGCACCGTTTCCTCGCTGACCGCGCCGTGCGCGTCGAGCGTCGCCGGTGAAACGCCGAGCTGGCGCACCTTCTCGGCATTCGCGTACGTGATCGCGCCGCCGACGTACGCCTTCGACGAGCCGGCGATCGACGTCACGAGCTCGCCGATCATGCCGCCGGTGCACGACTCGGCGGTCGCGAGCGTGCGCTGGTTCTCGATCAGGCGGCGCACGACCTTGCCGATCAGGTTCTCGTCGCCGTCTCCATAAAGGTGGCCCGGCAGGCGGCGGCGGATCTCGGGATCGACGGCGGCCAGGCGCGCCTCGGCGGCCGCGCGGTCGCGATCGCGAATGACGATCTTGACCAGCGTCTCGGGGAACTTCACCTGGTAGTGGATCGACGCGCCGGGGACGTCGTCGACGATGCCGCGACAGACCTGCGAGATCTGCGACTCGCCACGGCCGAATACACGGTAGATGCGGCGGGCGATCTGCTCGGCGGTGTCGCCGCGGGCCTCGCGCAGCCGCGCCTCGAGGCCGGCGTCCCAGATCGCGTGGAGCTCGCGTGGCACGCCGGGCATGCAGATGACGGGCACCCCGCGCACCGCGACCTCGAAGCCCGGCGCGAGCCCCATCGGATTGGGATGGACGCGCGCGCCGCGCGGCACGCGGACCTGACGGAGCTGGATCTGCATGATGCCGGCGGGCGGCGCGGACGGCCCGAGATGGAGCGCGCCAGCGGACGCTGGCGTCGCGGGATCGACGACGCGCTTGGCGAGCCAGGCCTCCATCTTCGCGCGGTGAGGCTCGTCGATGACCGGATCGCTGCCGACGAGCGCGGCGAGCACGTCCACGGTAAGATCGTCTTCGGTGGGTCCGAGGCCGCCCGAGCACAACACGAGGTCGGCGCGCGACACCGCCAGGGTGACGGCGGCCGTGATGTCGGCGGCGTCATCGAGGCAGCTCGTCATCCAGCGTGTCGTGATCGACAGGTCCCAGAGCTTGGCGGCGAGCCACGACGAGTTGGTGTCGACAATCTCGCCCCGGCACAGCTCGTCCCCGATGGTCAAGATCTCTGCGCGCATCGCGTGCGCGACTCTACCCGGAAGCGAGGCCGCGCGGTTGACGCCGCACTGCGGTAGCCCCTATGATTTCGATGGACTGCGGGGACCATGAAGATCCGCTACGCGGCAAAGACTGACGTCGGGATGAAGCGGACGCACAACGAGGATTACTTCTCGTTGATCGAGGACGAACAACTCTTCCTGGTCGCTGACGGCATGGGTGGCCACGCCTCCGGCGAGGTCGCCTCCAAGATGGCCGCCGAGACGATCGGCGAGTTCTATCAGCGGACGCGCGAGGACGAGGACGCGACCTGGCCGTACAAGATGGACCGCTCGCTCTCGTACATCGAGAACCGGCTGGTCTGCGCGATCAAGCTCGCGAACCTGCGGATCTTCGAAACGAGCAACCGCGACCTTCGCTACAAGGGCATGGGCACGACGATCGTTTCGTGCCTGGTCTCGGGCGACAAGATCTATGTCGGCCACGTCGGCGACTCGCGCGTGTATCGCGTGCGGGACGGCGGCATCCAGCAGCTGACGCGCGACCACTCGCT
>JAFAOG010000006.1 GCA_019237945.1 Deltaproteobacteria bacterium | reverse complement strand
GGACCGGCGCGAGCATCACGAAGAGCCGCCGCCGAAGAAGGAGCCGCCGCCGCCGCCCGTGGTGAACACACCGCCGACGGTCACCGTGCAGACGGCTCCGCCGCCGACTCCGACGCCGCCCGTGGGCAGCATTCCCGACCCGACGCTCGACAGCGACAAGGACGGGATTCCCGACGTGAAGGACAAGTGTCCGATCGATCCGGAGACCGTGAACGGGTTTGCGGATACGGACGGCTGTCCCGATACGATTCCGCAGGCGATCACTGTTGCCGGGCCGGCGCTGAAGTTTACGGCTGGGCGCGCGAAGCTCGATGCGGCGGATGAGACGACGCTCAAGGCCGTCATTGACGTGATGGTCGCGAACCCCGACGTGAAGCTGAACGTCATCGGGCATCCCGAGGCGGCCGGCAAGAAGGATGCGGAGCTCGCGCAGCGGCGGGCCGAGAGTGTTCGGTGGTTCTTGATCGAGCACGGTGTCGCGGAAGTTTCTCGCGTGACGTCGAAGGTTGGTGATGTGGCCGCGAAGGGCGGCGCGCTCATCGATCTCGAGGTCGCTGCGCCCGCGGCGAAGTAGTCGTCGCTCGCGCGGCTCACGTAACAATCACGTTGCGTGGTGCCGCGTCGTGCGGCATGACGCGCGTGCGAACGGCGCGCGCAAAGTCGCGATCGGCGCGGACAAAGTGGCAATGCGCACGAGCGCGCACGTGTGTGTGCGAGTCGTTTTCTCGACGACGAATGGTGCTCTTGTGTGTCGTCGAATGCGCGTGATTTCAGTGAGTCACAGGGCGCAGGATTTCTCTCATGGGGAAATCCGTCAGCGCGCTTGTCATTTCTGTGCTGGCCATGACCGGAGTCGCGGAGGCCAGCACGACGAAGCTCGACATCGTGTGGGCCGGGTCGAACGGGACCGTCGTGTTCATTCATGGCAAGGGGAACTGCACGATGTCGTCGTTGGGCAGCTTCGACTCGCGGTGCGGAAATGATCCGCGCGGGTACTGGCTGAACTCGACGAACGATGGTGGTGACGGGCATGACTTCATGGATGAGGCGACCGCGTTCAATACCGGGTCGAGCTTCACGTACTCGGAGGCGATCAGCTTGCGGTACGACGGCGAGAACCAGGCGTTCTGGTATGCGACGAACGATGTCGCGGCGTGCTTGAGCGATCTCGCGGCGGGGACGAACTCGAGCGGGTGCAACCCGAGCTTGATCCGGCGCACGCAGTTTCGTGTGGTGGCTCATAGTGAAGGTGGCGCGATCGTCGATCGGATTCTGTCGACCGGGTGGTGGCCGGCGTTGACGGGTGCGGGTGGCGCGATCATCGGCAATCCCGTGACGAGCTCGGGTGCGCTTGCGGGCGCGCGCAGTGCGAGTGCGCTTTATGGTGTCGATGGGGCGTCGAACTTCTGCACGACGCTCGTGAGCTGGATCGCCGGGTGGGCGCTGAAGTCGCCGGGCACGGCGTCGCTGACGCGCGGGACCGTGATCGGCGAGGCGAACAATGGCAAGGCGGGCAAGAGCCCGCGGTGGGTCTACAAGGTGACGACGACGGGTGGAAGCGGGTCGTGCAACAACAACAGCTCGAACAGTATCTCGGAGTCCGTCGACGACGGAAAGCTCGGCGCGCTGTGCGGCTGCATTGGCTACAGCACGGATGACGACGCCGACGGCATCTTGTGGATGTACGACAGCGATCCGACCTCGAACCCGGGCTCGAGCAACGGCGGCAAGGTGCGGTCGCAGTACACGGGGTATTACTGGCACTGGGTCGCGTCGTGGGCGAACCACAGCCATACGCGCAATGACGCGTACATCGCGAAGTACGGGTACCAGACGTCGAGTGGGTGTTATGCGATCTCGCCGGGCACGTGCGTCGGCCAGTATGCGCGCTAGGCGCTGGGGGATTGTCGCGGCGGTTGTTCTGCTCGTGCTGGTGGTGTGGTGGCTGCGTCGGCCGCGGGAGGCGGAGGTGGCGACGGGCGAGGTGAAGGCGGCGGTGCCGACCGCGCAGCCGAGCACGGCGCCGGCGATGCCGGTGGAGGTCGCGCGCGCTGCGCCGCAGGTGCCGCCGGGGGCCGAGGCACCGATCGTGCCGCCCGCCGCGCCGCCGATCGAGCTGCCGCCCGATACCGAGCTGCTGCAGAAGGAGTTCGTGCCGGGGACGACGGAGTGGGAAGAGGTGCCGGAGGTCGAGGGCTCGACGCACGTGATCCGGTTTCTGCCGGCGAAGTACAACGTCGTCGCGCCAGCGCCGATCGTGCTGTATCTGGAGGTGCTCGATACGTCGACGAAGAAGCGCGTCGCGATCGCGAATCCGCGGGTGCGCGTGCGGCCGTTCGATCACGAGGACCAGTGGTTCGACGCGATCGTTGCGGATGATGGGCGTGGGGCGGATGAGGTGGCGGGGGACTTTCGATACACGGCGACGCTCGTGCCGAGTGATGCGCAGCGCAAGGCGCTCGTCGGGCATGTGCTGGCGGAGGGGATCGTCGAGTCGCGCGAGGGCGGCGTGCGACGGATTCCGCAGGGGCTGATCTATACGAACGGGCCGCGGGCGCGGCTCACCGGGAAGTGGAAGGACGAGGTGCGCGAGGGGAGCTTGTTCGTTTCGGCGGAGCTCGACGTCGAGACGGCCGGGCAGTTCACGCTGATGGCGCAGCTGGTGGGGCCGGCGCGCGAGCCGATCGCGTTGACGCGCGCGATGGGGCGGCTCGATGCGGGCACGCAGTGGATGACGATGCGCGTGTGGGGGAAGGCGATTCGCGACAGCGGCGTGTCGGGACCGTACGAGGTGCGCAACGTGTTGCTGACGCGCGACCTGAACGAGCGCGGCGACTACGACCCGGGGCCGACCGTGATCTCGGCGCACCACACGGCGGCGTACAAGGTCGAGCAGTTCAGTGATGCGCCGTATGTCGAGGCGCCGGTCGCGCGGGGCGAGGAGATCGGCCCGACGCATCCATCTCAGTGGAACAACCCGCCGCCGCTGTATCCGCAGAGCGCGCGCAAGACGGCACAGACGGCGCCGTAGTCCGCGACTCGCCGGACGCGTGGCCGAGGGCCGGACGCGTCGGACAACACGCATCGAGATCGTACGCGGTTACGCGTGGCGTTGGGTTTGCACGAGGGCCGCGGTACCATGTGTGCGATGACGTCGATCCCGCTCTCGGTTCCGCCGGGGCAGTACGTGCCGACCGCTGACGAGCGCGTCGTGATGTACGGAGTCAGCTGGGAGCACTACGAGCTGATGCTGGAGGTTCGTGGCGAACGGTCGCAGCCGCGCATGGCGTATCTCGATGGAGCGCTGGAGCTGATGACGACGTCGCACGGTCACGAGGGCGTGAACTTCATGGTGTCGCGGATGCTGGAAGCATACGCGCTAGATGCGAACATTCGTTTTCGGGGCTATGGCCACTGGACCCTCCGCAAGGGAGCTGAAAAGCAAGCCGGCATCGAATCAGACGAGTGCTATCAGTTCGGTGACGATCAGACCGAACGCATGCCCGACCTCGCGATCGAGGTCACGTGGACGAGCGGCGGGATCGACAAGCTCGAAATCTATCGCCGGCTCGGTGTGCGCGAGGTCTGGTTCTGGGAGGGCGGCGAGATCCTCGTGTTCCTGCTCGAAGGCGATCGCTACGAGCGGCGTGCCAAGAGCACGTTCGTGCCGGACCTCGACCTATCGCTCGTCGCCCGTCTCGTCGAGCAGCCGACGATCAACGACGCGGTTCGCGAGCTGCGAGCAGCGATGAAGCGATGACCTCGGCGCTCGAGCTGGCGGAACGGCTGCGACGCCGCGAGGTGTCGGCGGTCGAGCTCGTGCAGCAGGCGATCGCCGCGATCCGTGCGCGGGATGGTGAGCTCGGCGCGTTTGTCGAGGTGGCGGCGCGGCGGGCGATGCTGCAGGCGCGGCGTGCGGATTCGCTGCTGAAGCGACGGGGCGAGCACACGCCTTTCCTGGGCGTGCCGACGGCGATCAAGGACCACGAGCCGGTGCGCGGGCTGGGGACGCGGATGGGCTCGCGCGCGTTCAAGTGGGTGATCTCGCCGATCGACGGATACGTCGCGAAGCGCGTGCGCAACGCGGGGTTCGTGATCCTGGGCAAGACGTCGTGCAGCGAGCTCACGATCTTGCCGTTCGCGCATGGCGAGCGGCCGGCGCGCAACCCGCATGACCCGAGTCGCTATGCGGGTGGCTCGAGCGCAGGTGCGGCGGCGGCGGTGGCGGCGGGGATGCTGTCGGTCGCGCCCGGGTCGGATGGTGGCGGGTCGATTCGCATCCCCGCGGCGTTCTGCGGGCTCGTCGGGTTCAAGCCGAGTCGCGGCGCGCTGCCGAATCCGTATGGGGTGTTCGATCCGATCGGGCTGTCGTCGATCGGGCCGCTCGCGACGAGCGTGCGCGATGCAGCGGCGATGCTCGACGTGCTGGCGGAGCGCTCGCACGGCAGCTTCATGCGCGCGCTCGATCAGACGTTGCCGCCGCTGCGCGTGCGCGTGCTCGTCGATGCGCCGCTGCCGGGTGTGGCGACCGCCGCGTCGCATGCCACGGCCGCGCACGATTGCGCGCTCGCGCTGGAGCGTCTCGGCCACACGGTGAGCGACGCGCCGCGGATCACCGGCGAGCTCGAACGGTTCCTGCCGCTGATGGCGCGGATGATCGCGCGCGTGCCGCTGTTGCCGATCATGGAGCGCTCGCTCGAGCCGTCGACGCGCTGGCTGCGCGCACAGGGACGCGGCGTCACGCTCGGCGATGTGCGCGCGATCGCGGATGGCCTCACGCGCGATGTCGATGCGTTCTTCGGTGATGCCGATATCGTCGTGACGCCAACGGTCGCGCAGCCGCCGCCCCACGTCGGCGCGTTCGCTTCGCTCGACGGCGAGGGTACGTTTCGCGCGGCCGCGGCGCTCGGGGCGTTCACGGCGCCGTTCAATGTCAGCGGGCAGCCGGCGGTGTCGTTGCCGTGGCCGTCGACGGGGCTGCCGATCGGCGTGCAGCTCGTCGCGCGGCGCGGTGCCGACCACCGCCTGCTCGCGCTCGCGGCCAGGTTGCAGTCGGTCGTGGGCACTGCGGGCCCGCGCGCCTAGGCGACTGCAGTAGCCACTGCGAAACGGCTGGGCTTTTCGGCGCGGGCGGCCGGCACGAGGGCTGCTCATATGCGGCGGCCATGAGGGCACTCCTCCTTGCCGCGCTTGTTCCGCTCGCCGCCTGCACCGCCGAGGTCGATCAGCCGCCTGGCGACGAACCGACCGGCGGCGCCGACCTCAGCGACGGCGACCCCGCGCCTCTCGCCGGCCCCTGCTCCGCGTACACGACGGTCGTCCTCTACTCCGAGTCGACGAGCGAGCTGGCCCTGCCCAAGGCCTTCGCGCAGCACGCCGATCCGTGCACGCGTTACTACGTCAACCTCCCTGCCCTCTCCGCCGACAAGACGATGCCGCGCGGCGACGCCGACAAGGTCCACGCGCTCGGCCCGAACTTCTTCGCGATGGCCGAGTTCTCGTGGGGCGCATGGCGCGACTGGATCGCCGCCTCGCCCGGCACGCGCGACTGGGAGCTCGCGGGCAAGGCCTTCCGCACGCGCATGGCCGCCGCCGGCTACGACGTCGCGCACGGCGACCTCTGGGCGATCAACGAGTTCCCGACCACGACGCGCGCCGGCACCGACGACGTCTGGACGCACGAACAGGCGGCGGTGCGCGGGCTCGCCGTTGGCGATGGCACGCTGACGGTGCGCGGCGTTGTCTACCTCGCCGGCATGGGCCAGACGCTGCAGAACTTCTCCGTCTACAAGCCGTCGGTCGAGGGCTGGCTCCAGCAGGACGCGTTCTGGTCGGCGATGAACAGCTACGTCAAATGGTTCTCGTACGAGGTCTACGCCGACCCGCACGCCAACTGTGTCCCCGGCTCGAACGTCGTCGCCGACGCCGCGAACCTCAACGCGTACCTCGAGCACATCCCGCGCCTCGCAGCCGCCGGCGGCGCGCGCACGTCGGTGGCGACGGCGTACCTCGCGCACCACTACCTCCCGCTCGTCAACGCCGCGTACAACTCCAACGTCGGCTTCGGCGACAACCTGATCGGCCTCGACGACTTCATCAAGTTCACCCGCCTCCAGATCTTCGCGACGCACTCCTGGGCCGCGAACCACGGCTACCCGGGCCGCCGCATCGGCTTCGCCTGGGCGCCGAAGAACACGACGCCCGCCGAGGAAGCCGAGATCTCGACGGCCCTCGCCGGCTCCGTGGCGCGCGCCTACCCGATGAACGCGTTCTTCAACCTGGGCAAGTACGCGTGCTCGACGAGCGGCAACCTCGAGGGCTGCGGCTGCACGGTGAGTGGCGCGTACAACACGCGCTGGGACTCGTTCGCGAGCTGGTAACGCTGTCAGAGTCGACCCGTA
This sequence comes from Deltaproteobacteria bacterium, assembly GCA_019237945.1. GTDB lineage: Bacteria > Myxococcota_A > Polyangia > Haliangiales > Haliangiaceae > JABFXX01. The sequence continues at coordinate 6,048 of JAFAOG010000006.1, read as the reverse complement.
CGATCGGGTGTGCGCAAGTCGAAATACACGCGCGAAGTGCTCGCGCCGATTGTCGCGGAGGCGTCTTCGCTGGCGGACGTGATCCGGAGGCTCGGTCTCGAACCGACGGGCGGCAACTGGCGATACATCCGCGCCCGCGTGCGGCATCTCGAGCTCGATACGAGTCACTTCTTCGGAGCCGTTGCGAAGAGGATTGCGAAGCTGACGCGCGAGGACCTCGCCGATCTCGTCGCCGCTAGCACCTCGGTCGCTCAGGTCGCCTCGGCACTCGGCCTCGCGTTGCACGGAGGGACGCACACTCGCCTCAGCGCTCGCATCAAGAAGCTCGCGCTCGATACGAGCCACTTCCGAGGCAGCGCGTGGTCAAGAGGCGAGACGCGCGACACGCATCCGTCAGTGGACCGACTCGTGCGCAAGCGGATGATTCCGGACAGCGAGGTCTTCGCCGAAAACGCGGCGCCGGTTAACGGACCATCGCTCACGAAGCGGTTGCTGCGCGAAGGGTTCGCGTACGAATGCTCGGTGTGCGGCATCAACGAGTGGCTTGGCAGACCGCTGAGGCTGCACCTCGATCACATCAACGGCATCAACAACGATAACCGCCGCGAGAACCTCCGCCTGTTATGCCCGAACTGCCATTCGCAGACGGACACCTACGGACGGCGTCCGTCGAAAGCGTCCGAAGCGTCGCACGTGCTATATCCCCACAGCCTTGCGAGCGTGATGGAATGGTAGACATCCGGCGCTTAGAACGCCGTGGGCGCAAGCCCGTGGGGGTTCGAGTCCCCCCGCTCGCACTCCTAACTTACGAAGCTTTCAGCACCTTGATATCGGGCGGCTGAGTTTTTGCCACGCGCATCGGCTTCGGCGCCGTTTTTCGACGACGAATCCGCCTCCGCGCACTGAGCATGGCCAGCACGCGCATCGGGATCGCCAGACGCGGTAACCTGGGTCGTGCGCATCGCGATGCTGTGCCTGCTCGCCGCGTGCGGGCGGATCGGCTTTGACGATCTGCAGCGCGGTACCGGCGATGCCGCCGGCGGCGATGGGGCAAGCGACAGCGCGGCCGATGGCACGATGCTGACGACGTCGATCACGCACGTCGGGACGTTTGCAGCGCACAGCGCGCCCGTCGGGCCGTCGGACGCCTTTACCGTGCAGGGCAACGCCGTCGGCGATGTGGTCGCGCTCCAGGTCGCATGTGCGAGCGCTGTGCCGCCGACGAGCGTCATGGTGATGGTCAACGGATGGAACTTCGATGCGCTCGATTCGGTGCAAGGCAACGGCATGCAGTTCAGCGAACAGCTCGTTGCGATCGTGCCCGATACGCTTAGCCACTCGATCAGCGTGAAGTGGACGGGCTCGTCGTGTGACATGGGAATGGCCGAGCTCGGCGACGAGTTCGCCGGCGTCAACACGAGCGGCGGCATCACGTCAACGTTCGCCGGCGGCGCGCAGCAATCGGGCACCGGGAACTGCAAGATGTCGTTCGCGACGCTGACGCCGGCCGAGACGATATGGGTCGCGTGCGTGACCTACGGCACCGTGACGGGCGTCAATGCCGGGTTCGTCCAGGGCGCGACGAACTCGACCGGCGACGAAGCGGCGTATCGGATCTCCACGGATCCGGCGGGCTTCATCGAGACGCCGACGCTGCTCAACACGAACACGTGGTTGATGGACGCGATCGAGCTGCGCCCGCAGTGAGACCGGCGGAGCGGGGCTCGCGGCGCGTTATCGCCGCGCGCTCGTGAAGAAGTGCGTGTGCATGCCGCGCAAGAACATGTCGTCGATGCGGTGCTGCGACGCGCTGCCGATCACCGAATCCACGCCGCAGCGCGGGCAGAGCGCGGTCTGGTTCGCGTCGATCCAGCTCTTGATGTCCGCGCTCGCGAACGAACGAAAGCAGAAGAAGCAGACGCAGCGCGCGCTGGCCTCGATCTCGACGCGGTGGCGAGACGCGTGGGTGTGGGCAGCAATGAACAGGCCGGGCTCGATGCGTCTTGAGTCGATCATGGGTGCAGATCCTCGGTCCGCTTCAGCACCGTAGCATGTTTCGACGCAAGCGAACGATTGCGTACGAGGTTCGAAAAATTCGACATACTCGTCGCCGATGGAATGGCTCAATTACCACCACCTGCTGTACTTCTGGATGGTCGCGAAGCACGGCAGCATCACGCGAGCCGGCGCGGAGCTTCGCCTGGCGCATCCGACGATCAGCGGCCAGATCCATCGGCTCGAGGAGGCGCTCGGCGAGAAGCTGTTCACGCGGAGCGGTCGCAATCTCGTCTTGACCGATAGCGGACGCGTGGCGTTTCGGTATGCGGACGAGATCTTCGCGCTCGGACAGGAGTTTCAGGACACGCTGAAGGGGCGGTCGACCGGCAAGCCGCTCCGACTTGTCGTCGGCGTTTCCGATGTGATCGCGAAGTCGATCGTCCACCGCATTCTCGAGCCTGCGTTCGAGCTGCACGACAAGGTCCACGTCGTGTGCAGGGAGGCACGCTCACCCGATGCCTTCATGACGGAGCTTGCCGTTCATGCGGTCGATGTCGTGCTTGCCGACGCACCGGCGGGCCCCGGAGCGCCCGTACGGACGTTCAATCATCCACTCGGCGAGTGCGGATCGTCGTTCTTTGCGTCGCCGCAGCTCGCGCGGACATGTCGCAGTGGATTCCCCCGGTCGCTCGATCGTATGCCGGTGTTGCTTCCCAGCAGCAATTCGACGTTCCGGCGCGCGCTCGATCAGTGGTTCAAGTCGCATGAGATCCGGCCCGAGATCGTGGCGGAGCTCGACGACCTCGCGCTCGCATCGGTTCTCGGGGAGAAGGCGCTCGGTGTGCTGGCCGCGCCGGATGTGCTCGCGAAGGAGCTCGGGAAGCGCTATGCGCTCCAGCTCGTTGGACGCGCGAAGGACATTCGCCAGCGGTTCTTCGCGATCTCCGTGGAGCGGAAGATCAGGCATCCGGCGGTCGCCGCGATCTGCGAGGTTGCGCGAAAGAAGATCTTTGCGTGAACTGACGGTTTTCCCGTCAAGTGCGCAGGTAATTACCGAATTGTCGACGTGCGGTCAGGCGTCTATGGTGCCTGCCATGTCGAGCTACTCGGATGAAACGATGGCCAAGCTGCGGGTGGTCGTCGATGTCATCGGGCGGGAGGTCGTGCAGTCACCGTCGCCCCCCGCGTTTCAGGCGGCGTGGACCGAGCTCGTCGAGCTCCTCGCACTCGGGTCTGCGCCCGAGACCCGCGAGTGCCCCGTGTGTCACGGAATCGGGATGCGGGCGGCCAGCCGCTGCGGTCGCTGCTGGACGGCGCTCGCCCCGTTGCCGATGCCTTCCAGCGCTGCTCCCCAGGGAGATGCGTGATGAAGCCCCGAGCGGACGACCTCGAGGAGCGCGTCGCGAGTCGCAAGCGCGAGCTGATCATGGAGATCCTCGAGCACAAGAAGAACAGCTTGCGTGCCGGCGCCGGCGAGGCCATCGACAAGATCAAGGGTCAACTCCTGGAGCTGTCCCAGATCCTGAACGCGAGCGAGGTCGCCCATCTCGGTACAGGCGCGCGGCTGCGGCTCGCCCAATGGGTTGTGAGATAGGTCCGCGATCGGCATGACCGCGCTCACCGAACGCCGCAAGCACACACGCATCGCACTCAAGGGCACCGCGATCCTTCTGTCTGGCGAGCACGCCGTGCGCGCCCGACTCGTCAACCTCGGTCAGGGCGGGTTTCTCGCGAGCACGCTGGTCACGGCCCCGAGCCGCCTGCTCAGCCGCTCCGTTGACATCGAGCTACGGCTCGACGCTCCGCTCTCGCAGTGGAACCGCCTCGAAGGCGAGATCCTCCGGATCGGGAGCCAGAACGTTGCGGTGCGCCTCGAGCCGACCCCGGCGTTGGTTCGCCTCGTCGACGAAATGACCGCCGCATCGCGCACGAGAGAGCGCGTCATCTCGGTGATCCTGATCGACGAAGACGCCGCGCGCATGACGCTGCTCGCCGAAGCATTTCGCGTCGTGGGCTGCAACGTCATCGAGGCTGCGACCTCGCTGGAGGCGATCGTGCGCCTCGGGGAGTCGAGCTTCGAGCCCGATGTGATCGCGGTGGCGGATTCGATTCCGGCGGCGACCGCGGACGAGATGCGCGAGTTCGTGCGACGTCACCATCCGCACGTGAAACTGGTCTCGATCACCGACGTGATCGACCCTGCGGTGAACATCTTCCAGCTGACGCCGGAGGATCTCCGCGGCAACCTGACCGGAGCCATCCGCCGCCTGCTCGGGCGTCCGCGCACCCCGTCGGGCTCGTGAGCCCGTAACCCGTCGACAGCACTTCGTACTCGCTGACCGTGGGGCCGCTGGGTTAGGGTGGGCCCGATGAGGATCCTTCTGGTGGTGTCGCTGCTCGCCGCATGCGCGAGCTCCAGGCGTGCGGGCGAGATCGACGCGCAAGGTGGCGGAGGCGGCAGCGACGCCGCGGTGATCCAGGATTCGGGGCCGCCCGACGCGCCCCTCAAGGGATTCGGCGATCCGTGCACCGACAGCCACGAGTGCCAGTCGGGCATCTGCATCCTGACGTCGACCGGCGGTGTGTGCTCGATGCAGTGCGGACAGTGTCCCGCCGGCTATGGGTGCTTCGGCGTGCTCGGCGCGATCGATCCGAATCAGGTCTCGTACGTGTGCGTGCCGACGACGACGCAGCTGTGCAGCCCGTGCATGAACGACAGCGAGTGCACGCAGATCGGCATGGACAAGTGCGTGACCGAGACGACCGGGCGGAAGTTCTGCGCGCGCGATTGCTCGCAGGTGACCTGCCCGACCGACTACGATTGCACGAACGAGTCGATCGGCGGGACGACGTTCAAGGAGTGCATGCCGCACTCGGGCGCGTGCGACTGCATGAGCGCGATGCAGATGGGGACGCAGCTGTCGTGCACGATCACGACGCCGCTGAGCACGCAGTGCGCGGGGACGACGACGTGCGGTGGGACGGCGGGGTGGGGTGGCTGCACGCCGCCGTCGATGAGTGACGTCCCGGATGGGACGTACGCCGACCAGAACTGCGATGGCATCGATGGCGACATCACGAAGGGCATCTTTGTCGCCGGCGGCGGCGCGAACACCGCGACGTGCGGGCTGACGTTCTCGACGCCTTGCCAGACGATCTCGTTCGGCATCGTGCGTGCGGTGCAGGATGCGAAGCAGCACGTGTACGTGCAGGCGGGGACGTACAACGAGGTGATCGTGATGCAGTCGGGCGTGAACGTGTGGGGCGGTTACGACTTCAACTGGCAGCGCGGCCCGTACACGAATCCGGCACACCGCGTGACCGTCATCGGCAAGCAAGACCTGAGTGCCGGCGGTGATGGCGAGTGGCTGACCGTGCGCGCACACGATCTGATCGTGCCCGTGACGATCGGCGACGTGGTGCTGCAAGGGCCGAACGCGCAGGGCGTTGGCGGGCTGTCGGGGCGCGACGGCATGTCGAGCTACGTCGTGCATGCGAAGGCGGCATCGGTGACGCTCGCGCGCGTGCAGCTTGTCGCGGGCAACGGCGCGGCGGGCGTCGCGGGGACGGCGGGTGGCGATGCGGTGATCGTCGATCCGCAGTCGTACATGGTCGGGCAACTCGGCGGCGCCGGCGCGCAGTTCGCGACGACGTGCGACAACAGCTCGCGCGGTGCGTCGGGTCCGAACGGCACGAACTCGTGCTCCTCGAGTCCGTCGAGCCGGCCGATGAACGGTGGCGCGGGCGGGGCCGGCGGCACGATGGACACCAATTGTGGGATCTTCTCGCTCGACCTCAACGCGCGTGACGGAACCGGCGGATCCAATGCCGCGCTGACGCTCGGCGGGTTCGGCGTCGGCGGCGGCGCAGGCGCAGGTGGCAGCACGTGCAGCATGGCGGGCACCGGCAATCCGGGAACCACCGCAAATGGCGTCGCCGGCGGCGGCGCTAGCAACGGCGGCTACCTCAGCGGCACGAATAACTACTGGTACGCGCGCGGCGGCGGCGGCGGCGCCACGGGCGAGAACGGCACGGGCGGCGGTGGCGGCG
>JAFAOG010000452.1 GCA_019237945.1 Deltaproteobacteria bacterium | reverse complement strand
TAGTGCGGGTCGACGATGCCGTCGCCCATGTACTGCACGACGACGCGCGTCTTGCCCGCCTCGTTGCCCTTGACCGGATACGACAGCAGGCCGTCGAGGTGCGCGAGCGACAGCGACTGCTGCATCTCCGGCCACACCTGCGTGCCGGCCTCCTGGTTGCCGTACGCGAGCGCGGCCGCGTTGTAGACGTTGGTCTGGAAGTACGAGTCGTCCTTGCCGACCGGCTCGTAGATGTGGCGGTCGTGGAGGCGCGCCATGTAGACGAGCGGCTCGGCGTCCTCCCAGGCGAGTGCCATCGTGTCCATCGCGGGATGCATGAACTGCAGCGTCGTGTCGTCGACGCCGAGCGCCGTCGCCAGCAGCTCGCGCGCGCCGGGCACGGTCTTGGTGTCGAGGATCATCAAATTCCAGTAGCCGCCCGCGCCGGTCGGCACGAGCGCCGGGAAGCGCGGCTCGACGGCGCCGACCATGTTCGTGTACATGCCGCCCATCGACTGGCCGCCCGCCATCAGCTTGGTCGCGTCGAAGAAGTAGTCGGTGCCCGGCGTCGAGATGCCGGTGCAGCCGGCGAGCGCGGAGGCCGGGATGTGCAGGCCGAGCAGCGCATCGAGGAACATCCGCTGCTCGAACACGCCTTGCTGGAACGTGTGGGGGAACGCGGCGAGGTTGTTGATGTTGAGGTACGCGTAGTCGGTCGCGTTGACGAGGCGCTCGGGGTTGACGGGCATCGCGCACGACGCCGCGGCGATTCCGTGCAGCGCGACGACGTAGCCGGGGCCCTTGCCGGGCGTCGGCATATCACTGGAATCGAGCGACGGCCCGAGATCGACGACGCCGGTCGAGACGCCGCCCGATCCGTGGAAGAACTGGTAGAGCGGCCAGCCACCCGCCGGCATCGCGCGCTTGGGCAGCGTGATCGTCAGCGGGATCGTCATGTCGCCCTGCTTCTGCGGGACGTCGTTGGCGTCGAGCATGAACAGGCCGTCGGTGTTGAACGGCTCCATGCCGGTCTGGAACTGCGGCATCGTGATCGTGCCGGAGAGCCGGCAGAAGCCGTCGTAGGTGTCGGCGCCGACGAGCTGCAGCGCATCGATCGTCGGGTGGTACTGCGTGTGGATCGCGTCGGAGCGCGCCTGCACGCGGGCGACCTCGTCGCCGGTCGTGAACTCCGTCGACACCAGTACGTCCGCCTTCGCGACCGGCAGCGCGCCGACGAGGTCCGCCGACATCGACCAGCCCGCCGGCGAGTCGAACCCCGGCGCGAACTGCTTGTCGATCACGTACGCGTACTTCGCGTGGCCGCGCAGCACGAAGCCGGGCACCGGCGCGATCGCGACGAGGTTCGACGTCGCGTAGCGATCCGTCGGCAGCGCCTGCACGACGACCGGCACGGTCGACTTCTGCTCGACGTCGACAAGATACGCGTGGCCATCGACCGCCATCGGCGGCGCCGTGAAGCGGAAGTACGCGATCGACATCAGCGGCCAGCCGCGCCGCTCGGGCACGACCGACAGCAAGCTCGCCAGGATCGGCACGTTGCGCGGGTTCGGGAAGCCCGTCATGTCGGGCGCCCCGTTCTGATCGACGCGCGCGTCGCTCGGCCACGGCGCATTCCAGAACGTGTCCGCCGTGTCGTGCTTCTTGTCGAAGTAGACGGTGGGAGCATCGCTGCCGCAGGCGGCGAGCGCGAGGAGGGCTGCGAAGTACTTCATCCAGACACCTTGCTGCCGGGCCGCCCGGCTCGCCTGCGCTCGATCACGCCCGCTCGGATGCGATCGAGATACGCATCGGCGAGCTGGGCATCCTCGGCAATGAACGTCACGCGGGACGCCGCCAGCAGCGCGCGATCTTTTTCGGACACGTCTCCGATCAGCACGAAGTCCGTCGTCTCGAGCGCATCGATGCCGCGCGCGTACATGCACAGCTCGAGCGAGTTCATCACGCCGCGCAGCTTCGCATCGACAAACACGAGGTCCGGCTGATCGCGGTTGAGCTTGTGTGCCGCGTCGGTGCCTTCGCTCGCCGTCTCGACGAGCGCCGCCGAGTGCGCACGCCGCCCGAGCGACCACAGCCAGCGCGCGCGCGCCGTGTCGTCGTCGACGATCAGCACCCGCAGCGGACGCGTGCCGCTGCCCATGCGATCGATCAGCGCGTCGAGCTGTGCGAGCACGTCCGCGGCGCTGCGCGGCCGCATGTCGGGGACCTTCGCGAGCAGCCACTCGACCAGATCCGACAGCTCGCCCGGCAGATCGCTGCGCAGATCCGCGATCCGCGGCGGCGGCTGGTGCGCATGGCCCTCGAGCTCGCGGCTCGGATCGTCATCCGCGAACGGCGCTTCGCCCGTCGCCAGCTCGATCGCGATGCAGCCCAGGCCGTACAGATCGATCGCCTCCGCCGCCTCCGGATCGCTCTCGTCGACCGCGCCGGTCACGACCTCCGGCGCGACGATCTGGCCGTGCGGACCGAACGCCGGCACCTGCGACAGCGACAGCCGCCCGAGCACGAGCCGCCCATGGTCGGGACACGCGAGCACGGTCTCGCCGGAGATGACGCCGACGGCGATGCCGGCCTCGTGCGCGCGCGCGACGGCGGCGACCAGCGTGCGCAACCGATCGAGGTAGACGTCCGTCGTCAGCGGCTTGCCCAGCTCGCCCTTGAGCAGCCGCCCGACGACACGCTCGGCGACCGCGAACTCGAGCCCGTTGTGCGTGCCCATCCCGTGGACCTGCACCGCACACGGATCGCGCACCGCCGCGCAGCGCCGCGCCTCCGCGATCAGCGACGGATTTCCCGCATCGCGCCACGCGAGCTTGAGCGCGACGGCGCGGTCGAGCAGCATGTCGCGCGCGTCGAACACCGCTCCGTCATCGGTGCGCGCGATCTCGTCTCGCACCTGGTACGTCGACGCGATGACCTCTCCTTCCGCGAGCGGCCGATGCACGCTGTCGCGAAAGCCCGCAGGCGGCGAGAAGGACGAGGTGCCGGCCATGGCGGCCCTTCATATCACCAAGCCATCAGGATCGCACCGCCCGCGACGAGCACGGCCCCTGACACCTGAGCCCTGCTCGGCCGCTCGCCGATCAGCGCCGCCAGGATCACGGCGAACAGCACGCTCGTGTTGCGCGAGGTCAGCACGAACCCGGCGCCGCCGGTCTCGAGTGCCTGGATCAGCACGAGGAACGAGCTGCCGCAGATGACGCCCATCGTCACGATCCGCACCCACCGGCCGCGCAGCGCGTCACCGACGCCGCGGATCCGCACCGCGTTGAGCCCGGTCGCCAGCGCGAGTGCCACCGCGAACACGGCCGACGAGCTGCCGCCCGCGCCGAGCGCGGCCTTGTACGCGAGGTGATACCCAGCGATCGCGAACGCGCACACGATCGCCCACGTCACGGCGCCGCGGTTGGCCGTCCTCGGCGACCCCGAGATCACGATCCCCGCGAGGACGATCAATGCGCCCGCGACGCCAAAGCCATCGACGTGCTCGTGCAGCAGCGTGATCGACAGCGGAAAGATCACGAGGATCGCGCCGCCGCGCGACACCGTGTAGACCGTCCCCAGCGCACCGCGCTCGAGCGCCCGCGCCAGGGTCACGAAGTACGCCCACTCCAAGACCCCTGCCGCCAGCGCCCACCCGAGCGCCGCGCCGCTACCGAACGGCACCTCGCCGAGCGCCCACCGCACTCCGCCGACGATCGCCGCGAGCGCCGCCGCGACCGCGACCGCCCCGACGAGCGAGCGGTCCTTGTCGGGCTCTGTGCGCAGCATCGCGTTCCAGGCCGCGTGCAGGAACGCGGACACGAGGACGAGCGCGAGCGTCACCACGACATTTTAACGTCTCGCGGGCCCGCGGGTCAGAGGGCCATGAAGCTCGCCATGCTCGTTCTGGTCGCAGCTCTGGGCGGCACGGCCGCCGCGGATCCGTACCCGGTCCCGTACGGGCCGCCGCCGCCCGGCGCGCAGGTCGGGGTCGGCATCGAGCGCGTGCCGCCGCGCGCCGCATTCCGGCAGATGATCCTCGAGCGGTTCGACCGCAATCACGACGGCGTCCTCGAGCCGCGCGAGCGCCGCCACGCCGCGAAGGCGCTGCGCCGGATGGCGAAGCGGCTGGCCCGCGCCGAGCGCGGAGAGCGCGCCGAGCGTAGACAGCGCGGCTGGTAGCTGTATTGTCGCGGCGTGACCGCCGCTGTCTCGGTACGTGGCCTGACGAAGCGCTACGGGGACATCGAGGCCGTCCGCGGCATCGATCTGGAGGTCGCGACCGGCGAGATCTTCGGCTTCCTCGGCCCCAACGGCGCCGGCAAGTCGACGACGATCAAGATCCTGTGCACGCTCGCGATGCCGACCTCCGGCGAGGCGCGGGTGGCCGGCTTCGACTGCGCGCGCGAGCGCGACCAGGTGCGCCGCCAGATCGGCCTCGTGTTCCAGGACACGACGCTCGACGACTACCTGACCGCCGAGCAGAACCTCCGCTTTCACGCCGTGCTCTACGGCATGCCGCGCGCAGCGGTCGAGCCGCGCCTCCAGCAGGTCATGGAGATGGTCGGGCTGTGGGAGCGCCGCAAGAGCCTCGTGCAGACGTTCTCCGGCGGCATGAAGCGCCGGCTCGAGATCGCGCGCGGCCTGATGCACTCGCCGCGGGTGCTGTTCCTCGACGAGCCGACGGTCGGCCTCGACCCGCAAACGCGCGTGTCGATGTGGAGCTACATCCGCGAGCTGCGCCAGCGCGAGCAGATCACGATCTTCCTCACGACGCACTACATGGACGAGGCGGAGTACTGCGACCGCATCGCGATCATCGATAACGGCACGATCGTCGCGCTCGACACACCCGAGGCGCTCAAGGCGAAGGTCGGCACCGACCGCGTGCAGATCCGCACCGCGGATGATGCGGCGGCGATCGCGGCGCTGCGCGACAAGCTCGGCGTCGACGCGAGGATCCGCGAGGGCAGCGTGACGTTCGGCGTCCCAAACGGCGAGGCGTTCGTGCCGCGTCTGTTCGCGGAGCTCGGCGTCGCGATCCGCGCCGTCAGCGTCGCGCGGCCATCGCTCGACGACGTGTTCCTCGCGTACACCGGCAAGACGATCCGCGACCGCGAGGCGGAGCGCCCGCTGCCGGCGATGATGCGCGCGAGGCGCTCGTGATCGTCGACGACCTGCGCGCGGTGCGCATCGTGTGGCACCGCGATCTGATCCGGTTCTGGCGCGACAAGCCGCGCATGTTCGCGAGCGCGCTGCAGCCGATGCTGTACCTGTTCGTGTTCGGCACCGGCATGGGCGCCGGGATGCGGCCGACCGGCGGGCTCGACCTTCGCGTCTTCCTCTACCCGGGCGTGATGGCGATGGCGACGCTGTTCACGTGCTTCTTCTCCGCCGGCTCGATCGTGTGGGACCGCGAGTTCGGCTTCATGCGCGAGATGCTGGTCGCACCCGTGCGCCGCGGCGCGATCGTCGTCGGCAAGGCACTCGGCGGCGCCACCGCCGGCATGACGCAGGGCCTGATCGTCCTCGCGATCGGGCCACTCGTCGGCATCCCCTACTCGCCGCTGCTGATGCTCGAGCTGCTCGGCTTGCTCGTGCTACTGTCGTTCGCGGTGACGTCGATCGGCGTGCTCGTCGCGGTGCGCATCAAGTCGTTCCAGGCGTTCATGGCGCTCGTCCAGATCATCATCATGCCGATGTTCTTTTTGTCGGGCGCGCTGTTCCCGATGGCGAACCTGCCGACGTGGCTGAAGATCGCGACGCACGCCGACCCGCTGACGTACGCCGTCGATCCGATGCGGCGCGCGGTGCTCGGCACCCTCGGGATCACCGGCTTCCCCGGCATCGACATGCCCGTCGCGTTCGAGCTCGCGATCGTCGCGGGCACCGGGCTCGTGGCGCTCGCGATCGCGGCCCGGGAGTTCGGCAAGACCGAGTGAGCCCGGTGTACGATGGGCGCATGCGTGCGCTGGTGGGACTGGTCGTGTTCGGGGTGTCGGTGGCGAGGGCGGAGCCGCTGGATCTCGTCAAGGAGCTGCAGGCGATCGGCGGCAAGGTCAAGCCGACGCCGATTCCCAAGCTCGGCTCGCTGCGCGCCGCGACGTGCACCGTCGTGTCGAAGGCCGATGCCGCCGCGCTGAAGAAGCAGGTGCAGACGTGGATCGATCACGAACACCCCGACGAGAAGGTGTTGCACGAGACCGAGTCGTCGGTCGACATCTCGATCGGCTGCAAGGATCCGAGCGGCTACGTCGCGGTCGCGGTCGGCGAGGATCGCCAGGGCACGAAGAAGGACAGCTTCGCGCTGCGCCGCAATTACATCCTGAAGGTGTTCGGTGACAAGATCGTCGCCGTCGACGAGTCGCGCACCGACGCGACGATGAACTGGATGGAATGGGCCGACGAAGGCCATCTCTCGATCACCGGGCAGCTCGACGTCGATGGCGATGGCGCGCTCGATCTGATCATCGACCACTACGAGCACGAGGGCGGCAGCCCGATGGGCACCGACAATCTGGTCGTCGAGTACGCGAACGGCAAGACCGCGACGCTCGGCGCCGTCCACGACATGTCGGACGTCGGGCTCGTCGGTGACACGCTGCTGATGCGCGGCATCGACAAGGAGCAGGTGCTCGAGCTGAGCTGCGCGTCGCTGAAGCCTGCGGGCCCCGGCCCCTGCCCCGGCTCGCTTGCGCACGCACGCGCGCGCGCCCAGCTGATCGCGCGGTTCACGAACATGACGAAGGACGACCTGCCCGACCGCGACGAGCTTGTCGACGATCTCGCGGCGCTCGGCGTCAAGCCGAAGCCGGGCCTGCTCGCGGCCGCGCCCGAGACGCCGCCAGTGCTCCGCGCGACCCGCCACGTCCACGCCTGGGCCGATCACGCGGACCTCGCGCACCGCGCCGACGATCCCGAAGGCCGCAGCTACCTCGCGGGCCTGCAGGCGAAGCTCGGCGACGCCGCGTGCGCGCAGACGAAGCTGACGCCGGCCGAGGAGGCGGCGGCGGCGGCGTGGGTGAAAAAACAGGACGAGAAGGCCGTCAACGTCTCGATCGATGCGTCGGCGTGTGGCCCGTACATGTGGGCCGCGTGGTCGGCTCCGACCGGCGACGGCAAGATGCGCGAGGTGATGCTCTCGCGCGACGGCAAGACGCGCATCCTCGGGTTCACGTGGGAAGTGATGGGTCCGCAGGGGCCACCATCGGTGCACGAGGAGCAATTCTTCATGCACGGCGACAAGCTCGTCGGCGTCCTCATCGGCGCGCAGAACCTGTGGATCGTCGTCGATGGCAAGGTCGTCGCCACGAGCCACGGCGAGATCCGCTTCTACACGGCGGGCAACGGCGCCTCGGCGCCGAGCCGTGACATCATCGACGACAGCGGCGCCCTGTGGCACGCGACGCCGACCGGCCGCGAGAAGCTCGATCCGGCGCTCGTCCGCGATCACGAGCAGCGCCGCAAGGCGATCGATCTCGTCAACGGCGATGCGAGCCGCGCGCCCGCCTACCTCGCCGCGCTCGAGCTGCTCGGCGCCGACCCCAAGCTGGTCGCCGAGTGCAAGGCACTTCCCAAGACCGAGTAGTTATTCGAGCCGTACGCGGCCGCTCCACTGGCCGCACCGCTGCACGTTGTCCTTCGGCACGTCGCAGCGCGCCGCCTGGATCGCGACCGGCGATGGGCCGATCTGCGCGAGCGGGATCGCCAGCTCGATCACCCACTCCTCGTCGTCGTCGCGCGCATCGTCGAGCGTGCCCTCGTCGAGGCCGGCCTTCGCGCGCACGCCGGGCACGGCCGGCGTCAGCTTGCCGGTCGCATCGACGCGCAGGCTGACGGGGCCCGCCGCGAAGTCGAATGCATCGCGCGTCTCGATGTTCTCGTCGGCCGCATAGAGCGCGACCAGCAGGTCGTGGTCGTCGTGCAGGACGCGGATCTCGGACGACGGCCGCGCGAGCTGACCGTCACTGCCCGTGAACTGCGCGCGCCACGCGCGATGTGACCACTCGGGCTCTTCCCAGTTGCCGTCGATCGTCACCGCGGCCTGCGCGCGCGGCACGACATCGCTCTCGAGATGCTTCACCGGCGCGTCGTGATGCTTGCTGCACGCGACCAGCGCGGCGACCGCGATCAGCTCACGCACCCGCACCGGTCGGGGTGATCTGGAACGTATCGAGTACGGCACCGGTCTGGTAGTCCTTCTCCTGCACGAGCAAGTTACCATTCGCCTGGCGCGTGACGAGCACGTAACCGTAGTTGTTGCCGCTCGTCAGCGGCGCGCCACCGTTGCCGACGACGATCTCCTTGCTGCTCGCGTAGTGCGCGTAGGTGTGGGTGTGGCCCACGATCTTCAGCGTCAGCGGGTGCGCGGCGATGATCGACGAGCTCGCCGAGCACGGTGTCTGCGATAGCGCGGAGTCGCCCTCGTGGCGCACGACGAACGTGTACGTGGTCGGCACCGAGAGCGCGCTCGTGAGCCACGCCGACTGCGTCGTGTTCCATGCGTTGCAGGCGACGAACACGAACTTCGCGCTCCAGCTGTTGTCGGGCGCGGTGAACGTCTCGGTGTAGTACGGCTTCGAGATGCCGATCGGCTGCAGCATCATCGTCATCCAGTCGGCCATGTTCTTCGTGATGCCGTCGGCGGCGCCGGCGCCGCAGTTCGACGCGGTCGCACCCGTGCACTCGTGGTTGCCCATCGCGGGGTACTGCGTGCCGTGGTAGTTGGAGCGCGCGCCCATGTAGAGGTTGAGCTGGCTCAGCTGCTGCGTGCCGTTCGTGCTCGCGAACATGTAGTCGCCCGTCGACACGACGAACGGCACCGCAGGCGATTCCGTATCGATGTCCTGCCAGATCTTCGTGATGATCGACGTCGGATAGCCGGAGATGTCGTCGATGTTCGGCGGCCGCGTGTCTCCGACGACCGCGAACCGCAGATCACTCATCGTGCCGCCGCCGCTGTTCGAGCCCCCGGATCCGCCACCCCCTGCATCCGGCGAGACGGTACCCGCCGCATCCGGCGACGACGACGAGGCGTGCGGGGACGAGCACGCCGCGAGGATCCCCAAGACAGCTAGACAACGCATGGCGAGCCGAAGCGTAGCGATAGCGGCGCCCGCGTGAAGTGAACTCGCCCGACAGGATCCGATGCCTCGACGCAGCGCCGTGTGAACACCGAGACACGTCGCATTTCGCGCCGGGCAAACTGCGACTGCGAACTGTTTGCAACACGTGGTACGTGAGCGATGTGCGCACGGTAATCGCGGTGTTGGCGCTGCTCGTGGCCGCAGCGCTCGTCGGGTTGTACGTCCTCTCGCGCGATTCGCCCCGCCCGGCGGTCGCGACGCGGCAGGACGCGGTGACCATCGACGCGCCGAGGCAAGATGCACGGGCGACCGTGGCCGCTCCGGCGATCGTGCAAGATGCCCCGCCCGCGGCGGACGAGTCGCCTCAGCTGCGCGCGGTGCGTTCGTCGGGGACCGCGACCGAGCCGTGGGCGACGGATGCGGCCGGGCTCGTCGGGCGGCTGGCGCCCGGGGCGACGACGACGTGCTTCGTCGCGGGCTGCATCGTCGAGGTCGCGCCGGCGAGCACCGAGAAAGCGCGTGCCGCGTTCGCCGCCGACACCACATGGACGGGCGGCAAGCAGTGGATCGACTCGACGCTGATCCTCTATCGACCGGACTGACGGCGGCGCCGCAGCAGCAGCGCGCCCGCGCCGACCGTCAACAGGATCGAGCCCTGGCCCCCGCCGGTCGAGCAGCAGCCACCGCCGGGCGGCGTGAGCTGCTTGCACGTCTTGCTGCAGTCGGGGCTGCCGGCGGAGCCGTCGTCGCACTGCTCGCCGTCATCGATGATGCTGTCGCCGCACGTCGGCAGGCGGCAGTCGCTGCGGCACAGGTTCGGCAGGTCGTTGTTCGCCGAGCCGTTGTCGCACTGCTCGGTCGGCGACTTCACGCCGTCGCCGCAGATGCTGTTCGGGTTCGCGACGATGCACACGTCGTCCATCTGCCAGCCGCCGAACTGGAGGCCCGGGTCCGCCTTGAGCTCCCAGCGCACCTTGAGCTTGTGGCCGGTGAAGTACGGCGTCAGCGCGACGTCCTGGAACCGCCACTCCTTGTCGACGTGCTGCGTGGCGCTGTTGTCGCCCATGTTGTCGGTGAAGTTGAGCCACGCCTGCGTGCCGTTCGCGAGGATCTGCGCCTGATCGAAGTGGCTGTCCTCGACGGCGAGCCACCGCCGGTACTGCAGGCGCACGTCGGTGTAGCGGCCGACGTCGATCTCCGGCGTCTCGACCCACGAGTCGCTCTTCGGCAGGTAATCGCCGTCGAGCACCTGCGCCATGATCCGCGTGCCGGAGTACGGCTCGTGCGGATCGGTCGCCCCCGCCGTCGGCGCGCCCCATTGAAAGCCCGACGTCCCGCCGCTGCTCTTCCAGCCCGCCGCGAATGGATCGGTCTCGAAGTCGGTGCAGTACAGCGGGACCGTGCGGCCCTGGTAGAGCTCGTACAGCGGATCGGCGCGGTTGTCGGCGAGCACGAACGACGAGCCGTCCGCGAATCCGACCGTGACCTTGTAGAGCACCGTGTTCTGCGGCGCGAGCGGCAGCTCGACGAAGAACCGGTCGTTGCCGGCGGGCTGCGCGGTGGTGCCGCTCGCGATCGGCGTGCCGCCGAACGCCGGCTTCCAGTCGATGCGCGCGCTCGTGACCGAGTCGCTGCCGCACCGGTTCGACAGGCCGGTGACGTTGATGATGATGCCGACCGCCAGCGTGTTCGTCTCGAGCGTGCCCGGCGCGTCGATGATGCCGGCGACCGTGCGCAGGCCGTGGCGGCCGTAGGCGTCGCGGATCAGGCACTCGTGCGGCGTGCCGTTCGACAGATCGCCGTCGTCGTCGTCGGCGGCGAGCGTCTCGATGAGGCTCGACGGGATATCGACAGAGCGGCGCAGCGCACCAAGCCACAGCTTCTCGGTCAGCGCGACACCCTCGGTCATCCCGTACTGCGCGATCAGCGCCTTGCGCAGATCCCACCACGTGCCGCCGAAGATCATGCCGGTCTTGTGGATCTCGCCGATGTCGCGCGGCCACTGCGCCTCGCTGTCGGGCGGATCGAGCTCGCGCAGCGGCGTGTCGTTGAAGAAGAAGCCGCGGCCCATGCCGGAGTCGTTCGTGATGCTCGCGGCGAGGAAGTCGGCGACGCCCTCGCTCATCGCGCCGTCGAACGCGCCGACGCCCTGGATGATCTCGGCCGTGTGCACGCGATGGCCGTACTCGTGGAACACGACGTCCTGGATCTCGCCGGTGTTCTCGCACATCGCCGACGCGTGGAAGAAGTTGACGTTCGTGCCATCGAAGAACGCGTTGCAGTCCTGCGCGATGTTGACGTTCGCGGTGATCTGATCGTCGAGCGTCGGCATCTGCGCGTCGACGTTCGCGCGGACCCACTCCTTCGCGGTGTTGACGTTGATGTACGTGTTGAGCTGCGAGTCGTCTTCCTTGACCGCGCTCGCGTCCCACACCGCCGAGCCGTTCGGCGCGATCGACAGCGACGCCATCGCCATCACGCCCATCGCCGCCTTGTTGACGATCGTCACCAGATCGCCGTCGGGCTGCACCGCGAGCGCGACCGTGCCGTCGGGCGACCACGTCACGTTGCCGCCCTGGCTCGTCGTCTCGGGCGTCGCGCCGATCGTCACGTGCGCGCGCGGCGCCGGATAGTCGAGATAGCCGCGCCCGGGATAGCGATTGACGCCGTGGAACAGCACGGTGCCGGCCGCGTAGAGGTTGAGCGAGCGCACGGCGATGACCTCGCCGGTGTGCACGTCGACGTAGCCCTCGAACCGCCCGTCCGCGCCGCCCTCGACGGTCATCGGCCGCACGAGCCGGTATCCGATCACGCCGTCATCCGCGACGAGCGGCAGGATCGCCTCCTCGCCGGGCGCCGACACCGTCGCCGACGCGAGGCCGACCGCGTTCTTCAGCGCACCGGCTCGATCCGCGAGCTTGCCGCGCGCGAGCCGCGGTGCCGCCGCGTCGTCGATCATCACGTTCGGCAACGCCTCGCTGCCCATGACGAACAAGCGATCGTTCTTGAACTCGAAGCTGACCTGTCCGCCGAGCACGCGCACGCCGCCGCTCATCTGCGCGAACCCGACGGCGCGGATGTTGCCGTCGTACGTGTTCGACAGCAGCACGAAGTCCGCGAGCGATGCCCCCGGCGCGAGCAGCGCGAGGTTATCGGCGAGCACCTGGCGCGCGACCTGCTCGGCGATCGCGGGATCCGCGACCGAGCCCGGCGCCGCGATGCCCGATCCCCAGATGCGCGCCGCAACGCCGGTCGCCGCGTCCCATGCCGCCTGCCACTTGCCGCTCGCCGCGAGCCGCGCCCACGCGGGCGACGGCTTGATCATGTAGTCGACGCGGCGCACCTCGCGCAGCGGCTTCTGCGCGCCGACGGCGGTGAGCGCGGTGCCGTTGATGCGCGCACCTTGCTTCGGCACGAACGCCGAGGCCGGCGCGGCAAGACCCAGCAGACAGCCGGCCATGGCAAGCCGGCGCAAGCGCACACCCATTGGGGGCAATTAGAGCTGTAACCCTCGCGGTCGTCCAGGCCCGAAATACCCCCCGACGGGGCGTACATCTTCTGAGTTTCGACCGTTAGGCGAGCACGACGGCAAGCGCCTCGGCGCGCGCGTCGGCGACCTGGCGGGCGAGCGCGAGCTGGCCCCGGGAGCGGATCAGGTTGTGGGCGCGCCGCGTCGGGAACCGCGCCGGATCCCAGCCGAAGTAGCGGTCCTCGAAGACGTCGACGGCGAACCGCGCCGCGAGCTCGACGCACACGGTCTGCAGTCCGTCGACGATCGAGATCCGCTCGCCGCGCGTCACCAGGCCATCGGCCTCGCCGCGGAACCCGCGGATCGCCGCCGAGAAGATTGGCAGCTCGAACTTCACGGCGCCCGCATCCTCGCCATGCGGGTTGCACCACGAGCGCATCGCATCGCCGAGCTCGAACGCCATCGTACCCTGCGCGAGCGTGTCGAGATCGACGAGCGCGACGCCCCGCACCGGTGCTCGGCGGAACAGCAGGTTCGAGATCTTGAGATCGCCGTGGACGTGTCGGCGCGGCAGCTCGTCGACGCGCAGGTCGGGCAGCGGCTCGGCCAGGATCTCGCGACCGAGGTCGACCGCCTCGCGATCCGCGCCTTGCTCGACGTGCGCGCGCAGCTTGCCGAGGTGCAGCGCGGTGTCGTGCACGCCGGCGCGCGCGAAGTGATACGTGTGCGAGAGATCGGCGACCGCGCGGTGGAACCGACCGACGAGCGCGCCGCCCGCCTCCGCCCACGCTGGATCGGGGACGCGATGCACGGTCTCGCCCTCGACCCACGTGAGCGCGCGCCACACCGCGCCCTCGTGATCGACCCACGCCTTGCCGTCGCGCGTGCGCAGCAGGCGTGGCGTCTCCATGCCGCGCGCGGCGAGATGCGCGGTAACGGCCTCGATGTCGAGGTTGACCTCGGCGCCGAACACCGGATGCAAGCGCTGCAGCACGGCGACCGGCGGCGCGCCGACGACGTACGTCGTGTTGATCAGACCGCCCGCGAGCGGCGTGACGTCCTCGGGCCGCCAGCCCCATGCGTCAGCCGGGATCATGGCTTCTTCGGCGGATGATCGTTGGACACGGTCGGCTTGATCTCGAGCAGCTCGAAGTCGAACACGAGCATCCCCTGCGGACGGCCGGGCGCGCCCTTGTACGCGAGCTCCTCGGGGATCCAGAACCGGAACTTGTCGCCGACCGACATCTGCGTGATGCCCTCGGTCCAGCCGAGCATGCCGCCCTGGAGGCTGAACTCCGCCGGCTCGTTACGGATCACGCTCGAGTCGAACATCTTGCCGTCGGTCGTCCAGCCCGTGTAGTTGACCTTGACGGTGTCGTGCGGCGTCGGCTTGACGCCACCCTTGCCCTGCTTGAGCACCTTGTAGAACACGCCGCGCGGCGTCTTCTTCGCATCGGCGGGCGGCTTGCCGACATCCGGCGGCACCGGCGGCGGCTCCGCGCCCTTCTCGATCTGCAACAGCTCGACCTCGTAGCAGAGCTGACCGGTCGGCATCCCGGGGACGGGCTTGCCCGCCTGCATCTTCGCGGCGTCGATCCAAAAGCGCCGGCGCTCGCCGCCGACCATGTTCGTGAGCATCTCCTCGAACGGCGGCGACTGGCGGAACGGCGCGACCTTCGCCGGGTGCTTCTTCATCTCGGTCGTGTCGAACATCCGGCCGTCGGAGTCCCAGCCCGTGTAGTTGAACGTGACGACATCGAACGGCCGCGGCTTGTCCTTGCCGGTGCCGGGCCGCACGACCTCGTACGGAATTTCGGACTTCGTCTTCTCGGCGCCGTCGGGCGGCGCGCCGACATCGGACGGCACCGCGGGCGCGGGCACGATCTCGACGAGCTCGACCTCGTACACGAGCGTCTCGGGCGTCCCTTGCGGCGGCGTCTTGTAGCCGATCTGCGGCGGCACCCACAGCATCGCCTTCTCGCCCTGATGCAGCAGCTGCAGCGCCTCCGTGAAGCCCGGCGGTGCGGTCGCGAGGTTCAGCGGCATCGGCTGGCCGCGCGTCTTCGTCGTGAAGAATGTATCGCCCGTCGTCGGCTGCCAGCCGCTGTAGTTGATGACGACGGTGTCGTTCTTGTGCGGCATCGGGCCGGCGTCGTTGACGATCTCTTTCTTGTAGACGAGCCCCGACGCGGTCTTCACCGCATCGGGCGGCGGGTTCTTGAGATCGTACGGCGCGGCGACCTGCCCGGGCTTCTTCCCGGCGTCGTGCTTCGGATCCGACTTCTGACACGCGACGAGCGCGAGCAGCACGAGCCAGCTAGGCCGCATAGGCCTCGCGTGTGAGGTTGCGATTACCGCCCGCGAGCACACACACGTTGTCCTCGATCCGGATCCCGCCGAACGGGCGCAGCTCGTCGACGAGCTTCCAGTCGACGAGTCGCTCCTTGTCGCCGCCGCGCAGCGTCTTGAGCAGGCCATCGATGAAGTAGCAGCCCGGCTCGATCGTGAACACCTGGCCGACCTCGATGACGCTGGTGTTGCGCAGGAACTTGTTCTCGGGGCGCGGCGGCCGCAGCTTCATGCCGACGTCGTGCACGGTGACTCCGAGCGAGTGCCCGAGGCCGTGCGGCAGGAACACGCGCGTCACGCCGCGATCGACGAGCTCGTTCGCGCTGCCCTTGCCGATGCCGGTCTCGCGCAACACCTCGGCGAGCAGCCGGTGCGTCTCGTCGTGGAGGTCCTCGTACTGCATGCCCGGCTTGACGCGCGCGACGACCGCCTGCTGCAGCTGCTCCATCTTCGCGAGCAGCGCGGCGAACTTCGCGGCGCCGTTGCCGCGCGCGTACGTGCGCGTGATGTCGCTGCCGTAGCCGTTGCACTTCGCGCCCGCATCGACGAGCAGCGACGTATCGGCGGCGACGCGCTGGCGCTCGTACGCGACGTAGTGCAGCACCGCAGCGTGCGCACCGAGCGCGACGATCCCCTTGTACGGCGCCGTCGGATCATCCTGTTCGCTCGCATCGAGATACGCGAGGTGGATGCCGAGCTCGCTGACCGGCCCGGCGCGGAACAGCTCCTCGGTCCGGCGATGACCGCGCACCGCGCGCCGCGTCGCCTCGGCGAGGCACTCGATCTCGTACGGCGTCTTCTTCGTGCGGATCGCGTCGAGCGCACCGACGAGCGCCGGCGCATTCACATCGCCCGGCGGCGCGTGCCCCGGATCGCGCGTGACGACCGCGACCTTGCCGCCCGGCAGCACATCGCCGGCGTGGCCCGGCTCGACCTCGACCACATCGAACTGCGCCCAGAAGTGCTCGCTCTCCGGCGGCGGCGTCGTCTCCCAGAAGTCATCGCTGACCGTGCGCACGAGCGTCGGCTTGCGACCGGCGCGCACGATCAAAAACGCATCCGCCTCGGCAAGCGGACACCAGTGCGTGAACGTCGGAGTCGGGCACAGCGGCCACGACTGATCGTCGAACCGGTTCTTGCTCTGCGCGGCGCCACCGCAGATCACGAGCGCCTCGTATCCCTGCGCCGCCAGGACCGCCTCGGTCGCCTTCTGGAGGTGCGCGACGTGGTCCGGATAGGTCGTCTCGAAGCTCACCCGCGGAGACTACTCGATTACCTACCGGATCGCAGGCGCCACCGCGAACGACGTCACCGGCGTCCGCTCGATCGCAAACGTGCGCCCTTCGACGAGGTCGCCGACCAGCAGACGCACTGCCGGCACGACCATCGGCCCGCGCTTGGGCACCACCGTGAACCGCCGCGCGACCGACGCGACGACGTCGGCACCGGCCGGCTTGAACCCGGCGACCGTCGCATCACCCTGGAACGCACCGATCGCGCCCTCGATCGCACTCCGCTGCGCTGGCGTCAGCCCGTACGCGACGAGCACCGGCCCGCTGACCGGCGGCAGCGCCAGCACCGTCACGACGCTTCCCGGCAGCTCGACTCCCGCCGGCACGACCGCCGCATCCGCCTTGCCCAGCCCCAGCGCCGCGATCGCGCTCGCCGTATCGGGCGCCGTCTCGATCTTGCCGAAGTAGTCGCGCGCGACCTCACCGGCCAGCAGCGCATTGAGCACGAAGTCCGCCTCGCGCCCACCGATCGCCGGCACGAGCACCCGCTTGCCCTTGAGGTCGGCAAACTTCTCGACACCCCGCCCGACCAGCTGCCAGCGATGCTGCGTATCACCGCCGCGCACCGCGACGGCCAGCACGGTGTACCCGCCGCCCGCATTCGCCAAATACGCCGCATCGACGAGCGCGACCTGCACGTCGCCCTTCTTGACGGCGCCCTGAAAGTCGCCCGCGCGCGCGAAGACCTTGCCGGTCGCCGGGCCCCCAAGCGCCTTGCTGATCGCCTCGCCGAGCTTGGTCGCGAGCTCGACGCGCGCCCCCGTGCTCGGAAACGGCGCAGTCGGCGCGAACAGCCCGACCGTCACCGTCTCGGCCCTCGCCTCTGCAGCAGAAACGACAACAGAAAGAATTACCGCCAAGACGCCGAGAAGAAGAGAGGTAGCAGAGCGAGGTCGAAACAAACCGAAAGGTGGTCTGGTGGCTGGCTCTCTGCCCCTTGGCTTCTTGGCGGTAATTCTTTCTTCCGCCCTCATTGTTCCGCTCCGTAGATGCGTTCTTTGGCTTCGATCCACTCGGGCAATTGCGGGAAGCGCGTGCCCGCCTTGCGCGCGCGGCGCCAGGCGTCGAGGGCGCGGGCGTGGTCGCCTTTGCGTTCGTATGCGATGCCGAGGTTGACGAGCGCCTCGGGGAGCTTGGGGGCGAGGCGTTCGAGCTGGGTGATCGCGGCGTCGGTCTTGCCGTCGGCGAGGTCGAGGACCGCGAGGTTCATCGCGACCTCGTCGGCGCCGACCTTCGCGTTCGCGGTGCGGGCGGTCG
Source organism: Deltaproteobacteria bacterium (assembly GCA_019237945.1). GTDB lineage: Bacteria > Myxococcota_A > Polyangia > Haliangiales > Haliangiaceae > JABFXX01. The sequence goes on along the minus strand of JAFAOG010000452.1, from coordinate 35,498 downwards.
CGAGGTACTTGCGTGCGGCGCCGAGATCGCCGGAGCGATAGGCATCGGAGGCGGCCTCGAGCGCGACGACGCGGATCGATGTGCCGAGGAGCGCGGCGGCCGGGCCGGTCGCCTTGGCGGTCAGCGACGTCAGCTTGTCGAGCGCCTTGCCGGCGCGGCCGCGGTTCAGGCCGTCGGTGAACGCCAGCAGGATCGGCGCGGCTTGCGTGTCGGCGGGAGGTGGGAACGGGCACGCCTGGCCCGCGATCGCCTTGAGCGCGGTGATCGCGGCGGTGGTGTCGTTGGCGGCGACCGCGGCGACCGCGACGTCGCAGCGCGTGGCGAGCGTGTTCTCGCCCTGGGCCGATGCGCGGAGCAGCTCGAGCGCCTTGGCGGCATTGCCGGCGCGCAGCGCGGCGAGACCGGCGGCGTGGCGAGCCTCGGCGAGCGCGAGCTTGTGACGCGCGGCGAGCGGGCTCTTCGCGGGAGGCGCCGTCTTCTCGAGCGCGGCGACGGCGAGCGCGGGGTCACCACCCGTTTGCAATTCAGTCGCGGCCCAATCGATCGCAATTTCGACGCCGTCGTCCTTCGCGGCCGCGAGCGCGCGATCGTAGAGCGGGCGGGCGGCGGTCAGGTCGCCGGCGACGGCGTGCGCGCGCGCGGCGAGCATGAACGTCGTCGCGGACGTGTCGATCTTGATCGCGCGGTCGAGCGTCGCGGCGGCGTCGCCCGGCTTGTTCAGCGCGAGCTGCGCGATGCCGAGGTCGCGCAGGATCACCGGGTTTCCCGGATCGAGCGGCTCGGCTCGCGACAGCAGCGGCTCGGCGGCGGCCGCATCGTTCGCGGCGAGCTTGGCGGCGGCAAGCGCGGTCAGCGCGGTGGCGAGCAGCTTCTTGCTCCGCGGCGTCGAGCCGATCGCTTCCGCCTCGTCGAGCGTCTTGGCGGCGGCCTCGATCTGGTTCTGCTGCAGCTGCGCGGCGCCGAGCACCGTGCGCACCGCCGCGTCGCCGGGCAGCTCCGGCACGACGGGCGCGAGGCGGGAGATCGCCGCGGTCGCATCGCCCTGCGCGAGCAGCGCCTCGCCGAGCTCGGTCCACCAGTCGGGATCGCTCGTCGGCGTCGCGGGCGGGCCGAGCTTGTCGAGCGCGGCCGCCGCATCGGCGGGCTTGCCGGCGCGGCGCAGCACGATCGCGAGGCGCACCGTCCACCGGCGGCGGGCCGGCTCGAGCTCGCGTGCCGTCTCGAGCTCCTTGCGTGCATCAGCGAGGTTGCCGCGCGCGGCCTGGGCTTCGCCGACGAGCGCGTGACCGGCCGCCGACGCCTTCGCCTCGCGCTCGAGATACTTCTTGCCGAGCGCGAGCGCGCCGCCCGGATCGCCGAGCGCGAGTGCGCACTGCCCGTCGACGAGCCAGATCTCCGGATGCTGCTCCGCGAGTGGCTCGAGATCGTGCAGCATCGTGCGCGCGCGCTTGCAGTCGATCGCGGCCGTCGCCCACGCCGCGCCGATTCGCGCCCGCAGATCCCCGCGCCGCTGCTGCGATGCGCGCTCGAACAGCGCGAGCGCTTTCTGCGGCTGGCGATAGCGCAGGTACGAATCGCCGAGCTCGATCTCGTGGTGCGCGTCTTCCTTCTCGAGCGCGGCGGGACGCGACGCGAAGTACGCCTCGAACGCGGCGATCGCATCGGGCCACTTGCCGGCATCGTGGAAGTAGTGGCCGAGCAACAGCTGCGCGTCGAAGCGCGCCGGCTCCTTCGCGACGACCTGCTGGAGCAGCGGGATGCCTTCCTCGCGCTGGCCCGCTAGGACGAGCGCGGAGCCGAGCGCATCGAGCACGTTGTTGTCGGTCGGCGCTAGCGTCTGCGCCTTGCGAAGCAGCGCGATGCCATCGGTGTACTGCTTGCGCGCGTCGTACACCGCGGCACGCAGCACGTACGCCTCGACGCGGCGCGGGTTCAGCGTGATCGCCTGGTCGAGCGCCTTCGCGGCGTCGTCGAGCTGACCGCGCCGGAGCGCCGTGCGGCCCTCCTCGACGAACGCGGCACTCTCGTCCTCGCCCTGGTTGGCTCGCTGCGCGTGCGCCGCGCCGGCGAGCAGCAGCACGATCAAGGCGCTAGTAGCTGTAGCCGACCTTGACATAGACCTCTCTGCCCTCGCCGGGCACGCGCGGAACCGTCGTCGTCGACATCGTCGTCGCGTCGAAGCGATCGTAGTCACCGGGCGCCGGCACGAGATCGCGCTTGCCGATCAGGTTGCGCACGCCCGCCGTGATGTCGACCTTGTGGAAGTTCGGAACGTAGACGGCCCAGTTCCAGTCGAGCCAGCCCGGGCTCGCCGGCGATTCGGCGCCGGTATTGACGTCGGGGCGCGTCGGGCGCTCGCCGATGTAGATGAGCTCGGTCGAGACGTGGACCCGCCCGCCGATCGCTGGCGTCGACACGCCGCCCGCCGCCGTCAGCGCCGGCGCATTCGGCACGTGCCCGAACTGGAGCGCCGTCGAGCTCGGATCGGTCTGGAACGCGCCGCACTGCGCGCAGCCGACGTCGGCGAGCGTCGCGCCCGCGAACCCGTACCAGCCGCGCGCGGTGCGATAGCTGCCCTCGACCTCGACGCCCTGCGTGACGTAACGACCGGCGTTCTGGAACTGCAGCAGCGCCGTGTTGTCCGGATCGGAGAGCTGCTCGACGACCTTGCTCGCCGCCCAGTAGAACGCGGAGAACCGCGTCGACAGGCCGGGCAGCGGCTTCGCCCACAGCACGCTCTCGAACGATCGAATCGTCTCGGCGCCGAGGTGCTTGGGCTGCGCGAAGCTGGTGTTGTCGTAGAAGAACGCCTCGTACGCGCTCGGGTTGCGAAAGCCCTCCGCGTAGAGCAGCTTCGCGCCGTACTTCTCCGGCTTCGAGAAGAACAGCGCGGCGCGTGGCGAGACGCGGCGTTCGATCACCGAGTTGTTGTCGAAGCGCACGCCGCCCGTGAAGCCGAACCACGACGTCGGCTGGCCGTCGAGCTCGGAGTACACGCCTTCGATGTTGAAGTTCTTCGGCACGCACGCCGCGTGGCCGTCCGCGCACATCTCGTCGCCCTCGGTGAACGACTTCGAATACGTCTGGTAGTACGTCGCCTCGGTGCCGCCGGTGATGCCGAGCTTGCCGTCGGGAAGCAGCTCGTAGCGCCCGCGCAGCTCGACGCCGTACGTCTTGCCTTGACCGAGGTCGTCGAACGGCGCCGCGCCGCCCTGCAGGATGATGTGATCGTTGTACTGGTAGAGGTTCGCGTACGCGCGCGCCGACACCGTGAGGTTCTTCGAGACCTCGCGCGTGTGCCCGCCCTCGATCAGCAGCTGCTCGTCGTCGGCCGTGTAGGGCCGCGACACCGCCGGATCGCCGTTGTACGGCGCGAACGGCGAGTCGCGGAAGAAGTGATAGCCGCGGATCTGCGCGAACGTCCCGCCGTAGCTCGCGACGATCGAGCCGGCGTACGAGCGCGACTGATCGCCGCCGAGGTTCATGCCGATCTCGGGAACCGTTGTCGTGTCGCCGAACCGATCCATGATCTGGATCGAGCCGCGGACTTGCTGGTGCACGGTGCCGCTCGCGAAGCCCGCGCTCGTGATCGAGCCGTAGACGCTGTTGACGCTCGTGCGGCCCCACACGCGAGGCGTCTCGGCCGCACCGCGCGTGACGATGTTGACGATCCCGAAGAACGCGTTCGCGCCGTACACGCTCGACACGGGCCCGCGGATCACCTCGACACGCGAGATGTCGTCGAGCGTGACGAAGTTGTCGAGGCCGAGGCCGGCGAACGACGCCCAGCCCTCGTTGATGCTCGCGCCGTCGACGAGCACGAGGATGCGCGTGTTGTAGTCGCCGGGAATCTGCAGGCCGCGGATGCCGATCGAGTACGAGAGCCGGTTGTCGACGAGATACACGCCGGCGACCGCTCCGACCGCCTCGCCGACCGTGCGATAGCCAAAGCGCCGCAGGCGATCACCCGAGACGACCGTCACGGCCGAGGCGACGTTGCCGAGGCTCTGCTCGCGCTTCGCGGCACCGACGACGACGTCCTCCTCGACGCTCGCGGCCGCGAGCACCGATGCCTCGCTCGCCTCTTCCTCGCTCGGCGCGGGCAGCGGCGGCAGGTCCTGGACGTCGACCGACGCGGCGGGCGGATCCGCGTGCGCCATGCGCGCCACCACCGCTGTCGCGATGACGGCGAGCTTCCTCATCCGACGGCTCGCCTCGCCGCGCTTGCCGGATCGTACTGACACAGCACGAACGTGATGTCGTCCTGCGCGAGCTCGCCCTCGGCGTGCCGCTCGACGGCCGCGAGCACGTTGTCGCGCACCGTGACGAGCGAGCTCGCATCCGGCACCGGCTGTCCCGCGAGCGCGGCACGCAGCCGGCGGTCCCCGAACAGCTTGCCGATCTTGTTCGCGCGCTCGACGACGCCGTCGGTGAAGCAGACGAACACGTCGCCGGGCGTGAGCTGTAGCGAGCCGCGCCGGATCTCGACCGCGATGTTGCGATCGCCGAGCGGGTTGCCGCTCGCGGCGATGATGCTCGCGTCGGCGAGCACGCGCTGATCGTTGCGCTTGATCACGTACGGGAAGTTCTGCCCGGCGTTCGCGTAGTGCAGCGTGCCGGTCTGCGAATCGAACACGGTCGCGAACGCGGTCATCAGCACGTTGTGCTCGCCGACCATGCGGATCGCCTGATCGATCGCGCGTAGCACCTGCTCGGGCGTCAGCAAGCGCTCGTCGACAGCCGCGAGCGCCTCGACGGCCCCGCGCGCGGTCGCCGCGATCATCGCGGAGTGGATGCCGTGACCGGTCGCGTCGCCGACGACGAGCAGCATGCGCCCGTTGCTGAGCTTGCGGTACATCCACCAGTCGCCGCCGCACTGCGATGCCGGGATGCACGCGCCGACGACCTTGAGCGCGCCGTGCTGGTCGAGCACCGGTGGCGGCAGCATCGCCTGCTGCACGTTGCGCGCGAGCTCCATCTCCTTCTCGAGCGACGCCTTCTGCGCCTGCGACGCGAGCAGCTTCACCATCGCGTCGCTCATGTAGTTGAACGTCCGCGCGAGCACGCCGAGCTCGTCCCTTCGGTCCTCGCGGACGCGGCTCTGGAGGTCGCCGCCGGCGATCTTGTTCGCCTGCACGGTCAGCACGCGAATCGGCCGCGCCATGCCGACGCCCTGGAACGCGGCGAGCAGGATGCCGAGCCCGAGCACGCCGAGCGCGACGAGCAGCAACCGGTCGCGCGACTTGCGAGCGCTGTCGCGGGCGTCGGCGAGCGACTTCGCGAGCTCGGCGTCGAGGCCGGCCGTCGACACGCCGAGCCGCAAGCCACCGACGACGCTGCCCGCGAACTTGATCGGCGCGCCGTACACGAAGTTGCTGCCATCCTGGATCGACGTCTTCCCGGCGAGCTGCTTCTCGAGCTCGGCGAGCCGCGGCGGCGTCGGCGCGCCCTGCGTCTGCTGGACGACCTGCCCCGTCGCATCGGTGACGACGAGCCACTGCAGGCGGTTCGCGCCGCTCGCGTGATCATCGGCGATCGCGGCGTCGAGAACCGGCTTGATATCGGGGTACATCGACCCGGCGAGCGGCTGCGCGACCGCGTTGGCGACCGCCTGGACGAGCAGCTCGGACTCGCGCGTGATCGAGCGCTCGCCGGCCTGGCGCCGCGCCTTGATCTGCTGCGTCGTGACCTCGTCCATGGTCCGCTGGCCGAACCAGGTCGCCGCCCCCACAGCGATCGCAACGACCACCGAGGTCGTCAGGACCAGCTTGACCGAGATCGGAATCCCGGCGCGGGAGGGCGCTGCCACGGCGGCAATCGTATCACCGGATCGCGCGCCCGGTTGCCCGCGCCCGGTCGACCGCGAGTTGAAAAAGTGTTTCGAGTGGCGCGGCCTTGTCGTCGCCTTCCAGCAAGCGCAGCGCACCCGCGATCGCCTCGATCGTCGACACGCGGTCCGGACTGGGCGCCTCTCGCATACGTGCGCTCGCGCGCCATCCTTCCGGCAGCCGCAGGATAGGAAGTCCCCGAAGCTGATCGATCTTGCGATACATCCGCCGCGCCTGCGACCACGTCGCGTCGAGCACGATCAGCTGACGCGGCGGCGGATCGGGCGCACGCGTGCACGGCTCGCCCTCCGGAAATAGCAGCCAGGCCCCGTCGAGCGATCCGAGCTTCGCCGGCCCGCGGATGCCTCCGTGCACACCGCCGTGATCGACGATCTCGCTGTTCGGGAGCGCGAGGTGCGCGAGGCGTCCGGAGTTCGACGAGCGATGCTGCTCGAGGTGATGCCGCACGATCACGACGCGCGTCCGCGTCGCGACCGTCGGGATCTCGGCACACAGACAGACGCGCTGCTGCAGGAAGCAGCGCTCGCACCTCAGGGCGGCTTGGGCCGGCAGCAACGGAATCCGACGTTCGAGAAGAAGAACGAGTCATCCGCGAGCGTGAAGTTCAGCGCGCACGAGATGCCGACGCCCGTGTTGTTGGACGAGCCGCCGCGGATCGGGTTCTGGCCCGTCTGATGCGCCAGCGTCCACTCCTTGACGTTGCCCGACAGGTCGTACGGGCCCGCGTTGCCGAACGCGACCGGCGTGCACTGCGAGAGCGACCCCGTCGGCAGCGTCGAGTCCTGCGCCGGATCGAAGTCGTGGCCGTTGCACTTCTGCGGCGCGTACGTCGTGTTCGCCGCGTTGTACGACCACGTGCCGCCGGCGCCGTTGCCGTCGCTGGCATTGCTCGGCGTCGAGCCGTTGGAGGCGATGTACAACGCGTCGATGCGCGTGCCGTCCTTCTGCATGTAGACCTCGATGAACCGCGTCAGCGAGCCGGCCGGCACCGCGAACGTGCCGTAGTCGACCCACACCCACGACTGCAACGTCGCGGTCGTCACGTGGTTCGTCGGCGTCGCGCCGACCGTCGTCGTCGTGTCGACCCACACCTCGTTGTCGTTCGCGGTGTTCGCCCAGACGCGCACCCAGATGTGATACGTCGCAGCCGCCGGGAACGTCACGTAGTAGTCCATGCGCGGCGATTGCGTCACGGCGGTCGCCGCTGTCGAGATGTTCGCGCCGGTATTCGGCTGCGCGATCATGTCGGACGCGCCGAAGAAGCCGGCCGTGTTGTCCTCGGCCCACGAGTGCGTCCCTGCGCCGGTGCCCGTGCTCGTCGCCGACGCGATGACCGAGAAGTCCTCCGCCTCGACATACGTGCCGGTCGCCGCGAGCACGATCGGCGACGTCGTCGAGCCGCGCGTCAGGATGTTGCTACACGTGCGGTGCCACTCCTCCTCGGTGCACAGGGTCGCGCCGATCGACGCACAGGCGGCGACCGCCTGCGGGTACGTGACGTTGACCCAGGGCTGCACGCCGGAGCGGCTGCACGCGTGCGCGGTAACCGAGCCCGGATCCGACGAGCTCGAGTCCGGCTTGCTCATCTCGTACGTCGACATCTGGCGACCGCCGCTGATGTCGGTCCAGTCCTCGCCGACGACCGGCGGCGACGTCGAGGTCGCTTGCGCCATGTCTTCGTCGACGTTGCCGTCGCAGTCGTTGTCGACGTTGTCGCACTTCTCGGGAATCGCGGTCTGGCCGGGCTGCGAGTTGTCACAGATCGCGGGGCCCGAGATGTTGTTCGGGTCGCAGATGAAGTGACCGCGGGTCTGGCAGATGCCGACCTGGTTGTCGTGACAGACCTGGCCGAGGTTCGGCTGACCTTCATCGGTCGCGCCGTCGCAGTCGTTATCGAGCCCGTCGCAGCGGGTCTCCTGCGGGAGGACCTGGCCCTGCGAGTCGGTCTCGACATTACTGTTGTAGTTGCACACCCAGCCGCCGGCGCCGGTGCACACCGCGACCGTGCCCGCGCACTCGCCCTTGGTGAGGCAGATGCTCGGCGGGGTCAGGTTGTCGTCGATCTGGCCGTTGCAGTCGTTGTCGACGCCGTCGCACACCTCGGCACCCGACGCGAAGCACGGTCCGAACTCGCAGCCGTTGGCCGGGTTGCCGTCCTTGTCCTGATAGCCGGGCTTGCACGCGAACGAGCACGAGCCGTTGTTGCAGGTCGGGTTCGCATTCGCGGGCGCCGTGCACACCGCGCAGGTCGGGCCGCACGTGTTCGGATCGCTGACCTTGTTGTAGCCGTCGTCGATCGTGCCGTTGCAGTCGTTGTCGATGCCGTCGCACACCTCGAACGTCGGATCCTGCGCGCCCATGCACTGCGGTGCGCCGCCGACGCAGCTCAGCGTTCCGAAGTGACACGGCGTCGTGTTCGACGAGCCGCACGTGCCCATGTTCGTCAGGCCTTCGTCGAAGTTGCCGTCGCAGTCGTTGTCCTTGGCGTCGCACAGCTCGGGATCCATCGTGTGATCGATGAAGCCCTGGCACTGCACGCTGCCGTTGACGCAGTGGTTGACGCCGGCGACGCACTCGCCGACATCGGTGCCGCACTTGCTACCACCACCCGGATCGCCCTCGTCCGTGAGGCCGTTGCAGTCGTTGTCCTTGTTGTCGCAGCGCTCGGGCGTCGGGTACTTGTTGCACGCGATGTGATCGGTAGAGATGCCGAGCGGGACGCACGTCTCGGTGTTCGGGCACGACGTCGTATCGGTCGCGCCGTGACAGATCGTCGTCGTCGTCACCGAGCAGTGGAAGTCCGTCGTGCAGATCTTCGTGCCGCCGGCGCACTCGCCGGTCACGTTCGCGCACGCGTCACCGACCTCGGGCAGCGTGCCGTCATCGATCAGGCCGTTGCAGTCGTTGTCCTTGCCGTCGCAGATCTCGACGCCGCCGTTGCTCGGAATGCAGCCGCTTCCGCTGCCGCTGCCGTCCATGCCGCCGCCGCCGTCGCCACCATCATTGGTGCCGCCGCCATCGCCATGCCCGCCGTCGCCCTTGAGGCACTCGAGGCAGTAGTCGTTGACCTTGCAACCCGTGACGAAGAGAACGGCTGCCAGGAGCAGTCGCATCGAGAATTTCACTGCGCACCTCCGTGGCGGCGGCGCCGCACGAGCAGCAGCGCCACACCAACCAGCCACGTCGCATCGCCGCCGGTGGTGTTACAGCCACCGCCGCCGACCGTCACGTGCTGCTCGATGCCGGCATCGGGCAGGAACTGATCCGGGTTGTAGCAAGTGCCACCCTTACACACCTGATCCGGCGACGGACACGTCGTGCCGAGGCACGGATCCGCTTCGCACTGGCCGTCGTTCGGGTTGCACCAGTCGCCCTGCGGACACTGACGGAACTGGCACGGGTCGGGGTGACACATGCCGGCGGAGTCATCACAGACCTGACCGAACGGACACGGATGACCGCACGGGTCGGCCTCGCACACGCCGAGGCGGCAGCGCTGGCCGCTCGGGCACGTGACGTCGGCGCAGCTCATGACGCAGTTGCCACCCGAGCAGTACTCGCCGCTCGGGCACGTCACGCCGGCGCACGGGTTCGTCACGCACGAGCCGTTGCCCGTGTTGATGTCGACGACGCACGTCTGGTTCGACGCGCACATCTCCGGGAACGTCGTGCAGTCGTTCGGCTTGCAGTCGCCGGTCTTCGGCACGCAGACGAGCGGGCTCTGGCACGTCGTCACCGAGCAGGCCGCGACGCACTCGGCGTTCGTCGGATCGTTTGGCTTGGGCTGGCACACCTGCGCGTTGCCGTTGCCGTCGGGGCCGCACGTCACGCCGTAGCACGGGTCGTTGACGCAGAAGCCCTGGTCACACTTCTTGCCGAGCGGGCACGGGAACTCGCCCGGGCTGCACGCGAACGCGCACTGGCACTGCACGCACTGGCCGCCGTTGCCGCACGTCGTGTTTTCATCGATGTTGCCGTCGCAGTCGTCGTCGAGGCAGTTGCACTGCTCGGGATCGATCGGCTGGCTCGAGATGCACGTCGGCGCGCCGTTGACGCACTGGCGCTTCTCGCACGTCGTACCGCTGCCGCACTTGCAGCACTGGTTGTTCGTCACGGGGTCGCACGTCGGCGACGCATCGCAGACCCAGTCCTCGTCGATGCGACCGTCGCAGTCGTCGTCGATGCCGTCGCACGTCGGGTCGCTCGTCGCCGCCGTGCTGTTGCACTGGAGTGTGCCGTTCACGCACTGGGTCTGGCCGATGCCGCAGTTCGTCGAGCAGTCGGCCGGCACGAAGTCTTCATCGATCTTGTTGTCGCAGTCGTCATCGAGGCCGTTGCAGACGTCGCAGTGGATGCCGGGGTTCTGCGACGGGTTGCAGCCGAGCACCTCGCCCGTGCAGTTGCCGAACGTGTTGCTCGAGCCGCAGAACGACGGACAGTTCATCTGGCCGGGGTGGCAAACGTTCTGCGGGATCGGGTTGTGCGACGCGTCGCCGAGGTTGTTGCCCGGCGGGCTCTTCGGCACCGGGAAGTTCGAGCACGCCTGGTTGAAGCCGTCGCACACGCCGTCACAGTTGTTGTCCTGGCCGTCGCACGTCTCGGCGGCCGGCGTCTGACCGGTGCACGCGCCGTAGCAGGCGTTGCCGACACAGCCGACGGTCGCCGCGCACACCTGCGTGCCCGGGCACGTGCCGAACGAGTTCGTGATCGCGCACGACTTCGGCGGCACGCCGTCATCGGGGATGCCGTTGCAGTTCTGATCCTTGCCGTCGCAGATCTCGGCGGTCGGGTTGCACTGGCAGCCCTGGATGCCTTCATCGATCAGGCCGTCGCAGTCGTCGTCGAGGCCGTTGCACACGGTGCCTTCGCTGCCCGGCGTGATCTGCGGCGCGTTGCACACGGTGCCGGTGCCGTCCGCCTTGCAGACGAACGTGCCGTTGCGCTTGCACACCCCGAGCTCGCCGTTGTCGCAGGCCTGGCCCTTGTTCGGGAAGTCCTCGTCGATCGCGACGTCGCAGTCGTCGTCGAGGTTGTTGCAGAGCTCGGTGCGAATCGAGCCTTCGATGATCGTCGAGATCGCGAGCTCGAGGCCCGCCTCGTCGTTCGCGTAGAAGCCTTCGTTGACGCCGGCGACGTCGACGTTACCGCCGGCGTGCGCGATTCGCTCGATCGGCGCGTAGCCCGGCGCGATGCCAAAGCCGATCGGGTTCGTCTTGATGCGGTAGCGCTTGCCGCCGACGTTGGTCTGCAGCAGGCTCGCCGCGGCCTGATCGACCGTGCCGGCGCCGACGCACGTCTGACCCGCCGGACAGTCGCTATCGAGGTAGCACAAGGCACCGGACGTCGAGCACGTGCCATCGGCGGTCGTACCGCCGCACGTCTCGTCACCGTCGGTGAGCAAGATCGTGATGTACGGGCGGCACTGCGAGGTGCAGCAGTTCGTCGTGCAGGCCGCCGATGAATCGCAACCCGGCGCGCCGAGGAACACGTTGTTCGTCGGGTCATTCGCGATCGGCGCGTATCCGGGCGTCGCCGTGTTCCACAGCGAGACGCCGGTGCCCGCCGCGAGACAGCCGGTGGCCGTCGACGATGCGTCGAGCCCCTGCCAGTAGCACTTGTCGCCGCGCAGCGAGCCTTCGATCGGCGTGTTGCCCTGCGTCTGCCAGACTTCGGGGTTCGTGTTGCCGGAGATCGGCGCGGCCTGCGAGCACGTGTTGCACGAGAAGTCGACCCACGTCGCGGCCTCGGCGTTGTTGCCGTCGACGAGACCGCTCATCAGCTGGAAGCGATCGGAGTTGCGCGTGCACGCGTCCTGCGTCAGCGTGCAGCCGTTGGGGCACGTGCCGTTGATCGCGCCGCCGCCGTTCATGTGGAACTTCGAGAACGCGAACACGATGTCGCCGTAGCTGTTGACGATGTTGTTGATCGCGCAGCGTGCGTGGTTGAGCTTCGTATCCGTGCCGCCGCAGCTCGGCGGTCCGGATCCCGTCGCGTTGTTCATCGATCCCGACGTATCGAGGATCAACACGACGTATGGCTTGAGGGCGTTGCCCGGTGCCGCGTGCGTGCTCACGGACCACAGAACGACAAGCGAGGCTGCCCCCAGCCACGCAAAGAGCTTGCGCATGACGGCCATTGTACGGACCGTCGTTGTGCAAAAGAAAGAACTTGTGGGGTAATTCGGGGGGCTTACCTGTCAGCGGGCGAGCAGAGATCTCCCGACAACCTTGAGCGCGAGGATCGGCTTGACCCCTTCGAAGATCGGCAGGACCTGCGCATCGGCGACATATCGGCTGATCGGATACTCCTCGGCGTAGCCCCACCCACCGTGCAGCAGCTGGCCGAGCTGCGTGACCTCGACCGCGACGTCGCACGAAAACAGCTTCGCCATCGCGGCGATGGGAGCGGCGAGCCGCTCGTCCCCGTCCATCGCACGCGCCGCGGCGTAGGTGATCGCACGGGCCGCGACGAGGCGGGATGCCATGCGGCCGAGGTGGTAACGCGTCAGGCCGTAGTCACCGATCGGCCGGCCAAACTGTTTGCGCTCGGCGACGTACCGGGCGGTCGCCTCGAGTGCGGCCGAGGTCACACCACAGGCCCGACCACCGGTCTGGAGCCGGCCGGCCGCGAACCCGGCCATCTGCAGCGCGAACCCGCGACCGAGGCCGGCCTCGCCGCCGACCAGCTGCGCATCGGGCACGAACCAGCTCTCGAACGCGAGCGTGAACGAGTGCATGCCGCGATAGCCGGGCGTGCGATCCGCCTTGCCGGTCAGCGTGCCGCCGTTCGGCTGCGTCGCGGTGAACTCGTGGCCGTCGAAGCGCGGCTTGTCGACGATGAACAGCGTGAGGCCCTTGGCGCCGCCGTCGCCGGTGCGCGCGAGCAGGGCGATCACGTCGGCGCGGCCCGCGAACGTGCACCACGCCTTCGCGCCGGTGATCGCGTAGCCGCCGGCGACCTTCTCCGCCTTGCACGACACGCTCGCGACATCGCTGCCGGTGTTCGGCTCGGTCACGCTGATCGCGGCCATGATCTCGCCCGACGCGAGCTTGGGCAGCCAGTGCGCCTTCTGCTCCTCGGTGCCGCCGGCGATCAGCGCCTTCGCGAGGATCTCGGGCCGCGTGATCAGCGAGCCGGCCGCCGCGAGCGACGCGCGCGACAGCTCCTCGGTCGTCAGGATCATGGCGAGGTTGCCGAGCTCGTGACCGCCGTAGCTCTCGGGGATCGAGAGGCCGAAGTAGCCGGCCTTGCCCATCTCGGTGATGAAGCGCTCGGGGATCAGATCGTCGTGGCGATGGATGTGCTCGGCGTGCGGCGCGATCTCGCGCTCGGCGAACGCGCGGACGTTGGCGCGAACTTCCTCGAGCACCTCGTCGAGCGGCCACTTGAGACGGCCCTCGCTCGCGATCGCGGCCTCGCCGATCGCCTCGACCGCTGCGGGCGCGCGATGCTCGTCGGGGACGAATGGCAGCTCGCCGAGCCCGAGCACGCCGGCGATCGGCTCGAGCCGGTGGCGAATGCTCGCCGCGAGCTCGGCGGCCGCGACCTTCGCCGCATCGGCGACGCTCGCCGGCACCTCGGCAAGCTCGGCGATCACGCGCGCCTCGGTCGCCGCGTACGCGACGCGCTCGACGACGACCTGATGCTCGTCGACGGTCTCGCCGTTCTTCGTCAGCGTGCGAGCGGCCTCGACGGCGCGGGTGGCAAGCGCGGCTGCATCCATGGATCAGTGCTTATCGCGCCGCGCTGCGTCGCACCACAGCGCCTCACTATGGTTTGATGCATTCATGAAGCGAATCTTGTTCGCGGTGTTGGTGGTCTCGGGCGTTGCGTCGGCCGACAAGTCATTCATCAAGGGCACGACGTGGGACTGCAAGAAGGATCCGATCGTCGCGATCAACAAGGGCGACGGGACGTACACGTTCAAGGGCGCGTGCAAGACGATCGCGATCAACGGCGGCGACGTGACGCTCAAGGCCGAGTCGGTCGACGAGATCGAGATCAACGGCGGCGGCTGCAAGGTGACGCTCGGCACCGTCGGCACGATCAACGTCAACGGCGCCGAGAACAAGGTGACGTGGAAGAAGGCGAAGTCGGGCGACAAGCCGGCCGTCAACGTCAACGGCGCCGACAACTCGGTCGATCAGGCGAAGTAGCAGGCACCGGCGCGCTCCGTGCAGGAGTGTCGTGCATGCCATACGCGTCGAACGACGAGCTGCCCGCGCGCGTGCGGTCGGTGCTGCCGCAACACGCGCAAGACATCTATCGCGAAGCATTCAATGCGGCGTTCGAGCGGTACGGGCCGCAACGCGAAGCCGTTGCGCATCGGATCGCGTGGTCGGAAGTGAAGCGTCGCTACGTGCAGCGCGCCGCGGGCGTATGGGAAGAACGCGGCGATCGCGTGTGATGGAATTTTCCGCTCGCTCGTCGACGTCCGCGCGAGTTGCAGCGCTCGCCGACGCCGACGCAGCGGCTGCGCACTCCCGACCATTCCTACCCCACGCCTAACCGACTTCTGCGTTGGCGCGACTCGTGCTCACTTGCCGAACACGATGAGGACCACCGAAGAAGCGCTCGCCGAATCATGGACGCCCGCCCTGGCAGCACCGCAGACGCGCCCTGACGACAGCTTCGACGACTGGATCGCGTCGCTGCCTACGAAGCTCGCGGAGCGGCGCGACATCATGTTGATCGTCGCTGACGAGCCGGTGTGCGGGATGCTGCTCGAGCTCGCGCACATCAACGGGTTCGACGCGTTCGCGTGCGAGACGCCGCTCGACGTCATCGATACGCTGATCGAGATCCACGATCGGATCGCGTGCGCGGTCGTGTCGTCGCAGACGCCGTGGGGCGCGGGACTCGGCGACTTCCTCGCCGACGAGTACCCGACGATCCAGCGCGTGCTGATCGACGCCTAGCGTCCGACGTAGCGCTCGAGCGTGCTGACAACTTGTGGGCCGTAGCCGCCGCCGAACAGGCAGGCGTGTGCGGCGAGTGGATAGAGTTGGTGGAGTGGGACCCGTTCGCGCCAGGCCGGTGCGAGCGGGTGGGCGTCGTTGTACGCGGCGATCAGCGCGTCGGGCAGGCCGCCGAAGAGCGCGAGCATCGCGAGATCGATTTCGCGATGGCCGCCGTAGACCGCGGGATCGATCAGCACCGTCGAGAAGCCCACGGCGGCGACGTTGCCCCACCACAGATCGCCGTGCAGGCGCGCCGGCGGCTCGGGCGGACCGAACAGATCGGGGCGCGCGCGCAACCGGTCGAGCTGATCGTCGACGCCGAGCCTCGCGCGCGTGCACAAGGGGCGCAGGCGGCGCTCGACGTAGAACGTCGGCCAGTCGGGCTCGCGCGTGTTGTCCTGCGGCAGCGTCGCGAGGAAGTTGGGCCGATCGAGGCCGAAGCTCGGCGCACCGAGCGCGTGCAGCGCCGCGAGTCCCCGGCCGAGCGCACGCGGCTCGGGGCGTCCCGACAGCTCGAGCCACTCGAGCATCAGGTGATCGTCGGCGACCTCGAGCACCTCGGGGATGCGCAGCGGGCCTTCGCGCAGCCACGCGAGCCCGGCCGCCTCGGCGGCGAACATCCCGGCGGGCGCGCGCGCGTGCTGTTTCACGAACACGATGCGGCCGTCGTCGAGCGTCGCCTTGAACGCGTCGTTGATGTCGCCGCCGTGAACCGGTTCTCTATGAACGATCGCGGGCATAGGCGAGGAGGCCGCGGCACGCGCGCTCGCAGATATCGAGGACCTGCTCGAAGTCGGCGCGGCCGCCGGCATACGGGTCGGGGACCTCCGCGAATTTTGGAGCCTCGCGATCGAAGCTGCGCAGCAGGCGGATCGGCGGCGGATCGCCGCGGAAGCTCGTCGCGAGGCGCTGCAGGTGGCCGAGGTTCGAGCGATCCATCGCGACAACGAGGTCGAAGCGGGCGAAGTCCGAGGAGACGAACTGGCGCGCCCGATGCGTGAGCTGGTAGCCGCGGCGCGCAGCGTGTTCGCGCGAGCGCTCGTCGGGCAATTCGCCGACGTGCCAGTTGCCGGTGCCCGCGCTGTCGAGCGTGATGCGATCGCCGAGGCCGGCGTCGGCGACCAGCTTCTCCATCACGCCATGCGCGGTCGGCGAGCGGCAGATGTTGCCGAGACAGACGAAGCAGATCCGCAAAGGACTCAGGATCCGGGATCGGGGCCGGTATCGAGCTCGCCGGTCCAGTACAGATAGTCGCGCCACGCCTCGGGAACCGAGCGCAGCGAGATCCGGATCGCGACCGCGGGCACCCAGTTCGGCTGGGTCGGGTGCGCGAGCAGCCGCATGCCGGCTTCCTGCGGCGTGCGACCGCCCTTCTTGCGGTTGCACAGGTAGCAGCAGGTGACGATATTCGTCCACTCGGTCAGGCCGCCCTGCGAGCGCGGCACGACGTGGTCGTACGTCAGATCGCTGATCGACGCCTTCTTGCCGCAGTACTGGCACTTGTAGTTGTCGCGCGCGTAGATGTTCACGCGCGAGAACTTCACCGGCCGTGCATGACGACGGAACGCGCGCAGCAGGCGCACGACCGCCGGCACCTTGATGATCAGGCTCACCGAGTGGACGTTCTTGTCGTACTCCTCGAGCACCTCGACCTTGCCGAGGAACAGGAGGGAGATCGCCCGCTGCCACGAGATGACCTTGATCGGCTCGAATCCCTGGTTGAGCAGAAGGGTCTGTGCTGAATCCATCGCGAGGCCCTCAAGTGGAATGTAGCAGCTGGCGGGGGCGGTGCGACATTTGCGCGCGCACGTGAGATCTCGGGCACATAGGGGTGACACGACTGAAACTGAGTTTGAAAACGATTTTCAGAAATGGTAGATCTCGAGGGTGTCGTCGTCGCTCGCCGAGATCGCGCTAGGTCGGTCGGCGCGCGTCGCTCGCGTCGACGGCCCCCGCGCGTTCCGCCGGCGGCTGCTCGAGATGGGCCTGGTGCCGGGGACCGAGGTCAAGGTCGTCACCGTCGCGCCGCTCGGCGACCCTCTGCGGATCGAGATCCGCGGCGGTCAGTGGTCGCTCCGCCGCAAGGAAGCCGCGCAGATCGCGGTCGAGCTATGAGCGACGAGTGTTGTGATCCGGCGCCGGCCGTCACCGTGCCGGGGCGGCCGCAGATCGCGCTCGCCGGCAACCCGAACGTCGGCAAGACGACGCTGTTCAATGCGCTGACCGGCTCGAGCGCGAAGGTCTCGAACTATCCCGGCATCACCGTCGAGCGGCGCACCGGCGAATTGAAGCTGCCGACGTGCACCGCCGATCTGCACGACCTGCCCGGCACGTATTCGCTGAACGCGCGCAGCGCCGAGGAGCAGATCACGCTCGACGCGCTGACCGGCCTGCACGGCGACAAGGCGCCCGATGCGGTGATCGTGTGCGTCGATGCGACGCAGCTCGCGCGCTCGGGATACTTGCTGCTGCAGTGTCGCGAGCTCGGCGCGCGCTCGGTCGTCGCGCTGACGATGGTCGACGAGGCGGGCTCGGCGGCGCCGGATCCCAAGGCGCTGTCGCGCTTGATCGGCCGCGAGGTCGTCGCGGTGACGGCGCGGACCGGGCGCGGCCTCGAGGAGCTGCGTGCGGCCGTCGATCGCGCACTGCGGGCCGAGCGGCGCAGCGACTGGGTGTGGACGCCCTCGCCGGCCCTGCGCGCGTCGCTCGATGCGGTGAAGGAAGCGCTGCCGGCGGAGTGGCGGTCGCAACAGCGGCTCGGCGTCGATCTGCCGGGCTCCGACGACGCGATCGCGCTGTGGGCGCTGACGTGCATCGACTCGGGCGAGGAAGCGGACGAGCTCGTCGGCGTGCCGGCGACGCTGCGCGCGGCGGTCGAGGCGCGTCATGCGGGCAAGGACGTCGACGACGAGTCCGTCCTCGGCCGCTGGCACTGGCTCGACCGCGAGGTCGACAAGCTGATCCACAAGACGCCGGATCGCTCGCTGACGCAGAAGATCGATCGCGTGCTGCTGCATCGCGCGGCGGGCTTCGCGGCGTTCCTCGGCGTGATGGCGCTGCTGTTCATGGCGCTGTTCACGGGCGCCCAGCCGCTGATCGATCTCGTCGATCACTTCTTCAAGTGGATCGGCGCCGAGCTGCGCGGCGTGCTCGGCGCGGGCATCTTCACCGACTTCATCGTCGACGGCGTGATCGCGGGCGTCGGCGCGGTGATGGTGTTCCTGCCGCAGATCCTGATGCTGTTCCTGTTCCTCGGCTTCCTCGAGGACTGCGGGTACCTCGCGCGCGTCGCGTACCTGATGGACCGCATCATGCGGTCGATGAACCTGCACGGCCGCGCGTTCGTGCCGATGCTGTTCGGGTTCGCGTGCGCGGTGCCTGCGATCACGGCGACCCGCACGATGGAGCGCCGCCGCGATCGCATCCTGACGATGATGGTCGTGCCGCTGATGACGTGCTCGGCGCGCCTGCCCGTCTACACGCTGATCATCGGCGCGTTGATCCGCGGCTCGCGCGTGACGCAGTCGCTGCTGATGGTCGGCATGTACGCGTTTTCCGTGACGACGTCGCTCGCGGCGGCGTGGGTGATGTCGAAGACGGTCAAGCCGCTCAAGGCGAAGCGGCTGCCGTTCATCATCGAGCTGCCGCCGTATCGCTGGCCGCGCGTGCCAGATGTGCTCCGCATGATGTGGGGCAAGTCGTCGATGTTCCTCCGCGAGGCGGGCACCGTGATCCTCGGCTGCTCGATCGCGCTGTGGGCGCTGCTGTACTTCCCGCGCGAGTTGCCGAAGGGCTCGCCCGACTACGCGGCGCTGATCGAGAAGGCGCCGTCGGCGGAGCAGAAGGCGGAGCTCGCGGCCGAGGAGCAGGCGGCGCACCTCGAGGCGAGCTACGGCGGTCGACTCGGTCACGCGATCGAGCCCGCGCTGTCGCCGCTCGGCTTCGACTGGAAGATCGGCGTGGGCCTGATCGGCGCGTTCGCGGCGCGTGAGGTGTTCATCTCGACGCTGGGCATCGTCTATGCGGTCGGCGGCGATGCGGACGAGCAATCGCAACCGCTGCGCACGCACCTGCAGCGGCACTACACGCCGCTGACCGGGCTCTCGCTGATGATCTTCTTCGCGCTCGCGATGCAGTGCATGAGCACGCTGGCGGTCGTGCGCCGGGAGTCGCGGAGCTGGCGGTGGCCGGCGTTCCTGTTCGGCTACATGACCGTGCTCGCGTGGGTCGTCAGCTGCCTGGTTTATCAGGGCGGACGCCTACTTGGCTTCGGCTGAAAATCGTTGTCGATCCGCGGCGCGCTCGTTCGACCTTTGGGTGAAAGGATCGAACCGATGCAATACCTGCTGATGATCTACGAGCCCGAGAAGGTGTGGACGGAGATGACGGAGGACTCGCGCAACAAGATGTTTGGCGAGTACATGGAATTCACGAAGAGCGTGAAGGCGAGCGGGCACTTCAAGGCCGGCGATGCGCTGCAGCCGACGGCAACCGCGACGACCGTGCGCGTGCGCGACGGCAAGACGCAGGTCACCGACGGTCCGTTCGCGGAGACGCGCGAGCAGCTCGGCGGCTACTACCTGATCGAGGCCGCGAACCTCGACGAGGCGACCAAGATCGCGGCGCGCATCCCGAGCGCGCGCTTCGGATCGATCGAGGTGCGGCCGATCATGGTGTTCAACCCATGAAGTACGTGCTGCTGATCCACCTCGACGAGTCGCACCAGCCGGGCCCCGAGGTGATGCCGAAGTACGTCGCGCTCGCCGACGACCTCAAGGCGAAGGGCCAGTGGGGCGGCGGCGCGCGGCTGCAGCACTCGCGCGAGGCGAAGACGCTGCGTCGCGAGCACGTGACGGACGGTCCATTCGCGGAGGCGCGCGAGCAGCTCGGCGGCTTCTACCTCGTCGACGTCGCGACGCGCGCGGAGGCCGAGGCGATCGCCGCGCGCATCCCGGCGGCCGCGTGGGGCGCGGTCGAGGTGCGTCCGATCCTCGAATTCTCGCCGCCGTGAGCACGCCGTGATCGCGAACGCCATCGCGAACGTCTTCCGCGGCGAGCGCGCGCGTGTGCTCGCGACGACGATCCGCGTCTGCAATGGCGACTTCGAGCTCGCCGAGGAAGCCGTTCAAGATGCGTTCGCGGCGGCGCTCCAGCGGTGGCCCGACGAAGGCTTGCCGGAGGAGCCGCGCGCGTGGCTCGTGCAGGTCGCGCGGTTCAAGGCGATCGACGTGATCCGTCGCCGCATCAAGCTGCGATCGATCGTCGAAACCGAACCGGAGCGCGAGGCCCCCGAGGTGCAGCCGGTGCAGGACGATCGGCTGCGCCTGATCTTCACGTGCTGTCACCCGGCGCTGGCGCGCGAGGCGCAGGTCGCACTGACGCTGCGCACGCTCGGCGGCCTGACAACCGAGGAGATCGCGCGCGCGTTCCTGACGTCGCCGGTGACGATGGCGCAGCGCCTCGTGCGCGCGAAGACGAAGATCCGCGACGCCGGCATCCCGTACGAGGTCCCCGAGCCGAGCGAGCTGCCGGCGCGACTCGATGCGGTGATGGAGGTCGTCTACCTGATCTTCAACGAGGGCTACGCCGCGACCGCCGGTGACGCGTGGGTGCGGCGCGATCTGTGCGGCGAGGCGATCCGGCTCGGCCGGCTGCTCGTCGAGCTCGTCGATCTTTACGCGCAGACACCCGCGCCCGAGCTCCGCGGCCTGCTCGCGCTGATGCTGCTCCACGACGCGCGGCGCGATGCGCGCACCGATGAAGCCGGTGACGTCGTGCTGCTCGAAGATCAGGACCGCTCGCGCTGGAACCGCGCGCAGATCGACGAGGCGCTCGCACTCGTGCCGCTCGCGCTGCGCGGCGGTCGCGGGCCGTATCCGGTCGAGGCGGCGATCGCGGCGCTGCACGCGTCGGCGGCGACGCCGGCCGACACCGACTGGCCGCAGATCGCGGCGCTGTTCCACGAGCTGTATCGCCGCAAGCCGACGCCGGTCGTCGCGCTCAACCGCGCGGTCGCGATCGCGATGTGGCAAGGCCCCGCCGACGGGCTCGCGCTGCTCGACGAGCTCGGCACCGCGCTCGAGCACTTTCACCTCTGGCATGCCGCGCGCGCCGATCTGCTGCGCCGGCTCGGCCGCACCGCCGAAGCCGCCGCCGCCTATCGCGAAGCGCTCGCCCGCGCGGGGAGCGAGCCCGAGCGTCGCTTCCTGGCGCGCCGCCTCAGCGAGTTAGCTTCCGGTACTCGTTGATGTGACGGATCGCGGCGCGCGAGTCGCCGCTCTGATCGAACAGCGTCGCGAGGTTGTAGTGTGCCTCGGCGAGCTGCGGATCGAGCTCGAGCGCGCGGCGATAGAGATCGATCGCCTCGGACTCCTTGCCACCGTCCTGCGCGAGCACGCCGAGGTTGTAGTACGCCGTCGCCTCCGCAGGATCGAGCTCGAGCGCACTCTGGAAGCACTCGCGCGCCGCCTCCGCATCGTTACTCTCCGCGAACAACCGCCCGAGGTTGATCCACGCCTCGGTGCAATCCGGGCGCAGGCGCAGCGACCGGCGATACGCATCGATCGCGGCGACCGTGTCGCGCTCCTCGAGCACCTGCGCGCGGCTCAGCCACTGATCGGCGGTCGCGGGCGGCGCGAACACGGGCGCGGGCGCATCGGGCGGACGCGGCAGCTCGCGCAGCTCGCCCGACGGCCCCCCGTCGCTCGGATCGATCGACAGCTCGAACGGCAGCGCGAGCTGGCCCTCCGATCCATTGCTCGCCGGCGCGCGCTCGCCCCGCACGTGCACCTGGCCGTTGCGCGCCTCGACGGTCAGCTCCGCGATCGACGCGCCCTCGGGCAGCCGCGCCTGGATCCGCAGCAGCTCCTTGCGCACGCGCACGAGCGGCAACCCGGCATCGACGAGCGCCTTCACGGTCCGCAGCGCCGACAGATCGCGAAACGACAGCTGCGCCGGCACGGTCCCCGGCGTCCCGACAATGCCGTCACGGATGCAGCTGCGCACCGCCGACTCCGGCAGGCCGATCAGCTGGGCCGCGTGCCGTGCCGAGTAACTCGTCCACATCGCGCGTCATCTTACTGCAACGCGCCGATCGATCCAGGATCGGATCGCCGACGCGAGCTCCGCGACATTTCCGGAGCGCGTGAACCCGTGATCGGCGCCGTCGATCACGTGCAGATCGCCGCCGCTGCGCTTCACGATCGGCCGCAGCAGCGTCAGGTCCGCGAGATCATCGCGCGTGCCCTGCAGGAACAGCATCGGCCCCATCGCCTTCGACAGATGCGCGGCCCGTTCGACCGCCGGCTGCTTCGCCGGATGCAGCGGAAACCCGACGAAGATCAGCCCGCGCACCGGCAGCGCCTCCGCCGCATGCGCGCGGCTCGTCATCCGCCCGCCGAACGACTTGCCGCCCGCGAACACCGGAAGCTTCGTGCGCTTCGCGGCCGCCGTCACCGCCTCGCGGACCGCGCGCTCCGCCAGCTCCGGCTTGTCGACGCGGCCCTTGCCCGCCGCCATGTACGGAAACTCCCAGCGCGCGGTCGCGACCTGCTGCGCCGCAAGCGCCTGCGCCAGCTCCTCCATGAACGCGTGCCGCATCCCAGCGCCCGCGCCGTGCGCCAGCACATACAGCGCGATCGCATCGCGCGGCACCAGCCACAGCCCGGGATGACCGCCGAGGTCGATCGCCTTCGGGCTGGCTCGGGGCACGCGCCGAGTATGCACGCGCACGCGCCCCGGCGTAACGATCCGACGGGGTCCTGGCGTCGTAGTATCCGCACCATGCGCGTGGCCATCATCGGCTCGGGGATCACCGGCCTTGCGGCGGCGCGCGCGCTCGCGGGGCACGATGTGACCGTGTTCGAGGCGGCCGACCGGCCGGGGGGCCACGTCTACACGGTCGATGCGAACGGTGTGGCGGTCGACATGGGCTTCATCGTCCACAACCGCGACAACTACCCGCGGTTCTGCGCGCTGCTCGACGAGCTCGGCGTGCCGACGCGGCCGACCACGATGAGCTTCTCGGTCGCGCACGGCGGCCTCGAGTGGGGCAGCGAGTCGCTGTCGGCGGTGTTCGCGCAGCGGCGGCGCGTGCTCGATCCGCGGCACTGGAAGCTGCTTGGCGAGGTGCTCGCGCTGCTGCGCCGGATGCGCACGGACGTGGCCCGCGATGTGCTCGGCGATCAATCGCTCGATGATTACCTCGCCGCACGCCGCATCTCGCGCGACGTGCGCGACCGCTTCATCGTTCCGCTCGCGGCGGCGCTGTGGTCGCTCGCGCCGGATCGCTGCGGCGAGTTTCCGGCGATCACGTTCATCCAGTTCCTCGCGCAGCACGGCATGCTGTCGCCCACGAGGCCGCTCGCGTGGCGCACGATCGTCGGTGGCAGCCGGCGGTACGTCGATGCGCTGCTCGCCCAGCTCGACATCGACCTTCGGCTGCGCACGCCGGTTCGCCGCATCGAACGGGCGGCGGGCCGCGGGGCTGGCGTCATCGTCGACGGCGAACGCTTCGATCGCGCGATCATCGGCACGCACGCCGACACCGCGCTCGCCCTGCTCGCCCAGCCGACCGCGCAGGAGCGCCGCGTGCTCGGCGCGTTCCGCTACTCGACGAACCGCACCGTCCTCCACACCGATCGCAGCTTCTTGCCGCGCGCCCGCGCCGCGCACGCGAGCTGGAACTACGTCGCGGACCCAGATACCGGCCGCGTCAACGTCACGTACTCGATGACGCGCCTGCAGGCCCTGCCCGACGCACCGTACCTCGTCACGCTGAACCCGCGCCGCGAGCCGCGCGGCATCCTCCACGAGGTGACGTTCGCGCACCCGCAGCTCGATCGCGTCGCGCTCGCCGCGCAGCGCGAGGTCGCCGAGCTGCCCGGCCCGGTCCAGTTCGCGGGCGCGCACACCGGCTTCGGCTTCCACGAGGACGGCATGCGGTCGGGCGAGCTCGCCGCCGCGCGCGTGCTCGCGATGACGGCGCCTGGCCACTCGGTCGCGAGCGAGTCGGTCGCATGAGCTTTCACTCGGCCCTCTATCGTGGGCAGCTGATGCACGCGCGCTCCGACGAGCACGCACGCCGCACGTTTCGCTATCCCGTGTATGTGGCGAGCCTCGACCTCGACGAGCTCGATGCGCTCGATCGCGAGCTTCGCCTGTTCTCGCACGGCGGCCGCAACCTGTTCGCGCTTCACGACGCCGACTACGCCGAGACGCTGTCGCCTTCGCGCCGCGTGCCGCCGCAGCCGCCGCGCCGGGTGCCGCAGCAGCCGCCGGGCGAGCGCCACGAGCTCCGCCGCGACCAGGCGCCAGCACCAGCACCAGGCTCAGCACCCGCACCAGCGGGCCGTCCGGAATTCGATACGAATCGCGATTCGAATCGCCATTCGTATCAATTCGCGCGCCCCGCGACCTGCGGGGGCGCCGAGCTCACCGGCCTCCCGCCCGCCGGCCCATCACGACCCCCAGGTCCCGAAACTCGTACGAACCGCGGTTCGAACGGACATTCGTACGAATTTGCTAGCCCCCCTACCACCGTGGTGGCAGGCGCGAGCGCCGGGAATCGCATGCTGCGCGAGTCACTCGATGCGCTCCACGACGGCGCCGGCCTGGCGCGCCCGCATCGCGTCCGGCTCGTCACGAACCTCCGCACGCTCGGCTACGTGTTCAATCCGGTCAGCTTCTTCCTCGGCCACGACGCGGCCGGTGAGCTCGCGACCGTGGTCGCCGAGGTCAACAACACGTACGGCGGGCGGCTGCGCTACCTGCTCGGGCCGCGCGACCGGCTGCCCGATCGCGACGGGCGGATCGGGTTTCGTCATGTGCGCGAGCTGTTCGTGTCGCCGTTCTTGCACGGCGAGGCGACGTACGACTTCTGGTTCGACCGCGCGATCGATCCGCCGGCGCTCTCGATCGCGATGCACGTGTGGCAGGGCGATCGGCGCGTGTTCGTCGCGCGGCTCGAGGGCGCGCGGGCCCCGCTGACCGATCGCACGCTCGCGTGGGCGGCGCTGCGGTACCCGATGATGTCGGCGCAGGTGATCGGGCTCATCCACTGGCAGGCGTTGAGGCTGCGGCTCGCCGGCGTCGCGTATCGCCGGCCGCGCGGTGATCATCGCCCGCTCGTAGTACGGTCGCCCTGATGTCGGTCGCGCATCCCTTGATCGCACCGCTGCCACGCGTGCCGCTCGCCGGTGCGCTGCTGCGGCGCGCGGTGCTCGCCAGGCTGCGGGCGACGTGGCGCGATCACGAGGCGCTCGCGTTCGAGCTGCCGAGCGGCGAGCACGTGACGATCGGCGAGGGCCGCCCGGCCGCGCGCGCGCGCGTTCACGATGATCGGCTGTTCCTGCGGCTGCTGCTGCGTGGCGAGATGGGAGCGGGGGAGTCGTACGTCGCCGGCGAGTGGAGCAGCGACGACCTCGTCGGCGTGATCCGCGCGTTCTTGCGCGCGACCGGCGCGCATGGATTCGAGTCGCCGCTGACGCGGATCGCGCAGCTGCCCGCGCTCGCCCGCCATCGCCGCGCCGCGAACACGCGGAGTGGCAGCGAGCGCAACGTCCACGCGCATTATGACCTCGGCAACGCGTTCTACCGGCTGTTCCTCGACGAGGACACGCTCGCCTACTCCGCCGCGATCTACCCAGACCATGGGCCAGCGGTGTCGCTCGCCGACGCGCAGCGCGCGAAATTCGATCGGCTGTGCGATCAGCTGCAGCTGTCGCCGCGCGACCACCTGCTCGAGATCGGCTGCGGCTGGGGCGGAATGGCTATTCATTCCGCGCGCACGCGCGGCTGCCGCGTCACCGCGATCACCGTCTCGCGCGAGCAGCACGAGCTCGCGAGCCAGCGGGTTGCCGAGGCGGGTCTGTCCGACCGCGTGCGCATCGAGTACCGCGACTATCGCGACCTGCGCGGCCCGTCCGGTGACCGGACGTTCGACAAGATCGTCTCGATCGAGATGCTCGAGGCCGTCGGCTACGAGTACCTGCCGGAGTACTTCGCGACGTGCGCGCGCCTGCTCGCGCCCGGCGGCCGCCTCGCCGTGCAGACGATCACGATGCCCGACGATCGCTTCGATGCGTATCGCCGCCGCGTCGACTGGATGCAGACGTACATCTTTCCCGGAACGCTCATTCCGTCGTTCGCGGCGATCCGCGCCGCATCACCGCAGCTCGAGCTCGTCGACGCGCACGACATCGGCCCGTCCTACGCACCGACGCTCGCCGCGTGGCGCGAGCGCTTCGTCGCGCAGTTGCCCGCCGTGCGCGCGCTCGGCTTCGACGCGCCGTTCATCCGCACCTGGCTGCTCTACCTCGCGTTCTCCGAGGCGGCGTTTGCCGAGCGCACGCTCGGCGATCACCAGCTCGTGTTCACTTTGCGTGCGTGACCACGACGGACGTCGTGATTCCGCCGCGCACCCAGAACTTGCCGGTGACCGTGATCGATCGCGGTGCGATCGCCGCCACGAGATCATCGCAGATCTTGTTCGTCACCGCTTCGTGAAACGCACCCTCGTCGCGATAGCTCCACAGATAGAGCTTGAGGCTCTTGAGCTCGACGCACAGCTGGTCGGGGACGTAGTCGATGAAGATCGTGGCAAAATCGGGCTGCCCCGTCATCGGGCACAAGCACGTGAATTCCGGGCACTCGAACTGGATGTGATAGTCGCGCGCCGTCTTCGGATTCGGGAACGTGTCCAGCTGCTTGCTCGGGCGCGTCGTCATGACGCGCGGTGAATAGCACGAAGATCACTCCCGAAGGTGGCGCCCGATCGCGACATGCCCTACAGTAAAGATGCGGCCAGTTCTGGTCGCCGAGAACACACGCGATGCTCAACTTTTGGGAACCGCGAGCTGTGGGCCTCGAGACGGGCCGAAGTGCCCATCATGAAGGCCCGATGCCGGGAGCCGCTGCAATTCTGCTGGCGGGCCGCGATATCGGGTTTCTGGCTAATGCCAGGGGAGGACAAGAGAACATGAAACGTCACTGTACTTGCTCGCAGGAGGACCGTTCCTAGCCCTCCTCGGACCCGATGAGCGCAACGCGCTCCTCGGTACGTAGAGCACACGGCCTCGGGAAACCGGGGCCGTCCTATTTTTCGGCGTCGCGGTCGCTACACTGCGGCCGTGGTTCGTCCTCGCAACCTGGCGCTCGCCCTGGCGCCGGGCACGCTGCTCGCCGGCATCGCGGGCGGCATCGTGTTCCCGATCTTTCCGATCGTCGGGTTACGCGTCGGCCTCTCGCTGCCGTTCATCGGCGTGATCCTCGCCGCGAACCGCGCGATGCGCGTCGTCACCAGCCCGTGGATCGGCATGCTCGCCGATCGGGTAGGCGCGCGGCGCACGCTGCTCGCCGGGCTCGCGATCCAGATCGGCGTGATCGCGCTCTACCTGCTCGGCATGGAGACCGGCCACGCCGGCATCTGCTTCCTGCTCGGACGGCTGCTCCACGGCATCGGCTCGGCGTGCGTGTTCGTCGGCGCGCAGGCGCTCGCGCTGCACGCGGCCGGCCCCTCGCAGGGCGGCAGCACGGCCGGTGTCGTGCGCGCGGCGATCGTGATCGGCACGCCGATCGGGCTCGCGGTCGGCGGCATCCTCGCCGATGTGATCGGCGAGACCGCGACGTTCGCGGTCGCCGGCGCCGCCGTGATCGCGGCGCTGATCGGCGCGACGTTCACCGTGCCCGACCTCGGCGCACGCGTCGCGCTCCGCTCGTTCCGCGACACGCTCGCCGCGCTTCGCGATCGCCGCATGCTCGCGATCGGCAGCCTCAACTTCGTCATCGGCTTCACGGCCGGCGGCATGCTGCTCTCGACGCTGACGCTGCTCGTCAGCGCGCATCACGTCGTGCTGTTCGGCCGCGATGTCCAGGGCACCTCCGGCCTGTTGATGGGGTGGATGACGATCCTCGACGCGCTCGCCACGCCGTTCGCCGGCCGCTGGGGAGATCAACGCCGCGCCCACGCGCAGGTCGGCGCCGCCGCGATGCTGATCCTCGTCGCCGGGCTCGTCACGATCGCGTTCGCGCACGCGTTGCCGCCGCTGGTCACCGGGCTCGCGCTCGTCGGCTTCGGCACGGCCGGCCTCGGCCCGTCGCTGCTCGTGCTGCTCGGCGAGCTCGTGCCGATCGACCGCCGCGGCACCGGGGTCGGCTTCATGCAGCTCGCGGGCGATGCCGGCGGCACGCTCGGGCCGCTGATCGGCACCGCGCTGTTCGCCGGCTCGTCGACGCTCCCGTACCTCGCGACCGCCGCGTTCGTGTCGCTGTTCATCCCGGTCGCGCTGTGGCTCGCCCGTCTCGAACGGCGCGCTACGGTGGGCACGTGAAGCTATCTCTCTCGGTGCTCGATCTGTCGCCGGTCGGCCGCGACACCACACCCTCGCAGGCGATCCGCGACTCGATCGCGCTCGCGCAGCACGCCGATCGCCTCGGCTTCACGCGCTACTGGTTCGCGGAGCACCACAACATGGCGAACATCGCGACCTCCGCGCCGGAGGTCCTGATCGCACACGCCGCCGCGGTCACGTCGCGCATCCGCCTCGGCGCCGGCGGCATCATGGTGCCGAACCACGCACCGCTCCATGTCGTCGAGACGTTTCGCACGCTCGAGGCGCTCGCGCCCGGCCGCATCGACCTCGGCCTCGGTCGCGCCCCCGGCACCGACCCGGTCGCCTCCGCCGCGCTCCGCCGCACCGACGCCGAGGTCAACAGCCAGCTGGCCGAGCTGCTCGCGTTCGAGCACGGCCGGTTCCCCGCCTCACACCCGTTCGCGAAGATCGCGCCGATGCCCTCCGACGTCGCCGCCGGCCAGCTCTGGATGCTCGGCTCGACGCTCGCCGGCGCGACGATCGCCGCCGACATCGGCGTGCCCTACGCATTCGCCGGCCACTTCTCGTTCGTGCACGCCGCCGACGCGCTCCGCCACTACCGCAACAGCTACACGCCGTCGCGCGCGCATCCGACGCCGCACGCGATGCTCGCCCTCACGTGCGTATGCGCGCCGACCGACGCGGAGGCCGAACGGCTCGCGACGCCGCTGCGCCTCGCGATCGTTCGCAACCGCACCGGCCGCCGCGGCCCGATTCCGACGGTCGAGGAAGCCCTCGCGACGACGCTCACGCCCGACGAGCAGGCGATCGCCGACGAGTTCTTTGCGGGCGCCGTGATCGGCGCGCCGGCAACCGTCGCCGACCGTCTTCGCGCGCTCGCGCATGACCTGGGCGCGGACGAGCTGATGCTGTCGACACTGCTGCCGTCACTCGACGACCGTCGCCGATCGCTCGAGCTGGTGGCCGCCGCGCTCGCGTGACCGACTAGAACGTGAAGATCTGCTCGGGGCGCTTCTCGGCCGGCTTCGGCGCGGCCTCATCGGCAACGTCGCGACGCTTGATCACCGGCGGCGGGGGCTCGACCGCGAAGCGCGCGGCCGCCGACGTCATCGGGACCTGCTGGGCCGGGCGCGCGCCGCTCGCACCGCTGGTCTCCGGCTTGGCCGGGTTGGCGGGCATCGCGGGCTTGGCAGGCGCCGGCGCCGGCGTGGTCGGACGCGGCTGCGCCGGGATGATCGAGGTCGTGCCTTCGCCCGACCCCAGGAAATCCCCGACGCGCGTCTCGACGAACTGGCTCATCGAGATGTTGTTCGTCTCGCAGAACGCTTTGAGCCGCTCGTAGGTCGTGCGGCTCACACTGATGCTGCGCCGAGTCTGCTTCTTGGCCATGATATTTCCTTACGCTACGAGTAGGGTCCCGTCAAGGACGACCCACTAACCCTGGACTCCCGTGGACGCGAAGAAACCTACACCGTCGGTCTGACAGCGACTCGATCCCGGGATCGGATCGGGGCTAGCGGCCGAGCCAGTTCGTGGCGCGCAGCTGCGTGAGCAGCTCGGCCTCGGGCGAACCGGGCTGGGGCGAGATGTCGTAATCCCAGCGCGTGAGCGGCGGAAGCGACATCAGGATCGACTCGATGCGGCCGTTCGTCTTGAGGCCGAAGATCGTTCCGCGGTCGTAGAGCAGATTGAACTCGACGTAGCGGCCGCGGCGCCGGAGCTGCCACGTGCGCTCGGTCTCACCGTACGGCTCGACGTTGCGGCGCTCCGCGATCGGGCGATACGCGGGGACGAACGCGCGGCCGATGTCCTGAACGAATGCGAACACCTGCTCCGGTGCGTGCTCGCCCTTGGCGCCGAGGTAGTCGAAGAACACGCCGCCGACGCCGCGGGTCTCCTGGCGGTGCGGGAGGAAGAAGTACTCGTCGCACCAGGCCTTGAAGCGGTCGTAATCGCCGACGGGCTTGTGGCGATCGCACGCGCCGGCGAGCGTCTGGTGGAAGTGGACCGCGTCCTCGCGGTGGAAGTAGTACGGAGTGAGGTCCGCACCGCCTCCGAACCAGATCGTGTCGCCCTTCGCGATGCAGCGAAAGTTCGCATGCGCGGTTGGC
The DNA here is from genome assembly GCA_019237945.1 of Deltaproteobacteria bacterium. Lineage (GTDB taxonomy): Bacteria > Myxococcota_A > Polyangia > Haliangiales > Haliangiaceae > JABFXX01. The sequence continues at coordinate 5,247 of JAFAOG010000452.1, read as the reverse complement.
ACCATCGGTGAGCGCGGATGCAACACCAGCGAGACACCGGCCGCGCGGAACGAGGTTCCCGTGCCCGGCATGTGGGACGCGAGGTCGGCCGGGAGGTCGCCCTCGACGTTGCTCCAGTTGACTCCCGCCTTCTCGAACACGGCGCCGCCCTCGAGCACGCGCGCCACACCGCCGCCGCCGCCCGGTCGCTGCCACGCGTCGGCTCCGAAGTCCTTCGCAGCGTCGAGCTCGGCGAGCGAGCGACAGATGTCGGTCTGCAGCTCGTGGAAGAACTTCGCAGCCCGATCGAAGAGGTCCGACACGCGCGCATGCTACCATCGGGGAGAACGTGTCGGCAGCGATCCGATTGATCCGCGCCACGCGCGTGTTCGCGATCATCTTCCTCAGTTACATGTGGCAGGTGTCGTGGGCGCGGCTGTGGCCGAAACGCTACGCGACGCGTGAGCGGTGGAAGAAGATCCATCGCCGCAACGCGCGGCGGATGTTCAAGGGCTTCGTGCGGCTGCGCGGCGTCTACATCAAGCTCGGCCAGATCCTGTCGGTGATGGGCACGTTCTTGCCGCGCGAGTACACCGAGGAGCTGGAAGGGCTGCAGGACGACGTGCCGCCTGCGCGCTATCACAAGATCGCCAAGACGTTCTTGCAGTCGTTCGGCAAACCGCCGAGCGCGGTGTTCAAGACGTTCGAGAAGGATCCGATCGCGGCCGCTAGCCTCGGCCAGGTGCACCTCGCGACGAACGCCGCCGGCGAGAAGCTCGCGGTGAAGATCCTCTATCCGAACGTCGCGACGATCATCAAGGTCGACCTCCGCGTGCTCGGCTGGGCGATCCGCGTCTACAAGCAGTTCGTGCCCGTGCAGCAGATCGAGCGCGTGCACGAGCAGCTCGCCGACATGCTCGCGCGCGAGACCGACCTCGAGAACGAGGCGCGGATGATCACGCGCATGGCGAAGAACTTCGAGGGCGATCCGGACGTGCTGTTCCCGGCCGTCTATCCCGAGTGGAGCAGCGCCACCGTGCTGACGATGACGTTCATGGACGGCGTCAAGATCACCAAGAAGCAGGCGCTCGCGAAGCTCGACCTCGATCCGTATGCGGTCGCCACGAAGCTGATCAAGGTCTTCTACAAGCAGCTGTTCATCGATCGCTTCTTCCACGCCGATCCGCATCCCGGAAACTTCTTCGTGCAGCGCGGCCCCGAGGGCCAGCCGCGCATCGTCGTGCTCGACCTCGGCAGCGCGACCGAGCTGCGCAAGAACCTCGCCGACGGCATGTTCGACATCCTCTCGGGCCTGATGCAGCGCAAGGACGACCTCGTCGTCAAAGGCATCGACGAGATGGGCTTCATCGCGCCGAGCGGCGACCGCGCGCTGCTCGAGCGCACGACGCGCAAGTACTTCGAGAAGCTGCTCAACATCAACATCACCGACTTCGGCAAGATCGATCCGAAGGTCGCCCAGCAGCTCGCCGACCCCGACATGAAGCGCGAGGAGCTGCGCGAGCTGATGAAGTCGATCGCTTATCCCGAGGGCTGGTTCTACGTCGAGCGCGCGAGCGTGATCATGTTCGGCCTGCAGGCGACGCTTGCCCCGAAGCTCAACGGCATCCAGGTCGGCTTCCCGTACGTGATGCAGTTCATGATGGAGAAGCAGCAGCAGCGGATGGCGCCGAAGCCGGAACCCGCCAAAGACACCGACGAAGTTTTTAACTAGTGCGCCTTGGCGAGCGCGTCGCGCGCCGCCTGGAGCTCGGGATCCTCGGCGCCCGCCGGCCGCTTCTCCGCGATCGCCACCGCACGCCGCGCCGCCGCGATGCCCGAGCGGCCCTTCGCCGTGTACATGTTCGCGAGCTCGGTCAGTGCACCGACGAGACGCGGCTCGCCCGCCGGACCGAGCGCATCGAGCAGCGCGACGCCTCGCTCGGCCTCCGGGATCGCCTCGTCGAGCTTCTGCGCGAGCGCGAGCGCATACGCGAGGTCGCGGTGCAGGCCGGCGGCTTCTTCGCTCGTGGGCCCGGCGATCCGCTCGACGATCGCGAGCCCGTCGCGATAGTCCTTCGCGGCCGCATCGAAGTGGTTCTCCGCCGTCTCGAGCTCGGCGAGGCTGACGAGGATCTTCGCGCGCGTCTCGTTGTTGGTGCCGTAGTACTTCGCGAACATCTGGTCGGCGCGCTGCAACAGCGCCCGCGCATCGCCGGTCTTCTGCAGCGCGACGAGCGACTGCGCCTGCGCCATCCACACGCCCGCGAGCATCGGGTACTGCTCGCCGTACGCCGCGATCATGATGCGCTCGGCATCGCGCGCGGCCGTCAGCGCCTCCTCGTGCTTGCCCTGGAAGTCGAGGATCTGCGACAGCACCGCCTCGGCGACGCCGAGCTTCGGATGATCCGGCCCGAGCGCCTGGCGCAGCGCCGCGACGCCCGAGCGCACGCTGCTCTCGGCCTCGCCGAGCCGCGACTCGTACGCGAACACCTGCGCCTCGGTGATCTGCACGTTCCCGCGCAGCACGAGGTTGGTGTCGCCGAGGCGCGCGAGCTTGGCCTTCGCGAGATCGAAGTCGGCGTGCGCGGCGGCGTAGTCGTGGTGCTCGATGCCCTCGTAGTTGCCGAGCGACACGAGCGCGCGCGCCGCATCGACATCGCGGCCGAGCGACTCGGCGAGCGTCTCCGCCTGATGCTGGATCTTCGCGAGCGCGTACGGATCGAGCTCGTGCTGCGCGTCGGCGAGGTCGAACAGCGCCGCGAGCTCGAGCTGCTGGTCCTTCGTCTTGCGCGCGCGATCGAGCACCGCCTGCGCCTGCGCCGCCGCCTCCTTGAACTTGCCCTGCTCGTTCAGCGCCTGCACGGCCGCGAGCGCCTGCGCGTCGTCGTGCGCGAGCACCGGTGCGGCCTCGGGGTGATCGCAAACCTGCGCGTCGAGGATCGACCACGCGATGTCGGGCGCGCGCTGCACCGCCGCCGCATCGGCATGGACGAGCGACTCGACGTACGTCGCGAGCTGCGTGCGGTGCTCGTCGACGCACGTGCGCTGCACGGCGGGCGCCTTGGCGTCGCGGCACACCGACTCGGCCTTCGTGGCGAGCGTATCGGCGTAGCGCGCGAGCACGGCATCGGCGTGCTGGAAGCTCGACTCGGCGAACGGCAGGCCCGTCGCGGTGAACGCCTTCTCGATCGCGGTGCGCATCTCGGGCGCGACGAGCTTGCGCACGCTGTTTCCGGCGGCCGTGCACGCCGCCTCGTGCCGATGCTCGCTGACCTGCGCGTACGCCGCGTACGATCCGCCGACGACGAGCGCCGTGCCGACGACGCTCGCCGCGATCCACCAGCGCGTGCGCGGCGCGGTCGCCCGATCGAGGGCCGCGAGCAACGTGCGCACATCGGCGAAGCGATCGCGCGGCTCGATCGCGAGGCCGCGCTCGATCACGCGCCGCACGCGCTCGGGCACGTCGCGCGACGCCTTGAGCTCGTGCTTCTGGATCGCCTTCTCGAGGTCCTTGAGCGTCGCCCCACCCCACGGCCGCTCCCCGAACAGCGCCTCCCACGCGACGACGCAGAACGCGAACTGATCGCTGCGCCCGTCGACGACCTCGCCGGCGAGCTGCTCCGGTGCCATGTACGCCGGCGTGCCGATCACGGCGCCGGTGACGGTGATCTTGTCGATCGGCGCGCTGTCGTCGGGCACCGGCGTGACGCTCGCCCCGACGCGCGCGAGCCCGAAGTCGCTGACGCGCGGGCGGCCGTCCTGCGCGACGAGGATGTTCTCGGGCTTCAGATCGCGATGAACGAGCCCGGCGTCGTGCGCGGCCGCGAGCCCCGCGCCGACCTCCTTGAGCATCGCGAGGATCTGCCGCCACGTGTGGCCGTGCGCGAGCCACTCGCGGAGCGTCCCGCCGCGCACGTACTCCATCGCGACGTACAGCCGATCCTCGAACGTGCCGATCTCGAACACGGTGACGACGTTCGGGTGCGCGAGCTTCGCCATCGCGAGCGCCTCGCGCTGCAACCGGTCGTTGCCGCTGCCGGCGCGGTGCACCTTCAGCGCGACATCCCGGCCGAGCGAGCGGTCGTGCGCGAGGTACACGGTGCCCATGCCGCCGCGGCCGAGCACGCGCTTGATCTCGTAGCGATCACCGACGCGATCGACATCCTCGCCACCGCCCGGCCCCGGCGTACCGACCGCCATCGTGCGCGCGGTCGCGAGCGCCGCGACCATCTGGCGGCAGTGCTCGCACGAATCGATGTGAACCTCGAGCTCGGCAAACCTCGACGGGCTGTCGAGCATCGCCACCAGCTGGTTGTCGTCCGGACACGCCACGCGGGCGTGTAGCTACAACATGCGACGGCGCTTCACCAGCAGAACCAGCAGGCCCAGCCACAGGGGTGGAGTGCCCCCGCTGTTACATCCGCCACCCGGCTTACCGGGGCTGCCGCTATCTCCGTTGGATCCGCCGGGATCCATCACAGTTCCGCTGCCGCTGTAGTCGCTACCGCTCCCGGTATCGGCGACATGGCAAACGTCGTCCTGGCCGATCGGCATGACGTCGCAGCCGTTCGCGCACTGCTCGATCTGCACGACGCCATTCAAGCACCGCACCGCCTCCGTCTGATCGGTGGTGCAGTTCCACAGCGCGTAGGCGTCGTTGCAGGTGCACGAGCCGCCGAGGTGCTCCATGTACTGGCACCACTGCCAGTGATAGCCGGGGTTGCGGTGGTTGCCGGCGCCGCCGTAGTTCGCGCTGGTCTCGCACGCATCGAGCGTGTCGCTGCACGCCGGCGAGCTCTGGCTGATGTTGTTGCCGTTCGGAATCTGGTAGTGACCGACGATGTGCGCGCGATCGAGCGGCACGTCCCAGCGCGTGCGAATGCTGCGAACGAGCTCCTGGCTCTTCGCGTAGAGGCCGTCGCTGTAGCCCGCCGGATCGCTCGCGACGCCGACGTGCTCGATGCCGACCGACGTCTCGTTGTAGTAGTAGTTGCCCGCGTGCCACGTCGTGTCGGTCTCGGGCCGGAACTGCCCGACGCGCGAGCCATCGGCATCGACGATGTAGTGCACGCTCTTGCCGCCGTCGTTCTGCAGCGTCGCGACCGAGCCGTCCCAGCCGCCCTCGGTGTCATGGATGACGATCTTGTTGACCGCCGCGTTGCCGAGCGGGCGCCCGACATCGCACTTGTTCGTGCAGCTCGTCGTGAACCAGATCGCGCCCGGGAAGTCCGGCGTCACCGGCGGCGGCGCGATGCGCGCGACGGCCAC
>JAFAOG010000254.1 GCA_019237945.1 Deltaproteobacteria bacterium | reverse complement strand
CAGCAAGGCGAGCATCAACCACCGGCCCGCGTTTTGGCTCTGCCCGAAGGGGCATTCCTTCACGCGGACTCCGCGTCAGCTCCAGCGCAACCCGAGTTGCCCGGATTGCAACAAGGACAGCCCGACGAAGACGAGCCTGTTGGCACTCAAGCCAGGGCTCGCGGCTTGGTGGGACGCTGACAAGAACACCACGATCAAGCTCGACGCGCTCGACGCATCCTACGCGTTGCCCCTCTGGTGGCGTTGCGAACACGGCCATAGCTTCTCGCTCCCCGGCGTCGACATGCTCAAGGACGATGCATGCCCGACGTGTCGCCTTGCCAAGACGTCGCTGTTTGCTGTCGCCCCGAACATCGCAGCAGAGTGGCATCCCACCAAGAATACTGGTGCGCCGGACGAGATCGACGCCGAGCACATGATGAACGCGTGGTGGGTGTGCCCTAACGGCCACGAGTACCAAGCGACAGTACGCGCGCGTGTGACTGGAAATCGTCGAGGCTGCCCTATCTGCTTCGGCGGATGGTCTCTCGACAGCATCCGCACGTTCGTGAAGTCGTTGATAGACCACATCGACAAGCTCACCCCCAGCGAACGCTTCGCCCTGGCGATGCAAGCTGGTGTGTTGAAGGACAAGGGTGAGCCGTTCGTTAGAGCTTTCACCAGTGGGCGCTTTCCCATCGAGGAGCTGAAGAAGTTCGTCGAGGGCAAGCCGTCGGCGGTCGACTCATACGCCGTGGATCCGCTCAAGCTGGAGCTCGTCGAGAAAGCCGGCGGCGGATTGCAACCAACGGTTCCGGATAAGTATGCGCTACCCGCGAAGCCTGATGGAGTTCACGACGCTAGCGACGTTCAGATCGACGTGAGCCGCGAGGTCGACATCAACGAGATCGAGGCCGTCGCCAAGGATGGCGACGATCTGCCATTGATCGAGACGCGTGATGCGCTCGCAGCCCTGGACAAAGTGCTGATCGCCAACGCGGACGCCGAGACTGTTCGGTTCCTCCTTGATAGCGCGAAAGCGAAGATCTGGCGGCACGCTTATCGAGCCAAGGACCAGGCGGTGGCACAGGCCGAGGCCATTCAGAGTGACAGCTACTCCAAGATTGTTCGCGACGAGTTTCTTCTCGAGTTCAAGGAAGCCGAGACGTTGCAGATACCGAAGGGCTACGCGTTCCGACTTCCCAAGAAGACCGAGATAGAGCTGCCGAACTTGATGCAGCGACGAGTCGCGGTGTGCGTGCGCGCGAAGCGACGCTTCGGGAACTGGTCAGGGATGGGCGCCGGCAAGACCTTGAGCGCGATCCTCGCAACACGGGTGGTCGGCGCCAACCTGACGATCATCTGCTGTCCAAACGCCGTGGTGTCGAACTGGGCGGACGAGATCAAGGGGGCCTTCCCGAACTGCGAGGTCCAGACGAAGACATGGGAGCCGAAGTGGCGTGACCCCATGGGGGGCGCGCCTCGTTACCTCGTGATGAATTTCGAGCAGTTTCAGCTGGCCGATACAGAAGACAGGTTGAAAGCGTTCCACGAGAAGAACGTCGTCGACTTTGTGGTCATCGACGAGATCCACTACGCCAAGCACCGCGAGGCGGGAACTGCCGTGTCGAAGCGCAAGAAATACGTGCAGGCGCTCGTTCTCCTCGCCGCAGAGAAGAACAGTGATCTGTGCGTGCTCGGCATGTCCGGCACGCCGGTCATCAACACGCTTCAAGAGGGCAAGAGTCTCGTCGAGATGATCACGGGTCACCGCCACGACGATCTCGAAGTTGTCGCGACAGTGCAGAACTGCATGAGGCTCTACCAACGACTGGTGACTCTCGGAACGCGCTTTAAGCCCGAGTACGAGACCCAGCTCAAGAGGCATATCGAGCTGATCGACATAGAGCCGGCGCTCGATCAGATCCGCCAAGTAGGGCGAGGCACCGTGCTCGAACTCGAACAGGTGCTCACTAAGCTACGCCTGCCGGTGATCCTCAAGCACATCAAGCCCGGCGAGAAAGTGCTGATCTACACGCACTATGTCGACGGCATCATCGGCCCCCTACGGGACGCGCTCGTCGCCGCTGGTCATCACGTGGGGCTGCTGTACGGCGACACGGACGACAAGGACCTAAATGAGTTCAAGAAGGAGGGCGGCGCGATCGACGTGCTCATTGCGTCGAGCCGCGTGGGAACCGGGGTCAATGGGCTCCAGTACGTCTGCAACAAGCTGATCATCAACGCGCTCCCCTGGACCAACGCCGAGTACGAACAGCTCGTCGGCCGGCTTCATCGCCAGGGCAGTACGTTCGAGAAAGTCGACGTCATCATCCCCGTGACCTTCGCCACGGTGAATGGGGAGCGCTGGTCATACTGTCAGTCGAAGCTCGACCGACTTCAGTACAAGAAGTCGATCGCCGATGCCGCTGTCGATGGTGTCGTGCCCGAAGGCAACCTGCGCACGCCTGCGCAAGCGCAACAGGACATCATGGATTGGCTCGCGCGACTTGAGACCGGCCAGATGAACGAGGTCGCTCGCGTTCCAATCAAGATCCCGTTGACGGGCACGCCGGCTGACGTCGAGAAGCGCCTCGCAAAGTACGGTGACTTCTCGAAGATGAACAACCGCTGGTACGCGTCATCCAGCGACAAGACACACGCGAGGCTCCAGCAAAACCCCGAGGAGTGGGCGCACTACCACACGATGTACAGCAAGCTTCGCGAAAGCTGGCCGGTGGTTCCATTCAAGGAAGAGCTGCGGTGGCTGGACGAACGCAGAGGCTGGGTCGTGGGCGACTTCGGATGCGGCGAAGCGTTCATCGCCAAGGAAGTAGGCGCGAACCATACCGTGCACAGCTTCGATCACGTCGCCCTCGACTCGCGCGTGGTTGCCTGCGACATCGCACACGTCCCGCTCAAGGACGGAGAACTCGACCTCGCGATCTTCTGCCTGTCGCTGATGGGATCGAATTTCACGGACTACATCCGCGAGGCTCACCGGTGCTTGCGGCTCGATGGTGTCCTCCATATCTGGGAAGCGGCCAGCTACTTCGACGACGTGCACGCCTTCGCTACAGCCTTGGGCAAGCTCGGGTTTGAAGTGAGTGCACCAAGCGACCAGGGAGCCTTCGTTCGCATCTATGCGACGAAAAACAGCAAGAAGAAACCCAGCGCAACGTTGGTCCTTCCGTTCCGAGGGGCAGCGAAGGAGGAGTAGCGCCTATTGAGGGATTGCCGCGACGAGAAGGTCGCGCAGCTGCTCTCTGATAGCTGCCGTGCTCCACTGCGTGCCCGCGAACAGACCGATATGTCGCTGCTCGCAGGTGTGATCGCGACTCGCGTACGCTCCTGACGAAGGAAATGACTTAACTGTTCGCGGATAGAGGAGCATCGAACGCGCGCCTTCCAGCAGCTCGTTGTAGACGAACATCTGCTTGAGGTCATCGTCAGAAGGGAGCCCGTTCGAAGGCACCTTCCACTTCGTGTCGATCACGAGCAGCGTCCTGCGCATCTCGGTTGCCGCGCGAAGGACGACATCAGGCCGGATCTTCCGGACTCCATGCTGCGCCGGCTCCCAGAAAACGTGACGCTCTTGCGTGCAGACGTGAACATGCACGGGCGCAACCCGACGCAAGAGAACTGCGATGTAGCGTTCCCATAGGGCATTCATGTCGAAGAGCAGCGCGAAGACGCGCTCACGGCCGGCGCGGAGCTGCGGCCCGCGGTGAGAAAGGATGAGCCGCGCGTATGTTAGAGCGCTCGCATACCGCTGCGTCGCCCGAGTGAGACGGATGCGCTCGAATGATTCATGCGTCACACCGCGATGATCCAATTCCGGGAATTGCGACAAACATGCATCGACGGAACGGGCAACGCCATCCGACAGCGCGGACCAGGACAGCGCATCGAGGGCCGCAGCCAACACACGATTCACGAGGATGTCTTGATCGAACGTCTCGAACTCGACGAAGAAGCGATCCGCATGCGCGATGTTGTCGCGAAGGTGCGGGGTGATCTTTAGCCGACCCTTGAAAACGGTTCCATTGGCGGACGTTGTCCGATAGCCCTTTGCGAGGCCCTCGCGAAGCAACGGCGCAAGCTCAGCGACGTATGCCTGCGCGATCAGGTCGAGCAGGCGGCTGCGCGTGACCTGCTGCGACGCACCGGGGAGTTGGTTTAGCCGCAGCCCGAGCGCAACGCGCAACATCTCCAGCAAGGCATTACTCCAAACCTCGGTCGAGGACGCGTCGGTCCGGTCGGCCTTGGGCAGGATCTCGATCGATAGCGCGCCGACCTGCACGTATCCGACGAAGTGACGGGCTTTGACGTGCTTGTGGCCAATTTCGAAGAACTGGCCCTCGTGCCGATCGTTGAACTGAACAAGCGTGTCGAACTCGTGCTGAGAGAGCCCATCGGGCGCGACGTGGAGCTTCCGGTGTTCGAAGACTCTAAGCGTCCGATGCATTCTTGTAGATCCGCTGGAAGGCGACGTTGGAGAGCTTGTCGATATCGTAGAGCTCCCAGGTCGCCCTCTCTGCCAGGGCGTCGTGATCGTCGTGTTCGAAATCCGCAAAGGGCTTGCCGCCCGCATCGCGCCTGCGGACGAAGTCCTTTCCAAGAACGAGGCCGATCTTCCCCCAGTCCCCGTAGAAGTATTCCTGAAGGAGCGGGATCAACTTGTTCCGGAACACGTGCTTCAACGCGTCGAGAGTGGGGCGATCGCGGAGGGAGTAGAAGTATGCATGCCCTATGCAGTGGTCGCGGTCATAGAGGCGCTCAAGGCGCCGGTTGATTGCGCGGAGCATCTCGTCGAGTTCGATGTCGCCTTCGAAATCGAAGTCGAGCAGCTCGGCCTGGGGCGGCCGTTCCCGAAAGTCAAAGCGTCGGCGAAGAGCCGTGTCGAGCGCCTCGATGCTTCGGTCCGCGGTGTTCATCGTGCCGATGACATGCAGGTTCGGAGGCACGCCGAAACGCTTCTTTGAGTAAGGCAGCGTGACGATCACCTCGTTGTCTCCGCCAAGACGCTTGTCATCTTCGAGGAGCGTGATCAACTCCCCGAAGATACGCGCGACGTTGCCGCGATTGATCTCGTCGATGAACACCGCATAACGACGCGCGTTGAGGAACTGCGCCTCGCGTTGCTCCGGCGTGAGCGTGGTGCAGAAGTCATGCAGTGAGCCCTCATAGCCGGCGAGGCGAAGCGCAGCATTCGCGGCCTTCATGAAGGCTCCGGGCTCGAGCGAGTAAGCGATCTGGCCGTCTTCTTCGCTGGTCGCGACCTCAATCCGTGGCCGGATGCCTTCGATGAAGTCCTCGTAGCCGTATGCTTGGTGAAACGTAACGAACGTGAAGTCGTCGAGCGTTCCCGCGCTGGGCGCCTTGAGTTGCTTCGCAATCTCACGAAGCTCATCCGGCAGGTCGACCGCGAGGAACCACGTGCTGTCTTCCTGCTTGTCGAAGAGTTGTTCGCCGCCTCGAGACTTGTACTTGACGGTCTTGCTCGACTCGACCGAGTGGCTCTGCAGCGTGGCCCAAAGTCGCTGCCGCAGGGGCGCCTTCATCGGGCTGGTCGCGTACTTCGCTCGGATCAGCGCGTGCTGTTGAAGGGCCAGGACTTTCGCCTTGCCGCCAGCGTCGTGCAGCGCGATCGCGGTCGCCTGGTACCAGGGCAGTTCCTCCGCGATCTCGGCGATCAAGTCGGCCTTCGTCGGCTCGCGCTGAAACCGCTTGATCAGATCGTTGGTCAGGTGGTGGGTCTTTCCAGTTCCCGGTGGGCCGTAAACGATGAGGTTCAGCGGGAGGTCATCCCACTGCGCCTGTGCTGCGGGGGCGACGGAGCCGGTAGCGACATCCGCACCGGCACCAAAGATCATCTGCACGATGTCGGGCCGCGTGATCGGTACGAGTGTGTTCTGCCAGTTGCCTGCGCCGGGACCGGTTGGCCCCTTGCCCTTGTAGAGCGGAACGGGTAGGGGCTTGAGTCGAACCTTGCCCTGCTCGTCATCGATCGACACGACTTCGCCGACGTAATGAACGGCCAGGTCGTGCTTTCCACCCAGGCCCTTGATCGCGAGCCAATCGCCCGGCTTGATCCGCGCGAACAACTTCCACGCCTTCTTCGCGGCCGGCTTCTCGCTCGTACGTTTGAAAAAGATCTGCCAGTGGTTTCCAGTCTTGAAGGATTCCAGCCGCGACTGCTCAGCGATTCCGCCTCCCCAGTAACGTCGCTCCGTCCCTGGCAGGTCGACGGACTCGTCCTCGCCCGGGCCGGCGGCTTGGATCTGGCTCGCGGTAAGCCACTGACTCAGATCAATGAGCGGCTTTCCTCGTTCCGTCGTCCGACCGCGGTCGATGAAGTCGAGCTTCAGAAGCGCCAGGTGCACTAGCCGGCGAAACACCTGCTCCGGGCTCGGCTGCAGCGTTCCCTTCGGGACCTCCACCGCGCAAAGCTCTGCGGTATTGGGGCCGAGGATCGGAATTTGAGAATTGGCGAGTGTCTCCCGCATGCCGGCGTTGAGCAGCTCTGCGATCTCGTCGGAGACGTGCGTCTTCGGCTTCGTAATGAAGAAGCGAACGCCGAGCTTTACCCACGCGCCGTCCTCGGCGTCCTCGAGCTCATTGGCGACGTTGACGAAGTTGACCTCGCGGTTCCTGGTGCGAACGCGAATGCAGGGATCGTGAATGTACTGCCCGGAGGTCCAGCGCCACGCCTCAACCAGGAGGCGGCACGAACCCTCGACCCAACGACATTCGACGGCGACGCCGACCGGCCATGGCCCATCCTCCGCCTCGACAAGTCCGCCGGCATCGCTAGGCCACGACTCTTGAGCGAGGGACGTGATGCTGCACGTCACCTTCTGGGACCCGATGTCGATCTCGAAGGGCTTGGCTCCTGTGAGCACGTTGCGGATCGCACGCAAGGCGATCTTGTTCGAGTCAGCTCTCATCCGTGCACCTCTGGTCTCCCCAGCCCATCTTAGCCGCGGTTCGCACGCCCACGATTGTCATGAGAACGTGTTCCACTTTTCGTGGTCAGCATCACTGAGCGCCGCGACTTGCATTCGACGGATGATGCGCGGGTTGCCGAGGAGCTGATCGTGCGCGACGCTGCGCGTGCCTGGTGCGTAACCGGGAAACTGGGAAACCGGCTTCGCCGGCGTGTTTGCCCACTGCTTCAAGGGTTGCATGACGAGGTTGGGCGCCGTGCGCCGAAACTCCCAAGCGCGTGTCAACGCGGTGCACGTCGTCGCGAGCACCTCGACCGTGCTGCGGAGAACGCCCGAGATCGTGGCAGCCGAGTCCTCACTGAGAAGCGGCTGATACGTCGTCGCGACCATGACTTCGATGTCGGAATGCGCCGGTGACTTTGGAAGGTGAAGCGCAACATCGCTGATCACCTCAGGGTCTCCCGACGCAGTCGCGGCGCCCGTCGGGCGTGGATGCACCGTAGCGAGCTGAAACCGTCGGGCTCGATGGACCTGCATGTTCCGCATGTCGAGCGTCCAATCGAGCCAATCGGGTGGGCCTGCCGCCGAAATCGTGGCTTCGAGATTCGCCGCGAACCCGCGGAAGAATGGCCCGTCGACCGAAGGGGAAGGGTTTTGCTGTTGCTTCTTCAGCCACGCACGAAGGCCTCCAAGATCGGATTTCAAGAGATCGATCGGAACTCCCAGGACGCCAACGCAGGCAGCGCCAAGACAGTCCAGCGCGGAACCGACAGCGCGAAAGAAGCCGACGCGGTGAAGGTCACCCATGGTCCTCGAGAGATCATCGATCGGTGTCTCGCGTTTGGGGAACTCCATCTTGATCTGACCGCGCTGGACCGTTACGAGGTGCCGCATCTGGTGTGCCTCGCGCGCATCGAAGTGCGCGAGCGAAAGCTCGTGAAGCTTTGCGTCTACCAAATTCTTCTCGATGCTTCGGACGGATTCGATTAGGTGGTCCGAGATCAGGATGCGCCGCTTGTCGCCGATCGGGTGACCTACCCACCAACGCACACCGTGAACCGTGACGTCCATGTCCGAATCGATGGCCGCGACGAGCGCGTTTACTGCGGGGACGAAGATTCCGAGGGCACGATCAAAGCCGTGGTCACGCTCTGCGGGGGCGTCGCCGTAGGGCGTCGACAACTTCCGCATCACCTCGTCGCTGAGAACCTTCATGGAGGCTCGAAGGTAACGCCGCGTCACCTGCGGGTCGACGTCTCCTGCTCTCGGAGTCGCCGTTAGCGATCCGGCCAGCGGGTCGACGCCGCCCAGGCCGGTTCCACAACGCGGTGATACGATGGAGGCATGCGGGTCGCGTTGAGATTGGCTCGGGAGGAGCGATGCTGAACGATCGCCTCTTCGACCTGCTGAGGAAGCTCGATGCCGACGAGCTTGAGGAGGTCTGGATCAAATACCTCCGCAAGACGCGCGAGGACGATGACTTTGGACGTCGATCGCGCGAGCAACGAGTTGAGCCGATCAGTCGCGAGCTTCGTTACCTCGCGGCGCACTCGATCGCGGACATCGTGAACCGGCGCAAAGAGCACGACTACCCTTGGGACGAAATCATCCGGCAGGTGAACGAGAAGCTGAACCTGACGACGACGGTCATCAACGACAATGTTCGTGTGCTGGAAGACGCATTGCTAGAGCGCCTTTCTGCCGTGGCAGGCAAGGCCGAGACCTTTGCTGCGTCACGGGTAGCATCGCAGCGCGCGATCGAGGAACTCGCCTCGCAGGCGCGATGGGCACCTTGGAGCCCTCGTCGGCCGTTGACGTTTCTCAAGTCCGTCGCCACCGGCCGAATGATCTGGGGGCCGAATTACCGGAAGGTGATTCCAGCCGTGTTGTTCATTCTGTCGGCGGCGAGAACCCACGACGTACTCAAGGAGATGAAGGCGTGATCCAGTACCTGATGCAGGTTCCGACGACTCTCCTCTCGTCGGTGACGCGCGGATCGGCGCTCGTTGATGGCGCGATGGTAAGGAGCGCACGGACCGGAAAGATCCTTGCTCACCTGCAGCAATCAAGAAGGCTCGCGGACGCGTTGGCGAGTGGCCCGGTCGGTGCTGTCTCCGCCGCCGTACAAGCGGCTTCGTCGGTCGCGGCGAACGTTCAACTCGAACAGATCAAGGGGATGCTATCGACGCTCCAGCTTGTTGCTGGCGTCGGTGCCGCTGCGTCCATCCTTAACCTAGGCGTGAGCGTCGGCGGCTTCGCGCTTGTCCTCAGTCGCCTCAAGAAGCTCGAGAAGCGGCTTGAGACACTCGATGCGAAGGTCGACGACCTTCGCGCTTTCGTGGAGGACGCCGAGTTCGCGAAGGTCAAGACCGCGATCGAGCGCTGCGAGCACGCGCACCTCCGGGGTGCCTCGGACCGCGTTCGCGTCCTGCAGGACGGCGAGAAACAGCTCCACGAAGCGACCGAGCTTGCCTTCATGCGACTGCACAAGCTCGCCGGCCGCGATGAGGAGGGTCGGCTAAAGCTCTACGACACGGAGCTCGATGCGAACCAGATCGCGGAACGAGTGGCTGTGCCCATGATGTACGTGCAGGTTCGGCTGGAAGCTTTGCTGCTGCTTGGAAGTCCGGACGAAGGACTGCGGCTCACGGAACAGCTGAAGCAGTGGTTGGGTACGTTGGATGTCCGTCCCCTCGAATACGTGAAAAAGCGGCGCCAAGGGATCGCGCTCGGCCCGCACGAGATCAACCTTGCATTGTCCGAGGCGCGTGGCCTCGATGCTGTGCTCCAGAAGGCATCCCAGCAGGCGCGAGATCGCGTGGCGCTTTGCGAGGCGATCGTCGCTAAAGGGATCGACTCGGCGCACTTCGTCGATGAAGTAAGAAACCATCCCGAGCCGACCGTGCTTATGTTGCAGGTCGGCGACGAGGAAGCGTGATCACGGGTTCTGGCTGCGACAATCCGTGCACTAAACAAACGATCCGATGTGAATAGATCGTTGGAACCATTGCTGGTTTCACAGCAAACGCGGTGCTCGTTCCTTACGCACTGTCAGAGGGTGCCGGCATGCTCGCGACGTGCCAATGGTCAGCCACGTTTCCGATCCCGTCCGCATGCGGCTCGACGCCGTTGCGGGTTCGCTGCTGGAAGATCTCCTTCGGTTCGCGTGCGAAGGCTTACAGCTCACGCCCACTCTTCATGGGCTAGCTGACGAACGTTACCGCACCGTCAGCGAGTTGCTCGCTGACCCGCGCAGCTTCTTCGCTGCGTACGATCCAGACATCTATCCGCAGGGCTCGTTCCTGATCGGAACGACGGTGCGGCCGATCCTGCGCTGCGAGTATGACCTCGACTTCGTCATGCAACTGTCGGCGGCGACGCCGCGCGATCCAATGCTGCTGTTGCAGAAGCTCGAGGACGTGTTCACGGCGCATGGCACGTACAAGAACATGGTGCGGCGGCTCAAGCGCTGCGTCCGTTTGATCTATGCCGGGGACTTTCACATCGACATCCTCCCCGCCATCTCCGAAGACGAGCACAGCACGAGAATTCTCGTCCCTGATCGCGCGCTCAAGAATTGGAAGTCGAGCAACCCGCGCGGCTTCGCGACCTGGTTCCAGCAGCGCCAACGCGTCATGCGCTTCGATCGAGCGGCATCGGTCGAATCGTTGCCGGCAATGCAGAGCGTCGACGAGAAGTCAGCCCTGCAGCGCGTCGTCCAGCTCCTCAAGCGCGCACGCGATCGGTACGTGACAGACCTGGAACTGTCGCCGCGGTCTGTCGTGCTGACGACATTGGCAGGCGAGGGCTACGCCGGTTCGATCTCCACGGCGGGGGCGATGTCGTCGGTCCTGCAGTATCTGCGGGACCAGGTCGCGAGCACCCATGGGCCGCTGCGCGTCTACAACCCGGCCAACCCCGATGAGCTGCTGAGCGAGCAGTGGGTCAGCAACGCTGATGCGTACCGCGAGTTCACCCGCTGGCTCGCATGGTTCTCGGACGAGTGGACGAGGGTCATGACAGCCGAGCGCGTGCCCGAGCTGAAGACGTTGCTCTCGACCTTGTTCGGCGAGGACGTCGCGATCGACGCGGTCAAGAAACACGCGGTCCACATGGAAGAACAACGCAAAGCTGAAAAGCTCAAGGTCAACTCGCGCGGCGCGATCACGGCGGCAGCCGGCGTCGCATCGATCCGCGCAAACACCTTCTACGGCGATGAGTAACTCGCGCCGAAAGCTCTCCGGCGAACAGCAGGGTGCGGCGCTGCGGGCCGTGTTTCGCTCGTTCCGGCAGGTCTCACGCGGCAATCCATGGGCATGGGAAGG
>JAFAOG010000091.1 GCA_019237945.1 Deltaproteobacteria bacterium | reverse complement strand
GCGTCGCGTGCTCGGCAGGAACGTCAGCGTGACGACGCTGCGAAATGCCGGCGAGCCCGGCCCGCCGGTGACGCCGCGCCCGACCGCGACGCCGAGCTCGAGCCACGGATCGAGGCGATCGCGCACGCCGGCGAGCAGCTCGGTGGTCGCGGTGAGGCTGCCGTGGCCCATCGCATCGAGGTGCCCGCCCGGCACGAGCTCGCCGAACAGCTCGCTTTCGACCGACAGGCCGTCGCGCACGGCGTAGCGCGCGCCCGCGCCCCACACGACGCCACTGCGCTCGACGTAGCTCGCGAAGTGCGCCTCGGAGCGCGCGACGCCGCCGAAGTCGAGCAGCGCGTAGCCGCGGCGGCCGACCGGCACGCCAACGATCGCGAGCAGCCGCGCGCTCGCGGCATCCTCGCCCGCGAAGCGGTTGTCGCTTGCCGTCGGCGCGGTGACCATCGCGAGGCCGGCCAGCTCGTCCGTGAACCGGACCTTCGCGTGCAGCGACAGGTTGCCGCGCGCCGCGCCGCCGAGCGCCGGAGTCCCGGCCGCCATCTGCGGATCGACGGTGTCGCCGCTCTGCACGAACAGCGGCACGTGTGCGCCGATCTCGACGCGCTCGCTGACCGCCCACGCGCCGCCGAGCACGAGCGTCATCCGGTTTGCGATCGCGACGTCGTCGGCCTGCGCCGAGGCGAGCACGAGCGGGTGCGCCGCGTAGGTGACGAGCGCGCTCGCCGTGACATCGCCGGCCGCGCCGATGCCGGGCGTGACGAGCTGAAAGCCGCCGGCGACCGTCGACGGCGTCGGGTCGAAGATCGACACGTCGAGATTGCGCGGCTCGGCGTGCGCGACGACCGGCGCGACCACCGAGAGCAGCACGCCCGCGCCGCGGCGGCGCCGCAGCACGAGGAGCACGACGAGCCCGAGCGCGAGCCCCGCATCTCCGCCGGCGTTGCAGCCGCCTCCGCCCTGCGCGTCGACATACACCGCGTGCGCGTGGATCGTGATCGCATCGGTCGGCGCGGGATCCTGATCGAGGAACAGCGATGCGGTCGTCGCGTACTCGCCGGGCGCATCCGCGCGGAACGTCACGTGCAGCGGCGCCGTGCTGCCGGCGGCGAGCTGCGCCGGCGGCGCCACGACGAACGACGCATCGCTCGACGTGACCTGCGCGACCGCAAATACATGCGTCGCATCGAGGTTCTCGATCGTCACGTCGCCGTCGAGCGTCTCGCCGATGCCGACGTAGCCAAGGTCGAGATCCGGCCCGAGCGTCACGTCGCGCGCGAGCCCTTCCCCGACGAGCGGCACGCTCGCACTGCCCGCGTTGCTCGCGAGCGTCAACGTCCCGAGCGGCGCCGTGCCGATGTCGCCGGGCACAAAGCGCACGTGCAGCGCGTACGTGGTGCCGCCCGGGATGTCGACCGGATCGCCATCGACGAGCTGCCACACCGGATCGCCGGTCAGCGCGACCGACGTGATCGCGAGGTTCGCCTCGCCGGTGTTCGCGATCGTCACGCCGACGTCGAGCGGCGCATTGCGGAACGCGGCGATCCGCGCCGGCGCGCTCGCGACGAGGTGGCGATCGATGCCGTGGCCCTGCACGCCGACGACGATCGGCGGCTGGTTGAGGATCACGAACGTCACCGTCGCGGTGTCGACGTGCTCGGTGGTCGGCTTGTACGCGATCGTCGCCGACACGCTCTGACCGGCCGGCAAATGGATCGCCGCCGGCGGCATGAACGTGAACGCGCTGGAGCCGGTCTCGGTCGCGGTGCCGAGGTCGATGCCGCTATCGGTCGTGTTCGTCAGCGTGATCGTGCGGGTGACGGCGAGGCCGCGAACGTCGACCGGCCCGAAGTCGAGCGACGCCGGCGCGACCTGCGCGTTCGCCGACGCGACTCGCGCGCTCGCCAACACCACGAGCAAACCGACCCGCATGCACGCTCCAGCGTACTACATTGGGGGCATGACCGACGACGGGAACGCGGACACGCTTGCCGACCCCGAGGGCCGGCCCAGCGGTGGGTCGCTGGTGAGGCCGCCGGAGCGTTACGTCATGCGAACGATTCTGGGTCGCGGCGGGATGGGGGAGGTCTGGCTCGCCCGCGACGTCCGGATCGACCGCGACATCGCGATCAAGCTGATGCGCCGCGACCGCAGCCAGAGTCCCGATGCGGTCGCGCGATTCCTGCGCGAGGCCCGCGTGCAGGGGCGCCTCGAGCACCCGAGCATCGTGCCGGTCCACGATCTCGGCGAAGAGGATGCGCCGTACTTCGCGATGAAGCGGCTGACCGGCACGACGCTCGCCGACGCGATCACCGA
The DNA here is from genome assembly GCA_019237945.1 of Deltaproteobacteria bacterium. Taxonomy (GTDB): domain Bacteria; phylum Myxococcota_A; class Polyangia; order Haliangiales; family Haliangiaceae; genus JABFXX01. The sequence continues at coordinate 1,440 of JAFAOG010000091.1, read as the reverse complement.
TCCGGCGAAGTGGCCGCGCCGCACGCTGCTGACGCGCCTGATCGACGTGTGCCTCGCGATCGAGCTCGCCCACCAGCGCGGCGTGATCCATCGCGACCTCAAGCCCGCGAACATCATGCTCGGCGACTTCGGCGAGTCGTACGTGCTCGACTGGGGCCTCGCGCGGATCGCGGGCGAGTCCGACCTCGGCAAGAGTGCCGACCTCGTCAGCGGCGAGTCGCAGCCCGGTCACACCGTCGCGGGCGAGATGCTCGGCACGCCGGGCTACATGTCGCCCGAGCAGATGCGCGGCGATCCGGTCGACGGCCGCACCGACGTCTACGCGCTCGGCTGCATCCTCCACGAGGTGCTCACGGGCAAGCCGGCGGTGCCGCGCGATCAGACGCTCGAGGTCACGCTGACCGCGCAGGAGCATCGCCCGTCGCGTCACGATCCGGACGTCCCGCCCGAGCTCGACGATCTGTGTGCGCGTGCGACCGCCGCGGAGCCCGGCGCACGCGTGGCGACTGCCCGCGCGCTCGGCGATGCGATCCAGCACTACCTCGACGGCGACCGCGATCTCGAGCGCCGCAAGCTGCTCGCCGCCGAGCATGCGCGCCGCGCCGCCGAGGTGTTCGCCGAGCGCGATGACGCCGCGACCCGCGCCGAGGCGATGCGTCAGGCCGGCCGCGCGATCGCACTCGATCCGAGCAACGCGGCCGCGCAGGAGACGCTCGCGCGCCTCTTGCTGACGCCTCCGCGCGAGATGCCGCCCGCGGCACAGGAGAAGATCGAGCAGGAGCGTCGCAACGCGCTGCGCGGTGTCTACGTCGGCGGAGCACTCGCCTACCTGACGTTCGCGCTCGTCGTCCCGCTCGCGTACTTCCTCGGCGCGCGTGGCACGGGCGCGATGGTCACGATCGCAGCGTTCGCGGCGCTGCTGTCCGTCACGTGCACGCTCGGGTTGCGCTACCCGGGCAGCCGCGCGCTCGCCTATGCCGTGCTCGCCGAGCACGCGTCGCTGATGGTCGCGACCGGCCTGCTGCTCGGCTCGCTGTTCCTGGTGCCGATCCTGGTCTTCGGGACGCTCCCGATCGGGATCATGCTGCCGATCCTCAAGCGGCCGCTCGTCGTCGTGGTCGCGCACACGATGTCGTTCGTCGTGCCGCTGGGCGCCGAGCTGCTTCATCTCGTGCCGCGGACGTTCGAGCTGACCGCGCGCGGCATCCTGCTCGCCCCGCCGTACGTGACACTCCCGGCGCCGACGATGCTCGCGATCGAGGTCCTCTGCATCTTCGTGCAGCTGCTCTCGGTCAGCTACATCCTCTACAGCCAGCGCGCTGCGCAGGACCGCGCGCAGGAACAGCTGCACGTTCAGGCCTGGCAGCTCGCACAGCTCGTGCGGACCTGAGTAGACTCGCGCCATGGAAAAGACGGCAAGCGGCCTCCAGTACGAGGACA
>JAFAOG010000587.1 GCA_019237945.1 Deltaproteobacteria bacterium | reverse complement strand
AAGGAAAAGACGAGCGTCACGTTCGAGGATGTCGCGGGCCTCGGCTCGGCCAAGCGCGACCTCGCGGAGATCATCGAGTTCCTCAAGGAGCCGCTGCGCTTCGCGAAGCTCGGCGCGAAGATCCCGCGCGGCGTGTTGCTCGTCGGTCCGCCGGGCACCGGCAAGACGCTGCTCGCGCGCGCGGTCGCCGGCGAAGCGAACGTGCCGTACTACTCGATCAGCGCGTCGGAGTTCGTCGAGATGTTCGTCGGCGTCGGCGCGGCGCGCGTGCGCGAGCTGTTCGAGGAAGCGAAGAAGAGCTCGCCCGCGATCGTGTTCATCGACGAGATCGATGCGGTGGGCCGCGCACGCGGCACGGGCCTCGGCGGCGGTCACGACGAACGCGAGCAGACCTTGAATCAGCTGCTCTCCGAGATGGACGGCTTCGCGCGCAACGACCTGGTCGTCGTGATGGCCGCGACGAACCGCCCCGATGTCCTCGATGCCGCGCTGCTGCGGCCGGGGCGTTTCGATCGGCGCGTCGTCGTCGATCTCCCGGAGGCCGGTGCGCGCCGCGCGATCCTCGGCGTCCACTGCAAGGACAAGCCGCTCGACGCGACGGTCGACCTCGATCAGGTCGCGCAGTCGACGGTCGGCTTCTCGGGCGCGGACCTCGCGAACCTCGCGAACGAAGCCGCGCTCGCTGCGTCGCGCCGCCGCGCGAACCGGATCAGCCGCGAGGACTTCGCGACCGCGTACGACAAGATCGTCCTCGGCGATCCGCGCGAGGGCAAGCTGCGCGACGTCGAGAAGCAGCGCGTCGCGGTCCACGAGTCCGGTCACGCGCTGCTCGCCTGGTCGCAGCCCGAAGCGCAGCCGCTGCATCGCGTGTCGATCCTGCCGCGCGGCATGGCGCTCGGCGTGACGCAGCAATCGAACCCCGAGGACCGCCACCTCCACACGCGCGCCGAGCTGACCGCCCGCCTGCACGTGCTGCTCGGCGGCTACGCGGCAGAGCGCGCCGTCCTCGGCGACATCTCGACGGGCGCCGAGCACGACCTCAAGGAAGCGATGCGCCTCGCGACGAACATGGTCGCGCACTTCGGCATGAGCGACGCGCTCGGCCCGGTCCACTTCGACGTCAACGAGTCGCATCCGTTCCTCGGCGCGCGCATCGCCGAGGGCGGCACGAGCGACGCGACGATCCACGCGATCGAGACCGAAGCGCGCGCGCTGCTCGCGAAGGCGCTCGACGGCGCCGCCGAGGCGATCACGCGGCACCGCGCGAGCCTCGATCGCCTGGTCGCCTCGCTGCTCGAGCGCGAGACCCTGGAACGCGACGATCTCACGCAGGTGCTCGGCCCGCGCGCGACGGACCCGAACGCGGTTCCGGTCGCGGCCCCGGTGCCGCCGACCGCGCGCGCCTGAGACACACTACGGAAAGCCGAAGGCGAGATCGCGGTGAGTTCTCCCCCGAGCCAGCGTCCCTTTCGGTACGCTGGGGTGATGCTTCGAGCACAACTCCTCCTGTACGGAGCGGTCATCGCGGCATGCGGCAGCTCGCAAGGGTCGCCGTCGGCGGCGAAGCCCACGCCGCTCTCGTTCGAGCCGTTCGGCGTGCCGCAGTACACGAGTCACGACGTGTTCGTCGGCGGCGTCAGTCCAGTGATCGTGATGAGCCATCGCATCTCGCGCGACGGCGGTATGACCTGGGGCGCGCTCGATCCGCGCGTGGGCGTTCCGACGCGCGTCGCGGTGGCCGGCGGCACGCTGCTGACCTACGCGCCGTCGGCGGGCCTGATGCGCTTCGACCCGGCCGGCACGAGCGTCGCGACGGTCACCGGCGCACCGACCTACACGAGCGATGGCACGTGGCGCGTCGATCCATCGACCGGCAAGTTCGTCGTGTTCAACGGCGTCGACAACGAGCTCTCGTTCGAGACGGCGAGTGGATGGCGCGCCTCGTCGCTGCCGCAACCGACCCCGACCGAGACGCAGCCGTACATCCAGGACGTCGAGAGCAACGGCTCGACGGTGCTGACGATCTCGGGCTGGGGCGTGCATCGCTCGCACGACGGCGGGATGACGTGGCAGCTCGTGACGGCGAGCGTGCCGAACGCCGGCCGCGATCTGCTCGTGCTCGGCGACGGTCGCTTCCTGCTGTTCGGCGGGATGACGTCGTACATCTTCGATGCGACGGGAGCTGCAGCCGGCACGGTCGCGGGCGTCGTCGCGGATCAAGGTGATGCATCGGCGTGTGCCGACGGCGCGATCGTCGTCCATGACAAGCGCAGCACGGATCTCGGCGCGACGTGGCACCCGCTGATCGCGAGCGGCGATCTGTCGATGATCGTCGAGCGGATCGGCTGCGCGGGCGATACGTACTGGATGCTCGCGCGCAGCGACTCGTGGGGCTACCGGCTCGTCAAGTTCAAGCCCGGTACCGCGCAGCTCGCCGCCGGTGACTGGGAGACCGATCCGATCACGTGGGCGTCCGACAGCCCACAGCTGCTGCGCATGACCGACGGCACGTTCCTCGCGGCAGGCCTCGCGTGGCGCGACGGCGATCCTTCGTGGGCGCTGCGCGTGCTCCCCGCGCGCGCGTGGACCGCGGGCTCGCTCGTGCTCGGCGTCGATGGCTCGACGTTCTATGCGAGCGCGGACGGCGGCGCGACGTGGACCGCCGAGCACGGCACCGGGCCCGCTCCCGATCAGGTCGACGGCTTCGCCCGCACCGCCGATGGCGCGGTTCTCGTGTCGACGTTCACCGGCGGGGGCGATGCGAGCGGCGATCACTGGCATGCGCAGGTGTGGCGCAGCACGGATATGGGCGCGTCGTGGAGCTCGGTCTACAGCGGTGACGCATCGCGGCCCGCCGGCGGCGGCGACATCACCGGCGAGGCGCATCGCTTCGTCGGCGTCGCCGCCGATGGCACGTGGGTCGCGACCGACGCCGTGTCGCACGACAGCGGTGCGACCTGGAAGAAGTCGAACGTCGAGAACGATCACAGTGTCGCGTTCCTGACGCCGCACGGCCGTCTGCTCGCGACGCTGCCCGGCAGCTCGCCGACCGACGACCTGTGGCGCCTCTACGACGACGGCGGCGCCGGCAAGCTCGTCGGGACGTACACGCTGAAGCTCGGCGATACCGCGGTGCAAGGCAGCGCACTCGCATCGGTTGCCTTTGATGAAGACGGTTACGCGTACGTCGCCGGCGGCACGCCGTACGTCCAGCTCTGGAAATCCACCGAGCCGCTCGACGCGCCGTAGTACTGTCGCGGCGTGCGCCGCCTGTTCGTCTTGCTTGCCGCGTGCTCGTCGTCGCCGCACGCGACCACGCCGCTGTCCTCCGACGGCACGCACCTGCGCGACGACCACGGCCGCATCGCGCTGCTTCGCGGCGTCAACGCGCGCATCAACGGCATCTTCGACGTGACGTTCGCCGACGGCCGCACGCCGCTCGAGCCGATCCCCGATCTCACCGATGCCGACTGCCAGCGGATGCACGAGCTCGGTCTCGACTTCCTGCGCTTGCCGATCAACTGGTCGGCGCTCGAGCCCGCGCGCGGCACGTTCGACGATGCCTACCTCGATCGCGTCGCCGCCGCCGTCACGTGCGCCGATCACGCCGGCCTCTACGTCCTGATCGACATGCACGAGGACGCCTACTCCAAGGAGATCGGCGAGGACGGCGCCCCGCTGTGGGCGATCCAGCCCGCCCCCACGCAGCTCCTGCAAGGCCCGCTGACCGATCTCGGCGCGCGCCGCACCTCGCAGCAAGTCAACGACGCGTTCACCACGTTCTTCGCCGCCGGCGACCCTTCGGGCCTGCAAGCCGACTTCTTCGACGCGCTCGATCACGTCGCCACCCGCTTCGCGACGACCGATGGCGTGATCGGCTTCGAGCTGTTCAACGAGCCACCGCTCGGCGACACGCTCGTCACACCGTTCTCGATCGCCGCCGCCACGCGCGTGCGCGCCGCCGCACCCGACAAGCTCGTCTTCTTCGAGCCGAGCGCGACGCGCAACCTCGTCGACTTCGCCCCCAAGTCCAAGACCCCGTTCCCGGTCGCCAACGCCGTCTACGCCCCGCACGTCTACACCTACGTCTTCGCGCCCGACCAAACTCCGCTCCAGAACCTCAACCCCGACGATCTCGACGCCTCGGTCGCCGGCACCCGCGCCGAAGCGACCGCCTGGCACACCCCGCTCGTGATCGGCGAGTACGGCATCGGCCCGACGGGCGCGAACGCCGACCTCTGGATGGGCGTGCAAGCCCAGCTCCACGATCGCTACCTCGCAGGCGACGCGTTCTGGGTCTGGAAGGAAGAGTCGCAAGCCTCGTGGGGCGTCTACGACTTCGACGGCACGACCTGGACCGAGCGCCCGCAGGTCGTCGCCTGGCTCTCGCGCCCCCACGCCGCGCGCATCGCGGGCACGGTCGTCGCGAACGACTACGACTACACGGCGCGATCGCTCCATCTCGAGACACACGGCGGCGGCACGCACTCGATCTACATGCCCGCCGGCTACGCCACCTCGTGCAACGGCACCGCGCTCGCCGCGGGCACGGGCTGGGTCGAGATCGCGTGCGACGGCATGCTCGACGTCACCCACTGACGCGCGCGTTATGCTCGCGCGATGCGAACCGCGACCTGCTCGTGCGGACAGCTCCGCGTCACCTGCGACGGCGAGCCCGTGCGCATCTCGATGTGCTACTGCCTCGCGTGTCAGAAGCGCAGCGGCAGCATCTGCGCCGTGCAAGCGCGCTGGCCGGCCGACCGCGTGACGATCGAAGGCCGTGCGACCGAGTGGTCGCGCACGGGCGACGAGGGTGGCCGCGCGACGTTTCGCTTCTGCCCGACGTGCGGCTCGACCGTGTACTACACGTTCGACCAGATGGCGGACCTGGTCGCGGTCGCGGTCGGCGCGTTTGCCGACCCCACGTTTCCGCCGCCGCGGTACATGGTCTACACGTCGCGCCGGCATCCGTGGGCGGTGCTGTCGACGGAGATCGAGGAGATCCAATGATCGTGCTTGCCGCGCTCGCGGTCGTGCCGTAGAACAACGGCGATGTCTCCCGCTTCGACGCCGCGTTCGGTCGACTCGCGCCTGTGACCTTCAGGTCGCGCTGAGTCCCGTATTGCCTGGTGTCTGACTGCGTTTGCCGAGGAGATTGTCATGGAGTCCGTGATCGTCGAGATCCGTGCCGCCGAAGGCGGCGATGATGCGAAGCAGCTCGTGCTCGAGCAGCGCGCGATCTATGCGCGGCTGTGTGGGCGGAGGTCGCTTTGACCTCGAGGACGTCGAGTACCGCGCCGGCCTGTGCGTGCTGCGCGTCGTGGGCCGCGGCGTCGTGGCGCTGTTCGCGGGTGAAACCGGCGGTCATCGTTGGCAGCGCGTGCCGCCGACCGAGCGGCGCGGCCGCGTGCACACGAGCACGGTGACGGTCGCGGTGCTGCCCGAGCCGGCGCCGCACGAGGTGATCGTGCGCGAGGCCGACCTCGAGTGGCACACGATGCGCGCGAGCGGCAGCGGCGGCCAGCATCTGCAGAAGACCGACTCCGCAGTTCGCGTGCGCCACAAGCCGACCGGCCTCGAGGTGCGTTGCGAGACGGAGCGTTCGCAGAGCGCGAACCGGGAGACGGCGCTGCGCGTGCTGCGGGCGCGGCTGGCCGAGGCGGCGCGCGAGCAGGTGCTCGGTGCCCGCGCCGACGAGCGACGGCGCCAGGTCGGCAGCGGCCAGCGCGGCGACAAGCGGCGGACGATCCGCACGCAGGACGATCACGTCGTCGATCATATCGACGGGCGCTCGTGGTCGTTCAAGCGCTACGTGCGCGGCGACTGGTAAGCGTCACGGCGGATACGGGCCGTGCCACGCGAGCACCTCGGCCGCGAGCCGCGACGCATCCGCGATCGCCTCGACCGCGGGCGCGCCACCGCCGAGTGCGAACGCGACGCCGGCGGCGAACGTGTCGCCCGCGCCGTAGCTGTCGCCGGTGACGTGCGCCGGCGCGGCCGCATATCGCTGCGTCGCGCCGCCCTCGACGAACGTGCCGCCCTTGGCGCCGTCGGTGCGGATCACGATGCGTGGCTCGGGCGCGAGCTGCCCCGCCGTGTAGCGCTCTTCCGCGTCGTTCGCTGACGACACCAGCGCGTCGATCGCGATGCCGGCCGCCCGCAGGTCGGCGAGTATGCGCGCGGTGCTGACGACGACCCGGGCGCGGCGCGCGTGGCGGAGGGCGTCCGCATCGCCGCCCGTGATGTAGACGGCGTCGCACGACGCGAGCGCGTCCCACGGCAATGGATCGGCCGCGTGGGCGACGATGCGCTCACCGATCACCGTGATCGTGCGCTCGCGCTCGGCATCGATCATCGTGATCGCGCGGCGCTGCGCGACGGGGCGCCAGGCGGCGTGGACGGTGACGCCTCGCGCGCGCAGCTCGGCCTCGGCGCGGTGGCCGAGCTCGTCGTCGCCCAGCGCGCAGTAGAAGTGGCAGCCGCCTGACCAGCGCGCGAGCGCGACGGCGGCGACCGCTCCGCCACCCGCGGCGACGGTCAGGCGAGACGTCGCGTGGACGATCTCGCCGACGGCCGGGACGTGATCGAGGTCGATGAATTCGACGACCTCGACGTGCCCGACCACTGCAAATTTAGTCGTAGTACTCGGCACCGAGGTGCGTGATCAGGTCATCGCCCTTGGTGTAGCGCAGCGTGTTCTTCAGCTTCATCAGCTGGATGAACAGGTCGTGCTCGGCGTAGAGGCCGTCGGGCGTCATCGGCGACTTCCAGTAGAAGCTGAGCCACTCCTGGATGCCCGACATGCCGGCGCGCGCCGCGAAGTCCATGAACAGCGCGAGGTCGAGGACGATCGGCGCGGCGAGGATCGAGTCGCGGCAGAGGAAGTTGACCTTGATCTGCATCGGGTAGTTGAGCCACCCGCGGATGTCGATGTTGTCCCAGCCCTCTTTGGCGTCGCCGCGCGGCGGGTAGTAGTTGATGCGGACCACGTGGCTGATGTTGCCGTAGAGGTCCGGGTACTTCTCCGGCTGCAGGATCGAGTCGATCACGCCGAGCTTGGAGACTTCCTTGCTCTTGAACGACTCGGGGTCGTCGAGGACCTCGCCGTCGCGGTTGCCGAGGATGTTGGTCGAGTACCAGCCCTCGAGGCCGAGCATGCGGGCCTTGAAGCCCGGGGCGAGGATCGTCTTCATCAGGGTCTGGCCCGTCTTGAAGTCCTTGCCCGTGATCGGCATTGACTGCTTGCGCGCGAGCTCGAGGAGCGCCGGCGTGTCGAGCGAGAGGTTCGGCGCGCCGTTGGCGTACGGGACGCCCATCTTGAGGCACGCGTACGCGTAGATCTGCGACGGCGCGATGTCGTCGTGCGAGGCCTTGAGGCCGGCCTCGAACTTGTCGAGCGACGAGTGGACGTCGGTCGGCTTGCGGTAGACCTCGGTCGAACCGCACCAGACGGCGACGAGGCGATCGCAGCCGTTCTTCGTCTTGAACTGCTTGATGTCCTCCATCAGCTGCTGGGCGAGGTCCATCTTCGACGTGCCCTTCTTCACGTTGGGCCCGTTCAGCTTCTTGACGTACGCCTGCTCGAACACGGCGCTCATCGGCTTGACCGCCGAGAGCTCGGCCTTGATCGGCTCGAGGTCCTTGCTCTCGAGCACGCCGGCCTTCACCGCGGCCTCGTAGGCGTTCTCCGGGAAGATGTCCCAGCCGCCAAACACGATGTCATCGAGCTTGGCGAGCGAGACGTAATCCTTGATCGCCGGCGAGTTGCCGTCCGTGCGCTTGCCGAGGCGGATGTGCCCCAGCTGCGTCAGCGAGCCGATCGGCTTGCCGAGACCTTTGCGGATCGACATCACGCCCGCGATGAACGTGGTGGCAACCGCGCCCATTCCAGGGAGCAGGATGCCGAGCTTGCCGCTTGCCGGCTTGACGTCGACGCCTTTCTTCAGTGCCATTGCGCGTACTCCGAGCTTGAGAAAGCTGGAACATGCTCCGCGACGAGCTTCCTTTCAAGAGGAAGTCAGCGGCAATCCCGCGCCGAGGAGGTGTTAGAAATCCGACAGGTACAGGATTCAGGCAAACACCGGGCGGATCGCGGCAGGGTCGTTCGTCATGATGCCGTCGGCCCCGAGGTCGAGCAGGCGACGCGCCTCGGCCGCATCGTCGATCACCCAGAAATCGACGCGCAGGCCGATCGCGTGGCACTTGGCGATGAACGAGGCGCGGTCGAAATGGAGCGGGCCGTGCTTCGTCGGCACCTGGGCGGCGTTGCCCGTGAACGGCAGCTGGCGCCAGAGCAACGCTGGCAGTGTGACGAGAGTCGCGACCTCGCCCTGAGAGAGTCCGGTTTCTCCCGTGTAGCCGCGGCGGCGCAGGCTGACGGCGGTCGCGGTGTGAAACGACGCGATCGTCACGCGATCCTCTGCGCGATGCTTGCGCACGAGCTCGAGCATCGGCCCGATCCCGCGCGGCTCCTTGAGGTCGACGTTGACGTGCATGTGCGGGAACGCGAGCAGCACCTCTTCGAACGTCGGCAGGCCGATGCCCTTGCCCGCGAACGGCCGGTGACCATCGGGCGCGACGAAGCCCCAGCCCGCATCGAGGCGGCGAACGTCGTCGAGCGTCAGGTCGGCGAACGCGAGGCGCGCGCCGGTCATCCGCTGGGCATTCTCGTCGTGCGAGACGATCAGCACGCCGTCGCGTGTCAGGTGGACGTCGGTCTCGATCGCGTCGACCCCGACCTCGATCGCGCGCTCGAACGCCGGCATCGTGTTCTCCGGCCGCTCGGCCGAAGCGCCGCGATGCGCGTACAAGCGCCGCGCGTGCATGCGCTACGACTCCGGTTCGAGATCGAGCGCCTCGGCCGGCACTGGCGGCGGGCGCGGATCGGAGACCTGCACGACCTCGACGGCGTACTTGATCTCCTTCTCGGCGAGCGGGTGGAGCAGGCGGACCTCGATGTTGTCGCCCTTGATGTCGAGCACCTCGAGGATCACGTTCATGTGCGCCTTGTCGGCGCTCGCGGCTACGAGCTTTTCGCCTTTTGCGAGCTTCGCATCCTTGGGGAAGTCCGTCCGCTTCATCGTCTTCACCGGCGACATGGCGGCGAACGCGTCTTTGGGCTTGAGCACGCCGTCGCGCTTTGCCCCCGCTTCGAGGCCCTCGAGGACCTTCTCGAGGCCGGGCAACATCGTGCCTGCGCCCTGGACGTACTCGACGGTGCTCTTCTCGAGCTGCTGGCCTCCCGCGACGGAGAGGTCGACCTTGAGCTTGACCCTACGGCCCTTCTCGATCTTCACGACATTGACGGTAACGGAACCGTGAACAAGAGTGGTCGATCCGCGTCGCAAAATGGCTCGTTGCGATTACTTGCCCGCTGGCACGGAAGCAGCAAGATACGTACTTCGCTCGATGTACCGCCTGCTGATTTGTCTCGCCTTGCTTGCTGGTTGCCACGCTCACACGTCGCCGCAGCTGCGCGTCCTCGGCGTTCACGACGCTCCCGCGCGCGAGGTCGTGTTCGTGCAGGTCACGAATCCGGCGTCGTCGCCGATGCGGCTGACCAAGCTCGAGTACACGTTTGCGGCCGCCGGCACGACGCTGTCGGCAGGCGAGGTCCCGCTCGAGCGCGATGTCCCTGCGGGCGCGGCCGTTGTCGTCGAGGTTCCGCTCGACACCGACTCCAAGCGACCGATGATGCTCAAGGGCACGCTCGTCGCCGAGCTGGACCAGATGGTGCGCGAGTTCCAGATCTCGGCGCAGATCCAACCACATTGAGCCTTGACCCTCCGTCGGGAGCGAGGCCCACTGATGGGCATGCGACACCGATGGATCGTCCTCGCACTCGCTGTTCTCGCCGCGTCGCCCGCCGCGCTCGCCGACCATAAATGGGGCAAGCAGGTCCGGTACTCCGGCATCCACCCGCTCCCCAAGTCCGAGGGCGGCGGCATCTGCTACATCGAAGGCCCGCACGTCCACATCTACGCGGCGAACAAGCTCGAGTACCGCACGCACGGTGACGATCACGTGTTCGTCGGCGATCCGGTCGCCTACGGCTACGACGGCCCGAAGTACGCCTACAAGGGCCCGCACCCGATCCATGTCGAGGCGGTCGTCGGCGGCGATCCGGACGTCGAGTACTGCTACCTCGAAGGCCCGCACTATCACTACTTCGAGCCGCCCGACGGCGACGACTTCAAGATGTCGGGCAACGCGTACTTCTACGTCGGCACGCCGCCACCGGTGATGCTCGAGGCGCGCCCGCAGTACGTCGGCATCAACGCGTACTACCGTCCGTTCGTCTACACGCGCCCGGTCGTCGAGGTCGAGGCGCCGGTCGGCTGGATCGGCGTGAACGCCGCGTTCGTGACCCCGGCGGTCGTCGAGGCGCCCGTCGTCGTCGACCATCGCGAGGAAGTGATCGCGCCGGGCGTCGGCATCGAGGCCGGCGTGCACGTCGCGGTGCCGATGCCGTCGATCGCGGTTGGCGTCGGCGTCAACGTCGGCGGACCGGCGGTCGTCGTGCATGATCGCCCGGTGATCATCGAGCACGAGCATCACGACAACGGCCGCCACGAGGGCTGGCACAAGGGCAAGCACCGATGAGACGCGCGCTGCTGCTGCTGCTGATGGTGATCGGCGCGTGCCACAAGAAGTCCGGGCCGACGTCGCGCGATGGCGTGATCGACGCGTGGAAGAAAGGTGGCCTGCAGCCGTCGGCGTTCACCGAGGCGAAGACCGACCTCGGCAAGGACTGCGCGAGCGGCACGGTCAACAAGCTCGACGTCATGGTGTGCACGTATCCGAGCGACAAGGATGCGAAGGCGGCGGAGGATGCCGGCCTCAAGTGGGTCGGTGATACGACCGGAGCGTCGCGCGCGCAGGGAGACGTGTTGATCGTCGTCGCGGATCGCAAGAAGGCCGATCCGAACGGCAAGACCATCAACCAGATCGTCACGCTGCCGGCGAAGTAGTGCTGCGGGCAGCGCTCCTCGGCCTGGTGCTCGCGAGCTCGTCGCTCGCGCACGCCGATACCGCGGAGTCGCTGTTCGCGGAGGGCCGCGCGCTGCTCTCGCAGCACAAGCCGGCCGAGGCGTGCGCGAAGTTCGAGGCCGCGATCGCGATGGATCCGCAGGCGCCCGGCGTGCTGCTCAACCTCGGGCTGTGCAACGAGGACCAGCACAAGCTCGCATCCGCGCTGACGTGGTTTCGCAAGGCGCAGACGCTAGCAGCCGAGAAGGGCCTGCCCGAGGTCGACGATGCGGCGAGAGCGAAGATGCGCGCGCTCGCGACGCAGGTGCCGACGGTGCGGATCGACGTGCCGTCGGGGATCGCCGTCACCGTTGATGGCGTGCCGCTCGATGCGACCGCGCGCGTGCACGTCGAGCTCGATGCCGGTCACCACACGGTCGTGCTGCACGGCAAGGGCGTGTACGAGGGCCCGCAAGACGTCGAGGTCGCCGACGATGCGCACGAACGTCCGCTCGCCCTGCAGCTCGAGCCGCCGAAGGAGCCGTCGCATCGCAAGCGCAACGGCAAGATCCTGATTGGCATCGGCGGCGGCCTGCTGCTCGCCGACGCGGTGCTCGGCGTCTACGCGAAGCACGAGTTCGACAGCACGCACGATCTCGCCACGCGCCAGCATTGGAAGAACGTGCTGCACGTCGGCGGTAGCGCGGTGTTCGTCGTCGGCGCGGTCGCGCTCGGCGCCGGCAGCTACCTCTACGTCACGGCGGGCGAGACGCAGGCGGGCGTCGCGGTGGCGGGGCGGTTCTAGATGCGTGCGGTGCTCGCGCTGCTGCTGCTCGCCGGCTGCGATCGCGTGTTCGGCCTCGGCGATCCGTACGAGGACGCGCCACGCGGAGGCGGCTCTGCCGATGCACTGGCCGTCGATGCGCCCCCGCCCGGCGATGCGCCGATCGATGGGCCCGACAAGCGTCCGGCGCCGCTCGTGCACTACCGCTTCGACGACACGTTCGCCGAGGCCGGCGGCGGTGCGAACGCATCGTGCACGACGAGCGGCGGCGGCGACTGCCTGTTCGTCGCCGGCAAGTACGGCGGCGCGCTGCACTTCGACGGCAGCTCGATCGGGCACATCACGCTGCCCTCGCTCCCACCGAGCTTCACGCTGATGCTGTGGGTGGACTCGGCGAGCGGGCCCGCAATCGATCTCGCGCAGCAGGTGGCGGCGCCCACGCGCGACGTCTGGTGGCTCGATCTCGGCACCAGCATCGCGTTCCAGACCACGTCAGGCGCGACGCAGACCACGGTCGCGGCGCGACCGAACGAAACGTGGACCCACATCGCCGTCACGTACGACGGCACTCGCCAGCTCCTCTACGTCGACGCGATCGCGCAGGCGCAGACATTTGTCGGCGCGCTCGCCTACGGGACGAACAACCTCGTGTGCGTCGGCTGTCGGATGTCACAGGCGACGACGATGTACTTCTCGGGCGATCTCGACGACGTCTACATCTTCGATCGCGCGCTGACGCAGACCGAGATCGGCTTCTACGCGGGCTCGGCGCACTAGCGCGCGATGCCGGTGCGCTGCGCGTTGCCGCCCCACGTCGGCCAGCCGGTGATCGACGCATCACCGGTGTTGATCGCGACGAGCTTGCCGTCCTCGGTGCCGACGTAGATCCAGCCGCTGTCGACGACCGGCTGGCTGCGCACGGGCGCACCGACCTGGAAGATCGCCGTCGTCGTGCCGGTCTTCGGATCGAGCTCGAGCACCTTGCCCTCGAGCGTGCCGAGCAACACGCTGGCTCCCGCCGCGAGCGGCGCCGTGCCGAGGAAGCCGCCTTGCTTCGACGTGTCGCCCGCGAGCTTGACCTTCCACAGCGTGTTGCCGCTGTCGCGATCGGTCGCGATCACCTCGTCGCCCATCGTGTTGATGTTCTTGCTGCCGAGCCGCAACACGCGCGAGCCTTGAAAGCCCTGCATCGAAGACACGCTGCCGACGCCGACCTGACCCATCGCGA
>JAFAOG010000583.1 GCA_019237945.1 Deltaproteobacteria bacterium | reverse complement strand
GTCGTCGAAGCGGCCCGCCGGATCATCCTCGTCGGGGCCGACCGGCTCGCCCTGCGCGTCGAGCACGGGCTTGCCTTCCTCGTCGACGGGCGCGGCCTGCGGCTTCGCGAGCTGGCGCTTGACCCACGCGACGAGGCGCTCGATGTCGCGCGCCGTCACGTCGGTGCCTTCGAAGCCTTCGGCGAGCGTCACCGGATCGGTCAGCAGCTCCGCCCAGTCGAGCGTGCAGTCATCGGCGCGCTTCTTCGAGCGCTTCGTGAAGCCTTCGAGCGCCACCCGCGTCTGCGCGTCGATCCGATCGCTCGCCTTCTTCGTCCACGACGACAGCTTCGCGAGACGCGGCACGAGCGCCTTCGCCGCGTGCTTGTTCCACTCCTCGACCGCCTCGGCGCTGATCGCGGCGAGCTCGCGGCCGATGGCTTCCGCCTGGCGCAGCGTCCACATCTCGAGCAGGCCGAGCATCGCGGGGTGCTTCTTGACGCGCGAGACCTGATCGGGCGGCTCGACGTTGTACTTCGTCGGCGTGTCGGGCAGGACGCGCATCCGCGTCGAGCGGGCCCAGCCGGTGTACGTGACAACGGGCACGCCCGCGACGCCGAGCGCCGGCAACACGCCGCCGACGTAGCGCACGAGCGCCTGCGACGGCACGACGAACAACGTGTGCTTCGGGTTGAAGCGCTTGGCGTCCTGGAAGTTGAGATACGCGATGCGATGCAGCGCGACGGTCGTCTTGCCCGAGCCGGCGCCGCCCTGGATCACGACGATGCCGCTCGACGGCTGCGTGATCAGCTCGAACTGCTCCTTGTCGATCAGCGCCGCGATCTCGGGGAGCGCCTTGTCGGCGCGCACGGCACTGCCGTGATGGATGCCAAGCTTGCCCTTCTGACCGGGTGCCGCGACGGGACGCGCCGCCTTGCCCATGCCGCCGTGGAGCACCGGCGCGATCTGACCGACCGCCTCGACCCACGCGCCGCGCGAGTCCTTGAGGTACGTGCCTTGCGGCGTGCCGATGCGGCGCAGGTTGCCCTTGTTGATGCTGACGTTGCGGCGCGCCTCGACCATGCCCTCGACGCGCTTGCCCGCGATCTCTTCCTCGTAGTCGTCGCCTTCTTCGTAGCGATAGTAGATGCGCGACACCGGCGCGTTGCGCCAGTCGACGATCTGCACGTTGCTCTGGCGATCGATGAAGCCGCGCTTGCCGATCATCACGTCGCGCGGCTTGCCGTGCTCCTTGAGCCGCATGTGCGCGAAGTACGGCGACGTGATGTCGACCGGCAGCTGCTTGCCGCCGCCGAGCCGGCCCTTGAGCGCCGCGAGCCGCGTCATCTGCTCGATCAGCGGCGGCAGATCCTCGGCGCGCGCCTCCGCGATCTGATCGCGCAGCGACAGCAGATCCTGATCGAGGTCGCTCGCGCCGACCTTCTCGCGGCCGTCGTCCTCGTCGCCCATCGCGACGCGGGCCTGGACCTGCCCGTAGAGCCGCTCCTCTTCCGCGATGATCTTCGCGGCGGGAGTGCCTTGTTCGACGTGCTGCGGCATCGGGGCGAAGGGCCGAATCTATCCGAATTCACAGGCGTGGCAAGGCCAAGGATCCAGAGCCCGCGGCCGCTCGTACGAAGTGCGATGAGCGACCTGCCGCTGCGACTCGGCAACTACCAGCTCGTTCGCCTGCTCGCCCAGGGCGGCATGGCCGACATCTACCTCGCGCGCCAGGTCGGCCTCGAGCGCCTGGTCGCGGTGAAGGTGCTGAGCGCGCAGCGCGCGGCGGATCCGGAGAGCGCGGCGCTGTTCATGGACGAGGCGCGCCTCGTCGGCATGCTGTCGCACGCGAACCTCGCCGCCGTTCACGAGGTCGCGTCCGAAGGCGGCGTGCACTACCTCGCGATGGAGTACGTCCACGGCGCCGACCTGCGCGAGCTGCTCGCGGCCGCGCAGAAGTCGCACACGCCGATCCCGTACGAAGCCGCGTGCGCGATCATCCTCGCGGCCGCGGCCGGCCTCGATCACGCGCACCGCCGCTGCGGTCCCGACGGCCGCCCGCTGCACCTCGTGCATCGCGACGTCTCGCTGTCGAACATCATGGTCGCGCACGACGGCGCCGTGAAGGTGATCGACTTCGGCATCGCGCGCTCGCAAGTCAGCTCGCACCACACGAACCCGGGCATCGTGCGCGGCAAGGCGAGCTACATGTCGCCCGAGCAGTGCGTCGGCGAGGACGTCGACCTGCGCACGGACGTGTTCGCGCTCGGCGTCGTGCTGTACGAGCTGACGACCGGCCGCCGCTGCTTCGCGGGCAACAACGACTTCGAGCGCATGCTGGCGGTCGTCCAGGGCCTGTACGTGCCGCCGGGCGAGCTGTTCGCGGACTTCCCGGTCGCGCTCGCCCGCGTGATCGAGACCGCGCTCGCGCCCGATCCGACGAAGCGGTTCGCATCGTGTGCGGCGATGATCGAGGCGCTCGCGCGCGCGTGCGAGGTCGAGGGCTGGCAGGCGTCGGCGGCGAGCGTCGCGCAGCTGATGGCGCAGCTGTTCGGCACGCAGGCGCCGATCGCCGAGCTCGCGGAGCCGACGGTCGTCTCGCAACCCGTCCTCCAGACCCGCCCGCTGCGCCGGCTCGCGCGCGGCACCCAATCGGATCTCTGCGAGGCCTGCGAGCGCGCCATCGACGAGGCGCCGACCCGCGGCCGCCGCTCGCTGTCTCGATTCTGGTCGCCGCTCGCGGCGTGATACCGTCGACGCATGCGGATCGAGCTGCGGGCGGCACTGGCGCTACCGATCATCTTCGGGTTCTTCGCACTGTGCTTCGGCGCCATCGCGGCGATGCCGATGCCGGCGGGCGGGCGCATCGTGCTCGGCGTCTTCGCGCTCGTGTTCCTCGGGCTCGCCATCCTGCTGGGACGTCGCCGCCTCACCGTCGACGATTCGGACGTCACGGCCAAGGGCATGTTCGGCGAGAAGCACCTCGCCTGGACCGAGATCGACCACTACACGTTCTGGTCGATGGACCAGCAGATGGTCTACGCGGTCGGCGGCAATGCCGGTGTCGCGGGGGCGGTCGTCGTCGGGATCATCGCCGCGATCGTCGCGGCCAGCCGCAACCGGGGCGAGGCGAACCGCCGCTTCGCCGCCGGCCGGCTCACGCTCGTCGGCAAGACGACGATCGCGATCGACGGGCGCTACGCCAAGGTGACGGCCGCGCTCGACCCGATCCTCGGTCACCTGCACGCGCTGCTCGCCGCGCGCCGCGACTTCGCGCCGTTCACGCTCACGCCCGGCGAGCTCGTCCACGCCAAGAAGGGCCCGATCGCGCTGCCCGACATCGAGAAGATCTCCGTCGGTGGCGGCCGCCTCAACATCAAGAAGCGCGGCAAGCGCCTCGCCTGGCTGAGCGTCCACATGAAACAGATCCACAACGGGCTGCTCTTCATCGAGGCGCTCGGCGAGGCCGGTCTCGTCGTCGACGCGAACGCCGGCATGTTCGTTCCGCCGACCGTGCTCGACAAGCTCCGCGCCGCGACGGCACGCCAGCAGGCGATGCCAGCGGCCCGCGTCGTCCGCAGAGACTGAAGATCCCCATTGCAGTGACGGTCGATTGGCCGTAACTAGGGG
The DNA here is from genome assembly GCA_019237945.1 of Deltaproteobacteria bacterium. GTDB lineage: Bacteria > Myxococcota_A > Polyangia > Haliangiales > Haliangiaceae > JABFXX01. The sequence continues at coordinate 1,567 of JAFAOG010000583.1, read as the reverse complement.
GAAAAGATGGCGCGCGCGAAGCTTCTACTCGCCCAGGATCCTCTGCGCCGGTGGACCGCCGCCGACGCGATCGACACCTACAACATCTCGCGTTGGGGCTGCGGCTACTTCGTCACGAACGATCAAGGCAACCTCGTCTGCACGCCGCGCGGCGAAGGCCAGGGCGCGATCGACATGAAGGAGCTGATCGACGAGCTGGTCGCGCGCGGCATCCAGCTCCCGATCCTCCTCCGCTTCTCGGACATCCTTCGCTCGCGCATCGAGCTGCTCTGCTCCGCCTTCAACGGCGCGATCCGCGAGTACGGCTACGGCGGCCAGTACCGCGGCGTCTACCCGATCAAAGTCAACCAGAACCGCACGGTCGTCGAGGAGATCATCGAGTTCGGCCGCCCGTACCACTACGGGCTGGAAGCCGGATCGAAGCCGGAGCTGCTCGCCATCATGGCGATCCATCAGGACGACGAAGCCCTGATCATCTGCAACGGCTACAAGGACGAGGAGTACATCGAGACCGCGCTGCTCGCCTCCAAGATGGGCAAGAAGGTCATCCTCGTCGTCGAGAAGCCGTCGGAGCTCGACAACATCCACCGCGTCGCCGAGCGCGTGAAGATCAAGCCCTCGCTCGGCATGCGCGCCCGCCTGTCGTCGCGCGGCGCCGGTCGCTGGGAGCAATCGGGCGGCGACTTCTCCAAGTTCGGCCTCTCGGCCGCGGAGATGGTCGAGGCGATCGAGAAGCTCAAGTCGTGGAACGAAGCGGACACGCTCAAGCTCCTCCACTTCCACCTCGGCTCCCAGATCTCCGCGATCAAGTCCGTCAAGAACGCGCTGCGCGAAGCGGGCCGCCTGTTCGTCGAGCTCTACAAGCTGGGCGCGAAGGGCCTCTCCTACCTCGACGTCGGCGGTGGCCTCGGCGTCGACTACGACGGCTCGCAGACCAACTTCGCCTCCTCGATGAACTATACGGTCCAGGAGTACGCGAACGACGTCGTCTACGCGCTCAAGGAGATCTGCGACGCGGACCAGGTCCCGCACCCGAACATCGTCTCCGAGTCGGGCCGCGCGGTCGCCGCGCACCACTCCGTGCTCGTGGTCAACGTCCTCGGCGTCACCGAGTTCAACGCGAACGTCCCCGCGCAGGTCCCCAAGCCGGCCCCGCCGCTCGTCAACAACATGTGGGAGACGTTCCAGGGCGTCTCCGCCAAGAACCTGCTCGAGAGCTATCACGACGCGGTCGAGTACAAGGACCAGGTCCTCCAGCTCTTCAACCTCGGCCACCTCTCGCTCGAGCACCGCGTGCTCTGCGAGAACCTCTTCTGGGCGATCTGCGAGAAGGTGATGATGATCTCCTCGCGCCAGACGCACGTCCCCGAGGAGCTCGAAGGCCTCGAGAAGGCCCTCTCCGACACGTACTTCTGCAACTTCTCGATGTTCCAGTCGGTCCCCGACTCGTGGGCCGTCGACCAGCTCTTCCCGATCTTCCCGATCCACCGCCTCAACGAAGAGCCCACCCGCCGAGCCACCCTCGCCGACATCACCTGCGACTCCGACGGCAAGATCGACTCCTTCA
>JAFAOG010000535.1 GCA_019237945.1 Deltaproteobacteria bacterium | reverse complement strand
CGGGAACGGGAACGGGATCGAACGCGCTCGCGGACCTCATTGGTCACCCCCCGCAACTCCATTCGAATCGCCATTCGAATCGCCATTCGAATCGCCATTCGTATCGCCATTCGTATCGCCATTCGTATCGATTCTCGGGACCCGGCGGTGTGTGGTCGTCGATCGGTCGTACGGCGCGTCCGAACGCACGGTCCACGTGCCCTCCGCTCGGAGCTCTCGCCCTGCTCGGCGCTTGCGCATCGCGCCGCGCCAGCTCGCGCGGTGGTCACCGCGGTCTGATCGCGGCTTCACGTGCGCTCGCTGTCACGGCGCGTGCGCGCGCCTTCGCGACGGGCGAGAGAGCTCCTCGCTCCGGGAGGCCCGAAGGACTGGGGGGGAGAAGACCAGGGCGTGTGCTGCAGGCGCGTGCGAGCTCACTCGATCACTCAGCCGACTGCTGATTGCCAAGGAGAACCATCATGCTCGTTGCGTACACCGTTGCTCTCGACCTCATCCGTCAGCTGCGTCCGATCGTCGACCAGATCAAGATGCACGATGCGCATCTTGCAGATCAGCTGCGCCGCGCGGCGACGAACACGCTCGCGAACCTGGCCGAAGGGCAGCGGCGCGTCGCGGGCAACAAGCGGCGCGCGTACGAGAACGCGCACGGCGAGGCGCGCGAGATGCTCGGCTGTCTCGACTGCGCGCTCGCGTGGGGGTACGCGACTGACGATGCGCAGGCGCGTGTCACGCTCGATCGGCTGCTCGGCCTCTGCTGGGGCCTGACACACTGAGGAGGGCGCGGCTATGGGCGCCGCACGCGGAACACGAACGCCGCGCCGAGGCGGACGTCCTCGTAGTCGGCGAAGCCGATGCGCTGGAGCCAGGCGCGCAGCTCCCCCGGCTCAAAGCGGCGGATGCCGGCCGCGCGGGCGGTCAGCTTGCCCACGAGGGACGGGGCTTCGGCGAAGGTCGAGCCCACGTAGATGCCGCCCGGGCGGAGGACGCGGCGGACCTCGCGGAACACGAGCTCGGGATCGTCGTAGGCGTGGAGGGCGCCCGCGTTGTTGACGCCGCCGAATGCGCCGTCGACGAAGGGGAGGGAGTGGGCGTCGCCGCGGACGAGGACGGCGTTGGTGTAGCCGGCGGTTCGCTCGGCGGCGACTTCGAGCATCGCGCGCGAGATGTCGAGGCCGACGACGAGGGCGCCCGGGGCGGCGGCGGCGAGCGCGCGGACGAAGGCGCCGGGGCCGCAGGAGAGATCGAGCCAGGGGCCGGGGCGTTCGTCGAGGCCGAGCGAGTGCTTGTGAATGAAGAGCTCGCCCGAGAGGCCGCCGACCGCGGCGCCTGCGCCCGAGCCCGCGAGCATGCGGACGAACGTCGGGCGCCAGACGCGGTCGTAGATTCGGGCGACGAGGTCGGACTCCATCAGGCGCTGTTCCGTGGAGCCGGCGGTCGGCTCGCCGCCGACGGCGACATCGATCAGATCGAGGACGCCGTGAATGTGGGCCTGGGGCTCGAGGCCGCAGGCGTGACAGCGGGGGTTGCGGAGATCGGAGAACGGGGCCGGCGCCCTGCAGCGTGGGCAGGACAGGATCGGCAGAACGGCAGGATCCACGTTTGGTGTTGTAACGCGCGGTTGAATCGAGAGGGGGATTTAGGTACGACGCGAGGATGAGAACCTGGCTCGCGGTGGGGCTGTCGCTTGCGTTGGGCGGAAGTGCGTTGGCGGCGCCTGCGAAGGGCGCGGCTGGTGGTGCGAAAGGCAAGGCGCCTGCGAAGGCGGATCTCGCGCCCGCGATCGCGGCGCTCAATGGGACCGGTGTCGAGGAGGCGGCGGCGGCTGCCAACCAGCTGTCGACGTCGGCGGATCCGGCGGCGCACGATGCGCTGCTCGATGCGCTGGCGTGGGGACTGCCGCCGGCGGTGGCGGTCAATGCGATCGCGGCGCTCGGGCAGCATCCGGCGCCGCCCGATGTGCCGGCGCTCAAGCGGTATGCCGGGCATCACAACCCGAGCGTGCGCAGCGCGGCGTTCGCGGTGCTCGCGATGTATCCGTCGCCCGAGGCGCATCAGATCGTGATCGCCGGGTTGCACGATGCGACGGGGATCGTGCGCGGCGCGGCCGCGGCGGCGGCGGCGAAGGGGCACATTCGCGAGGCGGTCGAGCCGTTGTTCCAGCTGCTCGCGCGCGGTGAAGAGCCGGCGTCGCGGGCGCTCGCGGCGATGGCGGATGCGGATCTCGCGCGCAAGATTGGCGACCAGTTCGGCAAGGTGCCGGATCCCGCGCTCGCGCAGTGCATGGGGTTGATCCTGAAGCGGGCGGACTTCGGGCCCGATGATGCGCGCGTCGAGATCGTGCGCGCGCTCGGCAAGATCCAGGATCCGGCGGCGCTCAGTGCGCTCGGAGATTATGTCGACGCGACGCCGAAGAATCCGCCGCGCCAGTCGCGCGAGGAGGCGCAGAAGATGATCGAAGCGCGCGTCGGCGGAGGTGCCAAGTGAAGAAGCTCGTCCTCCTCGCTGCGCTCGTCGCGTGCGGGCCGAAGTCCGGGTTCCGGCTGACGTCGATGAACGACAACGATCGCGGCGAGCTGCAGGCCGCTCTTTCGCATCGCCAGCTGCCCGAGCAGGCGGCGCCGACGAACTCGGCGCGCACGCCGCGCGCGTTTGTCGTCGAGGCGGGGTCGCCCAAGACGATCGTCGCGTTCGATCTCGCGGCGGGGCAGGTGCTGTGGAAGGCCGATGCGGATGTGCAGAGCAAGGTGTCCGTTGGCGGTGACTTCATCGTCGAGCGCGAAGGCACGGCGCTCGTCGCGCGCGATCAGCAGAAGGGCGGCGTGCGCTGGAAGGTCGGCCTCGGTGGCGAGCTCGTCGGCGCGGCGGCCGATCGCGAGCGCGCGTACGCGACGTGGCACGAGGGCGGCAAGTACTACATGGCCGCGTTCGACGGCTCGAACGGCTCGCAGCTGTGGAAGACCGACGCCGAAGGCCAGCTCGGAGCTCCGAGCGCGCAGGGCGGCATCGTGCTCGAGCCGTACCTCGCGCAGTGGCTGTCGCTGATCGACGGCAAGACCGGCGCGCACCTCGCGCGCATCCGCGGGCTCGATCAGCAGATCTCGATCGTGCGCACGACGAGCCAGGTCGCGTACTTCGGCAGCAAGGCCGGCATCCTGCGTCTCGATTCGCGCGCCGCGAACGGCACGCGCGCGTCGTCGACGTACGGCGAGGTCCACGTGCCCGCGCAGCTCGACAAGGCGACGTTTGGTCCCGACGCCTACGATCCGATGCAGCACACGTACACCGCGGCCGACCGCGCGCGCGTGCTGTGGTCGAGCGAGCCGAGCGAGGGCCCGCTCAAGTTCACCAACGACGGCTTCGCCGTGCACTACTTCCGCTACGTGTTCGGCTTCGACACCAAGGGCAACCTGACGTGGGCGTACTCGAACCCGCGCGTCGAGCTCGTCGCGAGCGATCACACGGGCAAGTCGATCGTTGCCGTGTCGGCGACCGGCGATGTCATCGCGCTCGATCCGAAGACTGGCGCGGTGATGTCGAAGAAGGCGATCGGCACGAGCGCGCAGGTGCTCGGCGCGACGTTCGATGCGGATGGCTGGGCGCCCGCGGGCGCCGAGCAGCCGGTCGAGACGGTCGCGGCGCTCGTCCAGATCGCGCGCGATCGCGATGCGCGCTTCGATCGCGTCAAGGAGCTCGCGGTGCAGGCGATGGCGAAGCTGCCCGGCGGCGAGGTGACCAAGGAGCTGCTCGCGATCCTCGCGGACAACCGCGCGCCGCAGAAGCTCAAGGACACCGTCGTCGACCTGCTCGTCGAGCGCAAGGACCCGGCGAGCTTGCCCGTGCTGACCGAGCAGCTCTCGATCCACGACGACTTCCTCGCGAAGACGGAGACGTTTGCGCTGGGGCCCGTCGCGCGCGCGATCGCCGGCCTCGGCGGCGCGAAGCTGCCCCGCGAGCAAATCGCGGCGGCGCTCGTCGCGCTGCAGAGCCACCTCGACGCGCCGAGCACGCAGCCGAGCGACCTCGTGTTCGTGATCGATGCGATGGCGGCGATCTGCGGCGGCCAGGAGCGCGCGGCGCTTGGCTCGCACCTGCTGCTCTATCACTGTGACGACGATGTCGGCAGCGATGCGGCGTGGACCAAGGCGATTGTCACCGCGCTCGACGTCCACGGCGGCCCGGCCGAGCACGAGCTGCTCCGCCAGGTGGCCCAAGATCCTCGTACCAAGGCGGCACTGTCGTCGTTGATCAAGGACGCGCTGGCCAACGACTGACGCGACGGGTACGCTCGTAGCAGGTGGGACGGCGCTTTCGAATCGTCATCTGCCGCGGTCCCGAGTGTGGTGATCGCCGCGGATCGGCCGCCCTCCATGAGGTGTTCCGATCTGCGCTGGAGGCACACGCCGCCCGCGAGACCGCCGAGCTTGCCTGGCAGAGCTGCTTCGGGCGCTGCACGCAGGGGCCAAACGTTCTGGTACGCGAGATCGTCGATGCGCCCGGGCCGACGCTGGGAACCGGGTTTGCGACCGCCCCGGGCCCTCGGGGGGCGACGGCCCTGTATAATCACATCGACTCCACGAGGGTGGAGCAGGTCGTCGTGCGCCACATCGTCGGCGGCCAGATCGTGCGCGAGTACATCGAGCGGCCTGGATTACTGGTGTCGCAACCGGTAGGATCAACTCAGAAAGATAGCTAGCATGACGCGTCATTCCATCGTCATCGTCCTGTCCGCGCTGATCGTCTCCGGCTGCAAGGGCGACACGGTCGTCAAGCCCGACCCGCAAACCCAGGCCGACCTCGACCAGTGCCGCAAGGACAAGGACGAGAAGGACAAGCGCATCGCCGCGCTGCAGGACGAGAACGCCCAGCTGATGCGCGAGAAGGGCTCGGGCAACGAGATCGTCGTCGCGATCGAGGGCAACGCGCTGACCGTCAAGCCGCACACCGGCGGAGGTGGCCCGCCGATCGACGACAAGGCCGTCGCAGCCGCCTCGAAGGAATTCCTCGACGTCGTCGCGAAGTCGCGCGGCGCGATCCAGAAGTGCTACGAGCAGGCGCTCAAGAAGAACACCGGGCTGCAGGCGCGCACGATCTCGCTCAACGTCTCGGCGAGCTTCTCGGGCACGGGCGCGTACCAGGCGGCGTCGTTCGCGCCGTCGCTCGGCGACACGTTCGATAACTGCATGAAGACGATCGCGACGAAGTGGGCGCTGCCGCAGAACTCGCCGGCGATGACCTTCAAAGCCACGGTGTCCCTGACGCCGTCGTGAGTAGGGCGCTCAAGGACGCGGAGAAGCGGCTCAAAGCCGAGCCGAACAACCTCGGACTCCGGGTGCAGGTCGCGGGTCTGATGCGCGAGGCGGGCCGCAGCACGGAGGCCGTCGAGCTGTATCGCTCCGTCGCGCTGGCGTATCGCGATCAGGGCCGCAAGAACCAGGCGATCATGGTGTGCCGCTCGATCCTCGAGATCGCGCCCGATGATGTCGCGTGCAACGCGCTGCTCTCGCAGCTCGCCGGCGAGGTACCGGCTCCGCGGTCGAGCGCGCCATCGATCCCGCCGTCGAATCCGTCGGTGCCGACGCTGCGACCGCGCACGGTCACGCCGTCCTCGGGCCCGCCCATCGGTCGCACGCCGACGCCGTCGCGCCCGCCGCTTCAGCCGACGCCGCAGCCGGGCCCGCCCGCGCGCCCGCCGGTGACGATTCAGCCGCAGCCGTCGCGTACCAGCTCGCAGTCGTTGTCCAAGACGCCGTCGCGGCCGCCGATTGTCATTCCGCCGAAGGATCCGTCGAAGACGCCGTCGCGTCCGCCCGGGCAGCTGCGCCCGCGCACGCCGTCGCGCCCGCAGACCGAGGTGCCGGCGGCCGCGTCGCGCACCGCCAATGATCCGCCGCCTCCTGCCGCATCGGGCCGGCTGCCGCTCGAGCCGCCCGCGCGTCGCTCCAGCGGGCAAACGACGAACCCGAGCCTCGGCCGGATCTCGCCGACGACGAACCCCGATCTGATGCGACGCTCGTCGGGCGAGCTCACGCCGCTGCCGAAAGCGGTGCCGCATCACATCTACGATCCGACGAACCGCCACAAGCGCGTGTCCGCCGACGACATCGACACCCACGACACGAACCCCGACGCGAATCCGCGAGCGCGCACGCCGACGAACACCGGGCTCGCGGAGGCCGCGCGCAAGATCACGGGCCTCATCAACCGCGACGAGGACGTCGCGAACCCGATGGACACGCGCCCGGTCCGCAAGATCCGCAGCGAGGAGCTGCGCAAGATCACGCACCCGCCGCCGACGGGCGAGCACCAGCGGCTCTCCGAGGAAGAGATCCTGACGCAGCCGCACGACGCGTTGACGAAGCCCGGTCCCGGCGACGACGAGCTGACGACGCCGCGTGACCTGATCGACGACGAGGACTAGCCTTACGGCTTGCGCGCCTTGAGGATCCGCTCGAGCGCGTTGCCCGCGGCGCGCGCGGCCAGCGCGAGCTGATCGTCGAACGTGTGGCGCAGCCGGTGCTCGCCGAACAGCACGCCGACCACGCGCTCGCGGACGGTGATCGGCACGAGCAGGATCTCGGGCGGGCACGTGCCGAGCGCGGCGGTGAGAAAGTTACGCGAGGCATCGTCGTGCATCGGTCCGCGGTAGGGCAGGCGCGTGCCGACGACATCCTGCAGCGTCGACGGGCGATCGAGGCGCAGCGTCGCGTACGGGATCATCGGCGGCTTCGGCGTGATCGCGAACAGCTGGATCTCGCCGGCGCGCGCGGCGAAGAACCCGGCGCGGCGATGCGACGACGCGAGGTGATTCATCATCGCCTCGACGACCTGGTCGCGCTCGCCGGCGCGCTCGAGGTGACGGATCAGCTCGAGCATCTGCGCCGTCGCATCCTCGAGCGACGCGAGCAGGCCGTGGTCGGAGGCGGCGCGGCCGGATTGCTCGGGAGGCGCGGGCGGCGCGACGATCAGCGGCGTCTCGTCGTCGAGCGTCGAGATCGGGATGATGCCGGAGGCGGGCGTCAGCGTGCCCGGCATCGCGCCGAGCAGCGTCGGCGGAATCGTCGTGCCGGGCGAGCCCCAGCCCTCGTCGATCGGATCGTAGTCGTCGATCTTGCCGCCGGTCGTGGTCTCGATCTCGACGGCGGTCATCACGGTCGTCGCCGGCCCCGACGCGACGCCGGTGATCTCGTCGTCATCGTCGTCGCCGTTGCGCGTCGAGCGCTGGACCTTGTCGAGCGCGACCTTGCCGCTCGGGCCGGGCGTGCCCGTCGACGGCCGCGGCGGCACGACGTGCGGGCTCGTGATCTCCTCGGACAGCGCGACCGGTGGAGGCGGCAGCGCGATCTCGTCGGAGGCATCGCCGGGATCCGGTGCGGCGAACGTGTCGACGCGCGTCTGATCGGTGTCGGTCGGACCGACCTCGGTGTCGTTCTTCGCGCGCGTGACCGCGCGAACGACGCCGATGCCGACCTGCGTGTTGCGCTCGGGCCGCGACGTCGGCGGACGCACCGGCTTGGGCGCGGCGAGCTCGACCACCTCGTCAGGGTCGTCATCCTCGTGCGGGCCCGGCGGGGCGGGCGTGACCGCGACGTTCGTCGGCGCATCGCTGCTGCGACGCCGATCGAGCAGCACGGGCTCGGACTTCTCCGGCACGTACGAGTGGATGATGACCG
>JAFAOG010000512.1 GCA_019237945.1 Deltaproteobacteria bacterium | reverse complement strand
GCCAGTGCGGCGCGAGCGATATCCGCAAGGCGATGGGCCCGGATAACGCGAAGTTCGACAAGGCGTGCAGCGGGTACTCGATCACGAAGGTCACCGTCCCGATGACGATTGGCTTTGGCCTCGTCGCGATCGGCGGCATCGTCGGGTACATGGTCACGCAGAAGCACAACGAGGAGCACTCGTCGTCGGTCGTCGGCCGCCGCGAGCACAAGCCGTCGTTCATGGTGATCCCGGTCGTGTCGCCCGAGGGCGGCGGCGCCACGTTCCGCATGGAGTGGTAGCCACTCCGCGTCGACGGCGCCCGTGCTACCAAGCGGGGGATGGCCGATGACCCCCACGACGTTCCGCGCGCGGACGTCCACCTGACCGACCTGCCGCACGCGGCGGGCGGCGTCGGTGCATTGTGGTCGACGGCGAAGTTCGTCGCGAAGGGCCCCGGCCTCGTTCGCGGCGGCAAGGCGCTGCTCGCGATGAACCAGGTCGGCGGCTTCGACTGCCCCGGCTGCGCGTGGCCGGAGCCGGCGCATCGCGATCGCTTCGAGTTCTGCGAGAACGGCGCAAAGGCGATCGCGGAGGAAGCGACGACCGAGCGGCTGACGCCCGAGGTGTTCGCGGCGCTCTCGATCGACGAGCTGCGGTTGCTCTCCGAGCACGAGCTCGGCCAGCTCGGCCGGATCACGCACCCGATGGTCCTCGAGGGCCGCCACTACCGGCCGATCACGTGGGAGCGCGCGTTCGCGCTGTGGGCCGACGAGCTGCGCGCCGCGGGGCCCGAGCGGAGCATCTTCTACACGTCGGGGCGCACGTCGAACGAGGCGGCTTTTTTGTTCCAGCTCGTCGGGCGGATGTTCGGCACGAACAACTTTCCCGACTGCTCGAACATGTGTCACGAGTCGAGCGGCGTCGCGCTGTCGCAGGTGCTCGGCATCGGCAAGGGCACGGTCTCGATCGGCGACTTCGACCACGCCGATCTGATCTTCGTCATCGGGCAGAACCCGGGCACGAATCACCCGCGCATGCTGACGACGCTGCGCGAGGCCGCGAAGCGCGGCGCGACGATCATTGCCGTCAACCCGCTCCGCGAGGTCGCGCTGACCCGGTTCGCGCACCCGCAGAAGCCACTCGACCTGCTCGCCGGCACCGCGCTCGCGAAGCACTTCGTGCAGGTGCAGATCGGCGGCGACCAGGCGTTCTTCCTCGGGCTGTCGAAGGCGGTGCTCGAGCGCGAGGGCAAGGCGGCGCGCGCGCGCGAGGACGCCCCGACGGTGAAGGAGCCGCTCGGCGCGATCGTCGATCTGCTGTTCATCGCCGAGTACACCGACGGGTTCGGCGCGTGGCGCGATCACGTCGCGGCGATCCCGTGGGCGACGCTCGAGGCGAGCTCGGGCATCTCCGAGGCGCGCATGCGCGAGATCGCCGACCTCTACATCGAGGCGAAGTCGGTGATCGCGTGCTGGGCGATGGGCCTGACGCAGCACAAGCACTCGGTCGCGACGATCCAGGAGATCGTCAACTTCATGCTGCTGCGCGGGAACGTCGGGCGGCCCGGCGCCGGCCTGTGCCCGGTGCGCGGCCACTCGAACGTGCAGGGCGACCGCACGATGGGCATCTACCACCTGCCGCGCCCGCAGTTCCTCGACTCGCTCGGCCGCGCATTCGGCTTCGAGCCGCCGCGCACGCCGGGTGTCGATACGGTCGCCGCGATCGCGGGCATGGAGGCGGGCACGCACTCGGTGTTCGTCGGCATGGGCGGCAACTTCCTGTCGGCGTCGCCCGATACGGAGCGGGTCGCGCGCGGGCTCGAGCGGTGCGCGCTGACGGTCGCGATCACGACGAAGCTCAACCGCACGCACCTGTATCCGGGGGCGCGCGCGCTGCTGCTGCCGTGCCTGGGCCGCAGCGAGGTCGACCGCGGCCAGTTCGTCACCGTCGAGGATTCGATGTCGATGGTGCACGCATCGCAGGGCGTGCTGCCGCCGGCGTCGGAGCACCTCCGCTCGGAGGTCGGGATCGTGTGCGGGCTCGCGGAGGCGCTGCTCGGACCCGTGCACCCGTGGGCCGCGTTCGCGTCGCAGTACGATCTGATCCGCAACCACATCGCTGACGTCGTGCCGGGCTTCGAGGCGTTCAACGCGCGCGTGCGCCAGCCCGACGGCTTCCAGCTGCCGAACGTCGCCCGCGATCGCACGTTCGCGTCGATCGGCGGGCGCGCGAAGTTCGCGATCGCGACGCCACCCGACCTGACGCTGCCGCCGGGCCGCCTGCGGATGATGACGATCCGCTCGCACGATCAGTACAACACGACGATCTACGGCCTCGACGATCGCTACCGCGGCATCCGCGGCGAGCGCCGCGTGATCTTCATGAACGCGACCGACATGGTCGAGCGCGACCTGATCGAGCGCCAGCTCGTCGACATCGTGTCGGAGTGGACCGATGGCGAGCGCCGCGTCGAGGCATTCATCGTCGTCCCGTTCGACCTGCCGCGCGGCAACTGCGCGACGTACTTCCCGGAAGCGAACCCGCTCGTGCCGCTCGACTCGGTCGCCGATCGGTCGCGCACGCCGACGTCGAAGTCCGTGATCGTGCGCGTCATGCCTGCTCGTCCGCACGCGTGACGCGAGGCGCGTAGCACCCGGGCTTCGCGTAATGCACGTGGACGTAGGCGACGCTGCGATCGCCCAGCGAACGTTCGAGCGTGGCGGCGAGCTCGCGGCCGTCGACGACATCCGCGTGCACCATCAGGCCGGCGGCGTCATACGCGCGCACGCTGACGAGCCGCCGCGCGAGCGCGTCGGGCATGCGGTCGAGGACGAGCGGCAGGCGCGGCACGCCAGCGACCGCCTCGCGCCGCACATAGATCGGCCCGGTCGCGCGATACGGCCCCGCGACGGCGTGATGCTCGAACGGCAGCAGCACGAGCTCGTCGCCGACCGCGGCGTCCTCGAGCGACACGCGGCACGGGAAGCCAGGCGTGCTGTCGGCGACGCGCCGCACGGCGCCCGCTGTTGCGAGCTCGGCATCGGAGAGCGTGAACATGCGCGCGAACCGCTGCGGGTCGAGGCCGTGGATCAGGAAGCTCATGCACCGACGATGGGCCGGCCGGGGCGCGAGCGCTGGCCGTTTCCGGACGCCGCGGCATCTTTGCGTGATTCGCCGTTTCCGGACGCGGCGGTGCGTCAGCCGAGCAGCGTGCGCGTCCAGCTCTCGACGCACGGCTCGCAGATCCGGGCGCCTTTCGGCGTCGGCATCAGCTCGTCGCGGCGGCTGCACATCGCGCAGCGGCGCTCGAACTGCGCGAGCGGGTGCACGCGCTGCACGAACATCGCGGACAGCGGCGCGGGGGCGGACGGCGCGGCGGCGGCCCGCGAACCCGGCGCGGATCCTCGGCGCACCGATCGCAAGCGCTCGCGGACCGCGGCGCGCCCTCGCCAGTACGCGTGGTTGAACTGGCGGAGGCGCCGCTCGAGCGGCCACATGCTCGCCGCTCCGATGATGCGCCCGACGCCGGGCGATGCGACGAGCCCCTTCTTGTACTCGAGCTTGCGAAACGCCAGTGCGAGGCAGGTCTCGCAGATCGCGGCGTCGCTCGAAGGCGCCTTCGCGATGAACGCGCGATCGGTCGCGTCGCTGCCGCAGAACGTGCACCGGTCCACGCGCGAAGCGTACCGCGCCGGCCGGTGCCGCTACAGCGGGTCCGTGCGCTACAGCTGGTCCTTGATCGATGCGAGGTCGCTGTCGCCGCGCGCTCGGTCGGCGGGGATGCCGGCCGCGATCGCCTCCTTCGCGCGGGCGACCGCTTCCTTCGTGCGACCGAGCTTCGCGAGTGCGCAGGCGGCGTTGTACGTCGCGTGGGCGTGGCCCTTCGCCGTCGCGGGGAGCTTCGTGTACGCGGCAAGCGCGCCCGCGTAGTCGCCGGTGCCGAACAGCGCGTCGCCGAGCTCGATCCACGCGCCCGCCCTGCGATACATCGCGATCGCCTCCGCGGGACGGTGCTCCTCGAGCGCGGCCGAGGCTTGCTGCATCGAGCGACCGCGGTCGTCGGTGCTCGGGTTCCAGTACGCGTACGACTTCGCGAGGTACGCCTCGGGCGTCCAGTGGTACTCCATGTAGCGCGCGGTCTGGTCCGCGACGCGGCGGCCGAGCAGGCGCGCGGTCAGGTGAAGCGCGCCGTCGATGCCGGCCGAGACGCCGGCGGTCGTGATCGTGTGGCCGTTGTCGACGAAGCGCCGGCCGTCCTCGACGTGCGCCTTCGGCGCCTCCTTGCGCAGGTGCTCGATCGCGTTGAAGTGCGTCGTCACGGTCAGGCCGTCGAGCGCGCCGGTCTTCGCGAGCGCGAGCGCGCCGTTGCACACACTCATCGTGACCTCGCTGCGGCCGGTGACGTCGGCGAGCCACTTCATCATTTCCGGATCGTCGTAGAGCGCGTTGACGGCGCCGCCCGGGATCACGACGACGTCGGGGCGGGGCGCGCTGTCGATCGAGTACGTCGGCGTGATCGTGACGAAGCCCTGCGCCTGGATCGGCTGGGTCGTCTTCGCGACGAGGTAGACCTCGAGCGCGGGCTGGCCGTCCTCGGAGGCGATGTTACCGGCGGCCGAGAGCACCTCGGTCGGCCCCGCGAAGTCGAGGATCTCGGCGTTGTTGTAGACGACGACCGCGACCTTGCGCGGCTTCGCCTGGGCGGTGGCGGCGAGCAACAGCAGAAGCAGGATGGTTCGCATGCCGTGACGGTGGCTCGCGGCCGCGGCGAAGTCAGCGCGCGTGCGGCGAGTGGTCCTCGCGGCGCGGCGAATCGGACAGCCGGCGTTCGAAATCGGCGCGGCGCGTGCGGCTGCAGCGGAAGCTCGCGCCACCGTCGAGCACGACGAGCGCATCGCCGCGCACGAGCGGATGGATCTCGCGCACGCGCTCGAGGTTGACGATCGCGCTGCGATGGATGCGGAAGAAACGCGCCGGATCGAGGCGGCCTTCGAGATCCGACAGGCGCTCGCGGATCAGCTGGACGGTCGCCCCGACGTGGAGCTCGACGTAATCGTCGGCCGCCTCGAGGCAATCGACGTCGCGCGCGTCGACGATCTGTACGCGATCGCGGCCGCGCACGAAGAACCGTTCGATGTAGCGCGCGCCGACGTGTGCCTTCGCGCGATTGACGGCGGCGAGCAGGCGGCGGTCGTCATAGGGCTTCAACACGTAGTCGAGCGCGTGGACCTCGAACGCGCGGACGGCGTACTGATCGTATGCGGTGACGAACACGATCGCGGGCGGCACGTGCGCGCCGAGCGCCGCGAGCACGCCGAAGCCGTCGACGACCGGCATCTGGACGTCGAGGATCAGCAGATCGGGGCGCAGGGCGACGATCTGCGCGGCGGCCTCCGCGCCGCTGCACGCGCCGATGACCTCGACGTCGGGATCCGCGGCAAGAGCGAGGCGCGCGCTATCGCGAGCGAGCGGCTCGTCGTCGACGATGAACGCGCGGATCACGCGGCGACCTCGAACGGGACGCGGACCGTCGCCACCACATGCCCGTGCTCCTTGCCGAGCGCGAACGAGAACCGCTCGCCGAACAACCGCGTCAGCCGCTCGCGCGTGTTCGCGATGCCGATGCCCTCGCGCGGAGCCGGCTCGCCGCCGGTGTTCGCGATCGCGACGACGAGCGCATCTCCGTCGCGCCGGGCGCGCAGCGTGATCGCGCCGGCCTCGGGCGCCGCCTCGATCCCGTGCTTGACCGCGTTCTCGGCGAGAGGTTGCAGCAGCAACGCCGGCACGAGCGCGCGGCGCGTGTCGGGTGCGATGTCGACCTCGATCGCGAGCCGGTCCGCGAAGCGCACGCGCTGGATCGCGAGATACCGCTCGACGATCGCGACCTCCTGCTCGAGCGGCACGACGTGGTTGCCGGCCTGGTCGAGCGAGTAGCGCAGCAGATCCGACAGGCCCGCGATCATCTCGACGGCCTCGCTCTTGCGGTCCTGGCGCACGAGCCCGCCGATCGCGTGAAGCGTGTTGAACAAGAAGTGCGGCTGGAGCTGCAGCTCGAGCGCGGCGAGTCGCGCCTGCGCCAGCGATGCCTCGAGCTGGGCCGTGCGTCGCTCGCGCTCGCGCAGGTCGACCGCGTAGCACACGCCGAGCACCGCGAAGTACACGGTGCCGTCGAGGAACATCCGGTTCGCGAGCGTGTCGGTCATCACCCCCGCGAGCGTCTGCGGGCCCATGCTGTCGAACGGCCGGATCACGAAACACGCGAGCGACCACCACATGACATGCGCGGCCGCGAACAGCAGCATCGCCCCGACGTGAACGGGCACCGTTCGCATCACGAGCGGGCGCGCCCGGCCGAGCCGCCCGACGAGCGGCACCGCGAATGCCCACGCGTTCCACACGACGAGCTCGTAGCCGAAGATCGCGACGACCGAGTGGCCGTGCGTCCGCACGCTCCAGTACACGGTGCCGGCGCAGACCAGCGCGAAGATCGTCCAGATCGGGATCGCGAAGCGCAACGCGGCACGCACGGCGCCAGCGTACCGCGGGCACGGCGGCCGGCGCGTACCGATCGGCGAACCGTCCTGCGGCGTCGGTGAATCGCCTCAGTCGGCGACGGTCGGACGTTCGGTCGGCGGCGACGTCACATCGGGGCCGACGGGCGGGACCGTGTCGGGCGCGCGGTCGATGCGCCAGCTGCCGGTCCACGGCGTGCCGCACGCCGCGAGCTGCGTGACGACGTCATCGGCCGAACGCGGGCGGCGCGACGGCTCGCGGTCCAGCAGCTGGACGATCAGGTCGTCGAGCTCGGCGGGGACGCGGGCGACCTCCGACGGCGCAGGCGCGTTCGCCTCGCGGGGCGACTTGCCGACGATCGCGTAGTAGAGCGTCGCGCCCAGCGAGTAGAGGTCGGCCGCGGCGCCGCCGGGTGCGCCGGCCATCACCTCGGGTGCCATGAAGCCGGGCGTGCCGAGGATCGCGCCGGCCTGCGTCAGCTCCGAGTCGGCGTCGGCGCGCGCGATGCCGAAGTCGAGCAGCTCGAGGCGCTCGGGCTCGCCGTGTGGGGCGACGACGAACAGGTTCGCGGGCTTGATGTCGCGATGGATCACGCCGCGGCGGTGACACTCGGCGAGCCCGGCCGCGACGCCGAGGCCGAGGTGGATGACGAGCTCCGCGGGCAGCGGACCGGTCGTCTTGACGAGCGTCGTCAGGTCGACGCCGCGCAGCAGGTCCATCGCGTAGTACCAGACGCCGTCGTCGGTGACGCCCCAGTCGTGGATGCGGATCACATTCGGATGCGCGACCTCGGCCGTTGCCTGGATCTCGCGTTCGAAGCGCGCGATCGCAGCGGGCTTGCGGCCGTGCTCGGGCGACAGGATCTTGAGCGCGACCTCGCGGCGCAGCGCCCGGTCCTGCGCGCGCCACACCTCGCCCATGCCGCCCTTGCCGATGCGACGGATCAGCCGGTAACGGCCGAGGTTGCGGCTCTCGAACACGCTCCGGCGCAGCGACCACAGCACGTGGCCGGCCCACGTCACGCACACGGCGCCCGCCGCGAGCGTCAGCACGAACACGATGAACTGATCGCGCGCGACCGGATCGCGCAGCTGCGCGCCGATGCGGTCGTCGAACGCGGTCGCCGCGAGCAGCGTCAACGGATAGACGAGCACCGTCGAGCCCGCGAGCACGGCGCCGCGGCGCCACGGCAGCGGCAGCGCGCCGACGAGCACGAGGATGCCGACGCACACGACCATCGCGTACGGGCTCGCGATGCCGCCCATCCGAAGCGCGAGCAGCGAGATCGCGAACCCGCTGAACGGGAACACCGAGCTGATCAGCGCGTTCGCGACGCGCGGCGCGAGCCGGCGATAGAGCAGCGCGAGCACGCCGAACTGGTACACGCTCGTCGCGAGCCGCACGATGACGACGAACGCGAGCGAGCCCGTGCCGAGCGAGTCGTGAAACGCGACGT
>JAFAOG010000468.1 GCA_019237945.1 Deltaproteobacteria bacterium | reverse complement strand
CGAACGAGCCCCGCTCCGTCGAGGTGACGATCGATCCGAAGCGCGACCTCGACGTGACCGCCGAGCTGCTCGTCGATGGCAAGCCCGCGCTCGACCCCAAGGGCAAGCCGGTGCCCCCGGCCAACCACGCCGGCAAGGGTGGGGCGGAGAAGCTGACCGGGCAGGTCCCGGCGGGCGCGCACGCGATCGTGCGGATCAAGGGTGAGGGCGCCACCGAAGGCGCGTACGATGTCTCCGTCGCGGATGGAGAATGAGCCTTACGCAGGCGAGTCGCTGCGCACGATCGAGGCGCGGCGGCGCGCACCGACGATCCTCATCGCGCTCGCGCTGACGAACCTCGTCGCGTACGCGATGCGCAACGCGCTGTTCGCGGTCTATCCCGACCTGCGCGCGCGCTTCGATCTCCACGACGCCAAGCTCGGCCTGCTGACGACGATCTATCTCGTGCCGCACGCCGTCGCGACGCTGCCGTTCGGGTGGGCCGGCGATCGCTTCGATCGGCGCCGCGTGATCGCGACGGGCATCTTGCTCGCGAGCGTCGCGAGTGCGCTCGGCGGGCTCGCCACCGATGCGTTCACGTTCTCGGTGTCGCGCGCGTTCGTCGGCCTCGGCACCGCCGCGATCGTGCCGGTCGCGAACTCGATCCTCGGCCAGCTCTACGAAGGGCCCGCGAAGGCGAGCCGGATGGCGATCTTCAACCTCGGCCTGCTGTTCGGCGGCGCCGCGGGCTTCCTCGCCGGCGGCTGGCTCGGCTTTCCCGGCGTCGTCTACGCGCTCGCAGTTCCCGGCGCGCTGCTCGCGATCCTGATCCTCGCGCTGCCGGCGCCGCGCCATCCCGGTCAGCTCGCCGCGAACCGCCGGAGCAGCAACTCGGGCTACTTCGGCGCGCTCGCGCGCGGCTTCTACGGCGATGCGAAGATCCTGCTCGGCATTCGCACGCTGCGCTGGCTGATGGTGTCGACGACGGCGATGGCGTTCGCGGCCGGCGGCTACAACGCATGGCTCGTCGACTTCCTCGAGCGCGACAAGGGCATGGCGAAGCAGGCGGCGACAAATCTGCTCGTCACGACGATGTTCGGCGCGATCGCGGGCATCCTCGTCGGCGGCCGGCTCGCGGATCGGCTGCGCCGCCAGCGCCCGAACGGCCGGCTGCTCGTGATCCTCGCCGGCATGACGCTGACGATCCCCGCCGCCGTCGCCGCGCTCCAGGCGTCGCCCGGCATCGGGCTCACCGTCGCCGGCATCGCGACGATGTTCTTCATCTCCTGGTATCACGCGCCGATGGCGGTGTCGGTCGACGATCTCGCGCCGCCGGAGCGCATCGTAGCGGCGCAGGGGCTCGTGATCTTCACGATGCACCTGATCGGAACGGCGCCGTCGTCGTGGGTCGTAGGCCTGGTTTCGGAGAAGACGTCGCTGTACACGGCGATGTGGGTGCCGACGGGCGCGCTCGTGATCGCGGCGCTCGCCATGCTGGTCGCGATTCCGACGTTCGCTGGTGACCACGCGCGCGCCCGCAGTGGCACGGCCTCGGCCGGACGGCTATAACCGCAGTCGATGCGTGTTGCCCTGATCAGCCTCTTGCTCGCCGCGTGCGCGCACGGCAAGGGTCCTTCGCAGGCACTCGATCGCTACGGGCTCGCGCTCAAGAACCACGACTTCGGACAGGCGTATGACCTGATGTCGTCGCAGTTCCGCGCGAAGGTCTCGAAGGACGACTACGTCCGCATGATGCGCGACAACCCGCGCGAGGTCGACGAGACCGCGGACCGGCTGCGCGGCAAGCACGGCAACCTCGAGGTGTCGGCGGAGTTCGAGTACGGCCTCGGCGATCAGATGCGGCTCGTCCAGGAAGACGGGACGTGGCGCGTATCGAGCAACCCGCTCGCGTTCTACGACCAGACCTCGCCGAAGGCGGCGCTGCGGTCGTTTCTGCGCGCGTATCGCCTCGAGCGCTGGGACATCATGCTGCGGTTCGTGCCGAACGCGTACCGCGAGAAGATGGACGCGACGAAGATGAAGGCGCAGTTCACCGGCGGTAGCAAAGACCAGATCGAGACGCTGATGAACACGCTCGAGGCGAACGTCGACGAACCGATCGTCGAGCGTGGCAACGACGCGCGCATGGCGTACGGAGATCGCTACGAGGTGAAGTTCGTCAAAGAAGACGGCGTGTGGAAGCTCAAGGACCTCGACTAGGTGTGGGGAATCGCCCACCTCGACCGGCGCTTTGTGTCACCACACCTCGCAAAAAGGTAAGAGCGCGCGGAGTGGAGCCAACGTCCCGAGGGCGTTGGCGAAACGGGCGTTGCTGTCGTGCGTTACTCCACGTAGAGCGCACACCAGGCCCTAGTGACGCCGATCTCGCGTACGTACGATTTCGGGTTCACGAAGTGGAGCCCTGCGATTTCGCATGGGTTAGAATAAAGCTGCGGGAATCAGTGTCCGAAGGCCCGTGGGTTGCAGTACTGGAGGGCAGGAGCTACAGATTGATCACTAGTTAGGCTCGTCACTCTGCACTGAAAGGCGGTCCGCCATGTTGGATCCCTGGATTATCGAAGAGATCCTCAAGAAGGAAGAGGAACGGCGCCGCGAAGAAGAGCGGGGTCGGGCGGAACTGCCTGTCGAGCCGTACCGGGAAGACCGTAAACCGTCGGTCACCCCGCCGGCTCAGGAGTCCGAGCGCGGCGTGATGATCATCGACATCTAAGTATCCCACATCCAACCCGAAAGCCCTTTCACCTCGGTGGGAGGGCTTTCGTCTTTTCGGGCTGGGGCCGTGTTAGATCCGCGCCGTGGCGACGCGCGAGAGCATCGAGGCCATCGCGCCCCCGCCGTCGCATACGCCCGGGCACGTGTTCACGATCGTCCTGGGCCTGCTCGGCTGGGTGGTCGTTCTCGCATTTCCGGCGCTCGGGATTCTTCCGAAGGATCCGCCCGCCGGGATGCTCAGCGTCACGCTGTTCATCCTCGTCATCCTGGGTGCGCGAGCACTCGCGTTCCGGCTCGTCGAGGGCAGCGTGCTCTCGCTCGACTCCGCCTATTACGTAGCGGCGGCGCTCTGCGTAGGTTCTCTCGAGGCAGGTCGGCTCGTGGCGCTCGCGCTGACGCTCGACGCGAGTGCACGGCTTGCGCTCGCGCGGCGTCGCGGCAAGGTCGCGACCGACGGACCGTTCGCGGAGCTCGCGTACGTCCTGTACTTCGGCGGCATGAGCGGCGGGCTGCTCGTCGGGTGCGGCGTGCTGTTCGGCGCCGACAAGATCGTCGGCCACATCGTGCCGCCCGCCGAGGTCGCGTGGCGCGTCGTCGCGGTCGCCACGTCGCTGCTGCTCGCGCACTACGCGATCCAGGGCGCACGGCTGCGGTTGCTCGGGCAGAGCTGGTCGACCTACCTGCGGCAGCTCGCGATCCCCGGCATCATCGCGGAGGCATCGCTGATGCCGATCGGCGTCGTGCTCGTGCTGCTCTACGACCCGGAGCAGCCGCTCGGCTTCGTGCTGCTGTCGCTGACGTACCTGCTGATCAACTTCGTGTTCGCGCGGCTGTCGCGTGCGTCGCACGAGCTGCAGGGCCGTGTGCACGAGCTCGAGATCTTGAATGCGACGGCGCGCCGGCTCGGCTCGTCGCTGCAGCTCGAGGAGCTCGTCGAGGCGGTTGCGCGCGAGACGACGAAGGCGATCCCCGAGGCGGAAGCGGTCGCGCTCGTGCATCGCCGCGCCGGGCGCGACAGCGAGCTCGTGATCGACGGCTTCGACCGCAGCGCCGACAAGTTCTTCCGCCAGGCGATGGAAGCAGGCGAGGGCGCCGCGGGCTCGGTGATGAAGAGCGGGCAGCCGCGTCGCATCGATGACCTCGCGCAGTCGGATGTCGCGGGCGGCGCGCATGGCATGCGCAGCTGGCTCGGCGTGCCGCTGTTCATGTACGGCGAGTGCGAAGGCGTCGTGGCGGTGCAGTCGACGCGCGCGGGAGCGTTCCGCGCCGAGCACCAGCGCCTGCTCGAGTCGCTCGCGCTGCAGATCGCGGCCGCGCTCCAGAATGCGCACCTCTACGAGCTCGCGATGGTCGACGGCCTGACCGGCCTGTTCGTGCGCCGCTACTTCGACGCGCGCATCGACGAGGAGATCGAGCGGTCGCGCCGCTACACGTCGCCGTTCTCCGTGATCATGATGGACGTCGACGATTTCAAGAAACTCAACGACACCTACGGGCATCTCGTCGGAGACCGCGTGCTCAAGGCGATCGCCAATGTCGTCAAGGAACAGATGCGTGGCGTCGACACCGCGGCGCGGTACGGCGGCGAGGAGATCGCGATGATCCTGCCGCGCACCGAGATGGTCGGCGCGTACAACCTCGCCGAGCGCATCCGCGAGGCGATCGCGGAGCTGCGGATCACGACCGACGAGGATCCGCCGAAGGCGCTCGCGGTCACCGCGTCGCTCGGCATCGCGGCGTACCCCGAGTCGAAGGCAGCGAGCGGCGAGGACCTCGTGCGCCGCGCGGACCGGGCGCTGTATCGCGCGAAGAAGACCGGCAAGAACCGCGTCGAGCTGTTCTGGAGCGACGAGAGCGGGCCGGCGCGGCTCGTCGAGGTGCCCTGACGATGTCGGAGCGCAAGGCCGCCGAGCGCAAGGTCGGGTTGGCGCGGCTTTGGGCGCGCGCGAAGCAGATCGTGACGACCGATCCGAGCGGCTCCGACGACGATGATCATGTCGTCGACGAGGAAGCGGCGCGCGTGCTCGCCGCGCAGGCGGGCAAGCTCAAGGGCGGACTCGCGAAGGTCGCGCAGCTCGCCGCGTACGATCCTGGCGCATCGCTCGGCCGTGGGCGTGGAGCCTCGGCGACCGCACGCGCCGTGCTCGGTGGGCTGTGGGACAAGGCGCCCGCCGTCGCGGCCGGCGATATCGCGCGCGTCATCGAGCAGGACCTCGGCAAGCCGCCGCAGCAGCTGTTCGCGCACTGGGAGAACGTGCCGCTCGCGGCGGCGTCGCTCGGCCAGGTGCACGCCGCGAAGCTGCACGACGGCACCGACGTGGTCGTCAAGGTGCAGTATCCCGGCGTCGCGGAGGCGCTGCGCACCGATCTCGACGATGCCGACTTCCTGCGCAAGCTCGCCGGCGCCGAGGTCGGCGGTGCGCTCGACGACGACGCGCTGACCGCGCTCGGCGATGCGGTGCGGCGCGAGCTCGACTACCGCGCCGAGGCCGCGATGCAGCAGCGGTTCTGTGACGCGTGGGCCGGCCATGCGAGCGTGCGTGTGCCGCGCGTCATCGCGGAATTGTCGTCGGCGCGCGTGCTCACGTCGGTGCGCGCCCGCGGTGCGTCGATCGTCGACACGACGCACGCCTCGCCCGACGTGCGTCGCCAGGCCGCGGCCGCGATCTTCGCGTTCGCGTTCGGCTCGCCGCTCGCCCACGGCCTGCTCAACGCCGATCCGAACCCCGGCAACTTCCTCGTCGAGACCGAAGGCGACGGCCACGTCGTCGTGTCGTGCCTCGATTTCGGGTGCGCGCTCGAGATCCCCGATGACGTGCGCGAAGCGGACCTCGCCGTGTTCCACGCGCTGCTCGACGAAGACGCGGTCAAGGCCGCCGAGCGCTTCCGCATGGCGCTCGCGAAGACGGGCCTGTTGCGCCGCGCCGACACGCTCGCGACGACCGCACACCGCGACTGGGAGCGCGCGCTCGCCCGGCCGCTCGCTACCGTCGGTGACTTCCACTGGACCCCCGCGTACGCGAGCGACTTCGCCGATGCGACGCGCCGCGTGCTCGCCGCCGGCGGCCTTCAGCTACCCGCTCGCCTGCTGCTGCTCTGGCGGCAGCGGCTCGGGGTTGCCGCCGTGATCGGCATGCTCGACGCCCACGCCCCGTTCCGCCGCGTGCTGCTCGATCTCATCGGGCACGGGCGGAAGGCGCTTCGCTAGCCGCGCGATGATCGCGGTGTAGACGACGACGATCACGCCCGACACGACGGTCGCCGCCCACGTCACGTGCTCGTTGACGCCCTTCTGGTCGCCGCCCGCAACGGCGAGCTGCACCGCCATGCCGACGACGTTGAGCATGACGTGATGGGCGACGCTCGCCTCGAGCCCGCCCGTGCGCACCGCGAGCCAGCCGAGCGCGAGGCCGACGATCGCCATCGCGACGAACAGCTCGATCCGGAGCCCGTGCGCGAGCGCGAACCCCGCGGCGCTGATCACGATCGCCGGCCACGGCGAGCGCGCGAACGAGCCGACCGCCTGCAGCAGCGTGCCGCGGAAGAACAGCTCCTCGGCGAGCGCCTGCAGCGGCACGACCGCGAGCACGAGTGCGAGCTGCCACGCGTACGTGTCGAGGCCGACAAACGTCTTGTGGCCCGTCGCGAGCTCGATGATGACCAGGATCGGCGAGATCGCGCGCACGGCGAGCGCGACGAGCAGGCACGTGGCGAACCACCGCCACCGCACGCGCCCGGTGACCGACCACAGGCGGCGGGGGCTCCGCCCGCACGCGAGCGCCGCGAGCAGCGCGGCCGGGCCGAGCGCGGCGAGGTTGATGAACGTCACCAGCGTGCGCGCGTCCTTCGGCAGATCCTTCGTCTTCGTGACGCCGGTGATCTGCTTCTCGACGGCCATCAGCACCGCCATCAGCACCATCCAGAACACGACGGCCAGCAGGAGCTCGCCGACGGCGGGCCATCGCGATGCATGTCCGGCGCGCTGATACGGCATCACGCTGCGCTAGCCGCCGCCGTACGTGTAGCGGAGGTAGAGGCGCGTATCGAGCGCGCGGATGTTCGCGAACTGCGGCTCGAGGAACGCATCGACGGCGAGGCCGATCGCGTAGTGCCGGTTCTCGAGCTGGTACTCCGCGCCCGCGCCGGCGTGGAACGTCACCGAGAAGTGTTCGCCCGGGTCGAGGATCTTCACCTTCTGGAGCACGTTGCTCGACATCATCGACCCGCCGATGCCGCCCTCGACGAACAGCGCGAGCGAATCGAAGCGACCGCCGAGACGCGCGTCCGCGCCGCCGCGGTAGAGCTGGAACCACTGGCCTTCGGGCGGCGGCGGCACCGTCGCCTCGTGCGACGACGCGGCGAGATAGACGCCGAGCGACAGGAACGAGAACACGTCGCGGCCGATGCGGAGGTCCATCGCCGGGCCGACCGCTGCGTCGGCGTTTGCCGACGGCAAGAACGCGACGGCGCCGAGGCCACCCTCGGCGAAGAAGCCCGTCGAGGCGGGGCGAGCCGCGGCCGGCGCAGCAAGCGCGCAGACGATAAGCAGCCCCCGCTTCATCGGTGCTGATCGTACTACGGCGGCCTGGCTCAGGGCACGAACGGCGCGGGATCGATGATCATGATCTTGCCGGCAGGGGCGTCGAGGCCCATGTCGTTGATCACGTCGCGGTGCGGACGCACGCGCAGCACGTAGTCGAGCACCATGTGGCGGTCGGGCTTGAACACGAGATCGACGCGCACGAGCTGCCGGAACGCCGAGCGCGGGATCGCGGGACCCGACGGCGTCTGCGTGTAGTTCATCACGCCCGGCATCAGCGGCGTCATCGGCTGGATCTGCGTGTCGTTCTTGTTGACGGTCAGGATCGCGGCGAACGGGTTCACGTTGCCGCGCGAGACCTGGTCGAGATCGATCGCGGCCTCGAGCAGCTGGTCCTCGCGGAACGTGCCGGAGACCTCGCCGTTCGCGGGGATGTCGGTCGGGATGTCGCCCGCGAGGCCGGGCGTCGGCGGCGCTTCGTCGTCGCCGGGCGCGAGCACGATCAGCGTCGGGTCGTACGTGAACATCTCGTTCGCGCCGTTGAGCTCGATCTTGAACTGACCGGGCATGCTGTCGAGGTTCTTGACCGTCCACTCGACGGAGAGGTCGTACTCGTCGACGCGATACGTCGGCACCATCACCGCCGGATCGACGGTCTTCTGGATCTGGGCGCGCAGCGCGGCGTCGTCCTTGCTCTCCGGCTTGATCGGCACGTGAATCGAGCCCGAGCCGGAGGCGACGATGCCGCCCATGCCGTTGTCCATGCCTGCCTCGATGTTGGTCGGGGAGGGCACGTACTGCGGGTCGTTGGCACAACCGACGAGGAGGATGCTGAGGACGAGCAGTCGGTTCATGGTCAGCCTCCTGGCTGGAACAGGAATGGATAGTTGACGTTCGCTTGCCCACCTTTGGCCGGGAACTTGAGGCGCATGATGTTCGAGCTCACGCAGCTCTCGACGGCGTCGTTGCGCATCGTCGAGCCGCCCGCGGTCTTCGCGCTCTTGACGACGCCATCGCCGCCGATCACGAAGTGGATGACGATCTTGCCGCCGAGTCCCGGCGAGCGGTTGAGCTCGTGCTGGTAGCAGGCCTTGAAGATGCCGGCGCGCGCCTTCACGACGCGGTTGATCTCCTCGGCGGTCAGGCCGGCGAAGTCGCCTTCGGGATCGCTGAGCGCGACCTTGACCTCGTGCGGAGCGGTGCCGCACGGCGGCTTCGCGCAGTTGCCACCGCCCGGGCGCTCCTTGCCGGTGTCGATCTTGCCCTTGTTCGAGACGAAGTCGCCCTCGACGTTGCCGCCGCCGCCGTTGCCGCTCTTGTTGCTGCCGCGCGTGGTGCCGGTGCCATTGAGGCCATCGCCGACGCCGGTGCCGGTGCCCGCGCCGAATCCCAGGCCGCCCTTCTTGAGCTCGTCGCCTTTGACGCCGCTGAACTTGCCGAGGTTCGTGGCGAGGTTGTTGTCGATGATGTTGTCGAGGACCTTGCGGTTCTTGTCCTCGAACAGCGCGACCTTCGGCGGCGCCGGCGGCGTGTCCTTCGCGTTCGGATCGCGCGCGCGCTCGACCTTGCCCTCGCCGCCGAACTTGCCCTCGTCGTTCTTCGTCGCGGTGTTCTTCGGCTTCTCCGGCGTTTTCGGCGCCGCCGCGCCCGAATCCTTCTTGGTTGCCGCGGCTGGTTTCGGGGGCTCGGGCGGCTTCTCGGGCTCGAGCCGCGTGACGAGATAGTTGCCGGTCAGCGCGCGCGGGCCGGGCCACACGAACGGGTTCGTGCCGTCGTAGAGCCGGTACGTCATCACGATCAGCGCGGCGTGGAGCACGACGCTGAATGCGAAGGACGCCTGCGACTCGGCATCCTGGCGCGTCAGCCAGTACATCAGCAGCGCGAGCACGACGGCGCTGACGCCGAGCAGCAACGACCGGAAGATCGCTTCCTCGATCGGCAGGTGCTGGCCGAGCAGCGCGTACCGCGACAGCCGCGAGAAGATCGTGCCGGCGACGGTGATGATGCTGCCGGCGGCGCCGCCCGCGATCATCATCTGCGTGCTGAGGAACGGGACGGTGTGGTCGTCGACAGGAACGAACTGGAAGAACAGCTTGTACTGGCCGCTCTCGTCGAGATCGACGACGCCCCAGTCCTTGCCGCTGATCGGCGTTGCGCGGAAGCCGCCCGGGCCTTCGCCCTCGCCGCCGCGGCGCACGAAATCGTCGACCTGCTTCTGCTCGCCGTCGAGGCAGATCGTGCCTCGCATGCGCTCGCCGAGCGTTAACAGATATCCACGGTTGCCCGGCCGCACGATCGCGAAGTTCTTGGGCAAGCCGACATCGGGGACCACGAACGTCGGCTTCCCGACGGAACCGATCGTGATCTTCGTCGGCTTGGTGATGACGACGTCATCCATGACCTCGTCATCCCAGATCAACGCTGCGCGGAGGGCGACCGTTGCCATTTACAGCTTCTCTTCCTCGACCGATCGCACCATGTGCGGGATGAACGAGCG
>JAFAOG010000465.1 GCA_019237945.1 Deltaproteobacteria bacterium | reverse complement strand
ATTCGATCATCAGCCTCTCGCGCGTCTATGCGCAGACGAAGCCTTCAATCATTCGCTTAAATTACGGAATGCAGCGTCACGCCGGCGGCGGGATGGCCGTGCGCACGTTGACCTGCATCCCGGGCATCACCGGCGACTGGCGGCACGCCGGCGGCGGCGTCTGCTACGACACGCGCGGCTTCTTCGGCATGGCGTGGGACGCGTTGTGGCGCGATGACCTGCGTACGGCGCCGGCGCGCACGCTCCTGATGACGCGCCTCGGAGAGGGTCTGCTCGAGCTCGCCGACCCGCCGGTCAAGGCGCTGTTCGTGTACGCGAGCAATCCGGCGGTGAGCATTCCGCACCAGACGAAGGTGCTGCGCGGGCTCGCGCGCGAGGATCTGTTCACCGTCGTCGTCGAGCACGTCCACACCGACACGACGCCGTATGCCGACCTCGTGCTGCCCGCGACGATGATGCACGAGCACGCGGATCTGCTGATCGCGTACGGCCATCTCTACATCGCGTGGAATGCGCCGGCCGTTGCGCCGCCGGGCGAGTGCCTCCCGACGACCGAGCTGTTTCGCCGGCTCGCGCGCGCGATGCAGCTCACCGAGCCCGCGCTCTACGACAGTGACGAGCAAATGGCGCGCGACGTGCTCGCGAGCGGCCATCCGTCGCTGACCGGGATCACGCTCGAAGCGCTGCAGGAGCGCGGCTCGATCCGGCTGTCATATCCGCAGCCGTTCGTGCCATTCGCGCACGGGTTTCCGACCGCCAGCGGCAAGCTCGAGCTCGTCAGCGAACGCATGGCCGCCGCGGGCCTCGATCCGGTCGCCGGCTACACGCCGCCCAACGAGAACACGCGCGACGATCGCGAGCATCCGGTCGTGTTGCTCGCGCCGGCAAACCATCGCTTCCTGAACTCCTGCTTCAACGAGCCGGGCCCTCCGACGCTGCATATCCATCCCGATGATGCGAGCGGCATCGCGACAGGTCAGCGCGTACGCGTCAGCAACTGGCGCGGTGCATTCGTCGCGATCGCCGAGATCAACAAGCGCGTCCGGCGCGGCGTCGTCTCGTGCACGAAGGGACATGGCGGCCCCGGCGTCAACGCGACCGTCGACGAGCGCGACTCCGACATGGGAGGCGGCGCCGTCTACCACGACAACCGCGTCAAGCTCACGCCGCTCTGACGTCGCCGTCCGTTGGCTCGTTCGTGTAGCCGCGCCACATGTCCTGGAACAGCGGCTGGCGCGAGAGCAGCTCGTCGAGCGTGCCGGCATCGACGACGCGGCCGGCGTGCAGCAGCACGACCGTATCGAAGCGCGGCAACAGGTGCAGGCGATGGATCGCCGACACGACGCACGCATCGCCCAGCGACGCGAGCACGCCCTCGTAGATGCGCGCCTCGGTGACCGGATCGATGCTGCTCGTCGGCTCGTCGAGGAGCACGAGCGACGCCCGCTCCGCCGCGAGCAGACCGCGCGCGAGGGCGATGCGCTGGCGCTGGCCGCCGGAGAGGTTCGCACCGCGCTCGGAGATCTGCGCCGCGAGCCCGCCGGGCAGCGCATCGAGCACGGGGCCAAGGCACGCGAGGTCGCACACGCGGGTGACGTCGGCCTCGTCGCGCGGCACGCCGAGCGTCAGGTTCGCGCGGACCTCGGCGTCGAAGATCTCCGGCTCCTGCGGGACGAGCACGGCGAGCGTCGCCAGGTCCTGCAGCGCGGTCGGCTCGCCGTCGATCGCGATGCCGATCCGGTCGGCGGAATAGAGGCCGGCGAGCACGCGCAGCAGGGTCGACTTGCCGGCGCCGCTGCCGCCGACGACCGCGATTCGCTTGCCGCGCGTCAGCTCGAGATCGATGCCGTCGAGGCCGCGCGCGCCGTTCGGATGGCGAAGCACGGCGCCCGAGATCCGGATCGTCTTCCACGCGGCGTGCGCCGGATCCGGCTCGGGGAACGGCTTCGGCGTCGCCTCGAGGATCGGATCGGCGCATGCGATGTCGGTCTGGCGCTTGACGAGGTCGGTCCAGTTCGCGGCCATCGATCCGACGACGTTGCCGATCTGCTGCGCGTACTGGTGCACCATGACCGCGGTGCCGACGAGGATCGCGCCGGTGCTCCGCCACGCGAGCCACGCGTACAGCGCGACGAGGCCGACGCGCATCGCGTTGTTGAGCAGGTCGACCGCCGCCCACTTGCCCTCGTTGAGGACGAAGTCCTTTTGCAGCGGCACGCTGATGTCGAGGTTGCGCGCGCGCACGAGCGAGCGGACTGGCGCCGCGAGGCCGAGCGTCAGGATCGTGCCGATGTTGCCGACCGCATCGACGACCGTCGCCGTGTAGCGGCGCTCCGCTGCGTTCTCCTCGCGAACGAGCCGCATCATCACGCGGTCGAAGCGCAGCAGCACGATCGCGACCGCGGTGTAGCCGACGAGCGCGGTCACGCCCGTGATCGCCGAGACCGCGACGAGCGCGACAATCGGCCCGATGATGTTGACGATGTTCTGCAGGTAGATGAACTGGTTCTGCGCGAAGCCGAACAGCGCGGCCGTCGTGTTCTGCAGGCGGTGCAGCGTGTCGCCGCTGTGATGCTGCTCGTGCCAGCGCAGCGGCAATGACAACAGCCGCGCGAACAGCGCATCGGCGAGGTTCTCGCGGGCGTGCAGCGCGACGCGCCGCTCGATCACGCGCGCCGGGCCATGGAGCAGCCACGCGGCGGTCGCGGCGCCGAGCATCGCGAGCAGGTACCAGCCGGCATGCACGACGCCGGTCTTGCCCTGCTCCTGCAGCGCGTTGACCGCGCAGCCAAAGAAGAACGGGATCGCGAGCCGGATCACCTGCGCGGTGACGAGCATCGCGATCGCGAGCACGAGCCGGCCGCGCATGCCGCGCGCGTGTGTCCAGAGCACCGAGTACAGCCGGCCGATACCGCCGCCTCGGGCCGTGTCCCCTGGACGGCCGTCGCGCATTCCCCTCAGCGTAGCATGCGTAACCCGGGGTTACCGAGGCGGCTGGATCACGGCGATCGACGCGCCCTGCGGATCCGACCAGCACGCGAACCGCCCGACGTTCGGGATGTCGGTGCCCGGGACCATCACCTTGCCGCCGAGGCGCGTCGCGCGCTCGCAGAGGGAATCGCAGTTGTCGACCTGGACGTACGGCAGCCAGAACGAGTACGGCACGCCGGGCGGCGACTTCATCATCCCACCTGCAGCCGCCGGGTCGCCCTTGAAATTCTTGACGCCCGGGCGCTCGAACAGCGTGTACGTCTCGCCGTTGCCCATCGGCATCGCGTTCGGCTTCCAGCCAAACACCGTCGCGTAGAACTTCGCAGCCGCGTCGGGATCCGTCGTCACGAGCTCGTCCCACGAGAACGTGAACATCGCGGGCATGCCGATCTTCTCGACATCCTCGCCCGGCCGCGCGCTCTTCCACGGCGCGAACACGCCGCCGCTCGGATCGGCGGTCACCGCGAACGTGCCGACGTTCTCCATCTTGGTCGCCGGCATGTGCACCTGGCCGCCGGCGCTCGTGATCTTCCCGACGGTCGCCGCGACGTCGTCGACGGCGATGTAGCCCATCCAGTTCGTCGGATAGGGTTCCTGCGGGCTCATCTGCCGCATGCCGCCGATCATCTGACTGCCGGCGCTGATGTGGACGTAGTTGTCGTCGGACTTGAATGTCCAGTTGAAGATCTCGCCGTAAAACCGCTGCGAGCCCTGGAGGTCCTTGGTGTTGAGGTCATGCCAGACAAAGCGGTGGGTATTCATGGTGGTGCGAGGCTAGCCGGGAGCGCCGCGTGCTTATGGAAGCGGGGTCAGAAAAAGCTGGACTTGCCCTCGGCCCGCCGAACCGTTAGACATGGTGTCCCCCGATGACCCCTGACCGTCTCCTCGTGTTGTCCCAGCCTGGTGGCGTGCGGAAGTCCCCGATCGGAATGGCGAAGTCCAAGCCGCGCGCGGCGAAGTGGAAGAAGCAGCTGTTCACGTGGCAGCGCCGCGAGCAGCGCGCCGCCCAGCCGCTCCCCGTTCGCTAGCCTTTTCGGCCGTCGATCCATCGGCCCCACGGCGTCGCCGTGAGGATCATCGCGGCGCGCGATCGCAGCACCGGATCGAGCGCACCGCGAGTCGCCGCATCGTACGCGCGCGCGAGCTCACCCGCAGTCGCGAACCGATCCTCGCGCTTCTTCGCGAGCGCGATCGCGAGCACGGCCTCGACGTCCGCGGTGACTTGCGGCGCGCGCGATCGCGGCTGCACCGGCATGCGATACGTGACCTCCTGCAGCATCACGGGCACCTCCGCGGGGATCACGGCCGGCACGCCGGTGACCAGGCGATAGAGCAGCGCACCGAACGCGTAGATGTCGGCGCGGCGATCGATCTCACCACCGCTCGCCTGCTCGGGCGCCATGTAGCCCGGCGTGCCGACGACGTTGTCGCGCGTCAGCGTGCCCTGCCCGTCCGCCCACCGCGACGCGCCGAAGTCGAGCAGCTTCCACACGCGCGGCTCGTGCGTGCCGAACACGTTCGTCGGCTTGAGGTCGCGATGGATGATGCCGGCGGCGTGCGCGGCATCGAGCGCGGCCGCGACGTGCGCGACGATGTCGTGGACCTCCTGCGGCGCGAGCAGCGACCGGCGCTTGATCAGCTGGCCGAGGTCGGTGCCTTCGAGGCGCTCCATCGCGATGAACGGCAGCACCGCATCGTCATCGGGGACCGCGAGCACGCGCACGACGTGCGGCGACTCGAGCGCGGAGACGATCTTCGACTCGCGCAGGAACCGCTCGCGGGCCGATGGATCGCGCAGCAGGTGAGCCGCGAGGATCTTCACCGCGACCGGGTGGGCGTCGCTCGTGCGCGTGCCTTCGTAGACCTCGCCCATCGCGCCGCGCCCGAGCACGCGACCGAGGCGGAAGCCTTCGACCGTCTGATCGCTGAAGCGCCCGAGCCCCGCCTGATTGCCTTCGCGAGCGGCGCGCGCATCGGCGTAGGCCTCGGCGAGCTGCGCCTCGCGGCGCGCGAGATCGACGAGCGCCTTGTGATGCTCGTCGAGGATCTTCTCGCTCTCCTTGCGCGCCGCGCGCCCCGCGATCATCGCGCCGATCGTGATCATCTGGATCAGACCGACGGCAACGAGCTGCGTGAGCAATGGCGCGCGCGCCGGCACCGGCTCGACGAGGCCGCGCGATCCGATCCAGCCCACCGCGGTCGCGACGCTGAACGCGGTCTGCGCGAGCACGACGGCGGCCGTGCCGAGGATCGCCTCGGTCTTCGTCGCGTTGCCGGCGATGATGTACATCGTCAGCGGCACGAGCGCGCCGTACGTCGAGAACACGCCCCAGAAGTAGAAGCCGCTCAGCAGCACGAGGATCTGCGACGCGAGCACGTAGATCGCGAGCCGGATCCAGACGCGCCGCGGATGGCGCATCAGCACGGCGACGATGCCGCTGGCGACGGCCGTGCCCGCAAGCGCCGAGGCGTGGATGCGCGCCGCCGTCGGATCGCCGCCGAGCACGATCACGATCAGCATCGTCACCGCCGACGATCCGCACACCCCCTGCATCAGTCCGCGCAGCCGCTGCGCCTCGAGCGTCTCGAGCGCGCGTGCGCTCGCCTGCTGCGTGCTCGTCTCGATGCGCGGCCGCGTCGACGGGCGATCGAGGACGGTGGCCGGCTCCTCGCTCAATCCGGGTCGTTCTCCCACATCCGACGGATGAACTCCTCGTCGGTGAGTACTTCGGGTTGCGGCACGGGCGTCATCGCCTTGATGAACGCCTTCATGTCGAACGGTGTGGTGGTGAGCCGGCCGCCGACGACCTTCGCCTTCAGCGCGCCGCGCTTGATCGCGAGATACAGCCCGGCCGGCGTGTAGCGATAGCGGCCCGCTGCCTCGCGGATCGAGATCCGCTGGTGGAGCTTCTTCTTCCGGTCGGCCTTGGTCTTCGCCTTCACGCGGTCTCCAGCTGATGCGCGTCCCTGGCAACCGCGGCGGCCGACTCCTCGCGCGACAGCGTCGTCTCGAGCGCCATCTCGAAGATGCCGAGCGCGAACACGATGACCACGCCGATATCGACCCATTCGGGCAGCACGTCGGCTTTGCCCTCGCCGTAGCGGCCGAGGTAGCCGATCACGACGTGGCCCGCGAGCCACAGCAGCATCCACCACGAATTGCGGAGCTTGTCCTGCGCGCCCGTCTTGTTGCGCGCGACGCCGACCGCGAACAGCACGAGTCCGACGACCATCGCGAGCGCGAGCTTCCACGTGATGTCGAAGCCGCCCCAGTAGATGATCAGGTTCGCCGAGCAGAACGCGGCGCGCAGGATCACGCTCGGCGCCGGCATCCGATACGTGCGCGGCCGATCCGGGTCGAGCCGGCGCAGCGCCGCGAGCGAAATCGGCGCGAAGCCGTACATGATCGCGGTCGCGCTCGTGACGACGGAGACGAGCTGGTTCCACGACTTGAACGGACCGAACGCGAGGCAGCCGACGACGAACGTCACGCCGATCGAGAACACGGGGACGCCCTTGTCGTTCGTCGACGCGAGCTTCGACGGAATCTCCTTCTCCTCGCCGAGCGCATACGACAGGCGCGCCGACGTGCCGACGTAGACGATGCCCGTGCCCGCCGGCGACACGACCGCATCGATCAGCAGCGCCTTCGCGAGCCAGCCGACGCCGATCGCGAGCGCGAGCGAGTACCACGCACCGTACGCCGACGGCATCATGCCGAGCGGATTGTGCCAGTTGACCGCGATGTCGCCCTTCTCGAGCGCGCCGACGAACACGAGCTGAAGCAGCGAGTACAGGACAGCGCCGATCACCATCGCCAGGATCACCGCGCGCGACAGGTCCTTCTTGGGATCGCGCGCCTCGCCCGCGAGCTGCACCGCCTGCTCGAAGCCCTGCAGGCCGAACACGATGCCTCCGGTCAGCGCCGCGAACACGCCGTGGAAGCCGAACGGCATGAAGCCGCCACCGCGGTGAAAGTTCGCGACGTCGAAGTGCTTCGCCGCGATCACGATGCACGCGAGCAGCGGCACCGCCGCCTTCCAGATCACGACGCCGGTGTTCGAGTCCGACAGGAACTTCGCGCCGGCGAGGTTGATCGCGGTGAACACGACCATCATCACGACGGCGACGATCAGGCCGAGGTGATTGAGCAGGCCATCGGCGTTGACCATGTTGAAGTGATCGTGCACCCACTCGACGCTGTTGATGTACGTGATGCAGGCGAGCACCTCGATCGCGGGGATGAACACCGCCTGCAGCCACGACGCCCAGCCGGCCGTGAACCCGCAGATCGGGCCGTGGCTGTAGTACGGGAAGCGCCCCGCGCCGCCGGCGACCGGATACGTCGCGCCGAGCTCGGCATACGTCAGCGCGAGCAGCGACAGCATCGCCGCCGCGAGCATCCACGACAGGATCGACGCCGGTCCCGCGCTCTTCGCGGCGTTGAGCGCGCCGAGCAGCCAGCCCGAGCCGATGATCGAGCCGAGCGAGACGAACATCAGCCCGTAGAAGCCGACGGATCGGCGAAGTTTTCCGGCTCGCGGCTCGCTCATTCGACCGCGAACCTATCGCAGATCACAGCGTCAACGGGTAGTTGACGTCCCACGGCTTGGCGGGATCGTCCCGCGGCGGCAGCTCGAGCGTGAGCATCGTCGTGCGCACGCACTCGATGAATTCGGTGTCCTCGGAGAGCGGCGGGTGACCCGTGATCTCGATCGACTCGACGATCGTGCTCTGCGCATCGCCACCGAGGTGCATCCTGACGTCGATCGTGCCGTGCGGCGTGTGGTCGTTCGTGCACGCGCGCACCATCGGCAGCATCAGCCGGATCGCATAGCGCATCGAGCCCTTGTTCAGGCGGTCGATGACCTTCGGCGGCTCGGGCGTGCTCGTGTCGTCGAGACGCGATCCGGAGAAGTCATAGACGAGTGGCTCGACCGGCGGCGCGGCCGGCACGTCGCGAGCGTGCACGCGCGAAACGATCGCCGCGCGCTCGGCGGCGGAGATTCGCTGGACGAGCTCGCGAGCCTTCTCGACGCGCGACGAACCGGTGGCCGAGGGCGCCGGCGATTCGTTTGGCGAGGCCGCGATCTGCGCCGACGAGCCCGCGGCAGGGTCCGATGACGGCGCGGCCGTGGCATGCGTCGCGACGCGCACCGCCAGCGCGCCGCCGACGAGGACGACCGCCGCCGCGGCGAGCAGCAGCGCGGGCTTCGCGGCCGACGCAGGTGCCGCCGCCGCCGATGCATCGACCGCACGACCTGCCGCGAGCGCCG
Organism: Deltaproteobacteria bacterium; assembly: GCA_019237945.1. Taxonomy (GTDB): domain Bacteria; phylum Myxococcota_A; class Polyangia; order Haliangiales; family Haliangiaceae; genus JABFXX01. Next base: position 1,904 of record JAFAOG010000465.1, on the reverse strand, counting down.
CGACACACGCGACCGTGAATGCCGGCCCGGGGCGCGTCTGGCGCAGCGTCGACTCGACGGCGCTCAGGGCGTCGCGCAACCGCTCGCGCGTCCGCTGCAGCCGCTTGCGGGCGGCCGGCTCCGCGATGTCGAGCGCGGCGGCGACCGCGCGGATCGACTCGTCGGCGCGGTAGTAGAGGACGACGACCTCGCGATCGTCATCGCTGAGCGTCGCGAGCGCGCGGCTCGCCAGATCGATGTGCTCGCGTGTGAGCGTCGCGTCGAGCGGTGTCGTCGTGGCGGCGGGCTCGGGCGTCGTGTCAGACATCGCGACCTCCCGGTGCTTGCGAAGCGCGTTGCGCGCGAGGTTGCGCGCGATTCCGCAGATCCATGCCGGCATCGCCGGCGGCGGCGACAGCTCCGGCAGCTTCTTCCACGCGACGAGGAATGCGTCCTGCGCGATCTCCTCGCTGCGGGCACGGTCGCGCAGCATCGCGTACGCGGTCGCACAGACCGCCGCCTGGTGCGCGCGCACGAGCTCCTCGAAGTCGCTCACGGCGCCGCAGCGTAGCCCGAGTCGAGGACGAGCGGCATCTCGGCGAGAGTCGCTCCATCGATGGTGACGAGCGATGCATCGGCGCCGGCGAGCGCGTCGTGCAGACACGGCGCATCGGGCGTGACAACGACGCTGCCGAGCACGCCGTCCTCGATCAGGAGCTCGGTCTCGAACGTGCCGGTGAGGTGACACGCGAGGATCGCATCGCGCTGCGCCGCGATCATCGCCTGGATCTGCGACTTCGGCGACGAGCTGTGCGCCGGGACCTTCGCGAGCTGCGCGAGCGTCCGCGAGCTGAAGTCCCAGACGCGTGTCGGGCGCTCGCTCGGAGCGGGGGGGGTGGCGCAAGCGGCGAGAAACAGGAGTGCGAGGTGCTTCATGTAGAGGGAGTGTCGGCACCGCGCCGGCTGTGACCCGAAATCGGCACCCCGATCTAAGTGCCCGTCACCGCACGCCAATGCGGTATCGTCGAGGCATGAAGTCCCTGGTCGACCGCCTCGCGTCGTACGCCGAGTATCACCGCGACAAGCGCAACATCGCGACGCACTTCGTCGGCATCCCGATGATCCTCGTCGGCACGCAGGCGACGCTCGCGCGGATCGGCATCGGCCCGATCAACGCGGCCGTCGGCGCGACCGGGCTCGCCTCGCGCTACTACCGTCAGCTCGATCCGGCGTACGGCGCCGCGATGGCGGCGGTGCTTGGCGCGACCTGCGCGCTCGGCACGGCGATCGCCGCGCTGCCGCTGCCGATCTGGGCGGGCACCGCAGGCGGCCTGTTCGTGGGCGGCTGGGCGCTGCAGTTCCTCGGTCACTACTTCGAGGGCCGCAAGCCGGCGTTCCTCGACGACATCAAGGGCCTGCTCGACGGCCCGCTATTCCTCGTCGCGGAGGTCGCGTTCGCGCTCGGGCTCTCGCCGGAGCTGCGCGCGCAGGTCGAGGATCGCGCCGGTCCGACGCGCTGGGGCAAGCTCGCGCCTGTCGCCGCATGATGCGCCGCCTCGCTCTCGTGATCGTCGCCGCGTGCGGCAGCAGCAAGCCGAACCCGATGACGAAGCCAGCGTCGCCGGCGATTCCCGACGCGTCCAACGTCGATGCGGCCGCGGGAAGTGCGATGCGGGCACCGCAGAACGCTACCGCCGACGCCACCAACTGAGCGTCCCTGCCGTCTCGTCGAACGAGCGCGGCCGCGGCGCACCCGCCGGCGCCATCAGGAAGCGCGCCTCGTCGCCGACCCACGCCATGATCCCGCGCGTCACGACGCCCTTCGATTTGCCCGACAGCGACAGGTAGTCGAGCGCGATCGGCGACTGCGTCTCGTCGATGCGCACCTTCGCGTGCACCATCGTCTGGCCGCCGAACACGACCTT
>JAFAOG010000385.1 GCA_019237945.1 Deltaproteobacteria bacterium | reverse complement strand
TTCCGAAGTCGTGCGACGCGCCCAAGCCGCCGCGCGAGACCGTTCGCCCATGCGCGCACTCGCCCTCGCCTTCCTGACGCTGCTCGCCTGCTGCAAGGCGCCGCCACCGCCGGCCCCGCCCGCGGGCTCGCCGGAGGCACTCGCGGCCTACCTGCGCACGATCGCCGGTAGCGACGAGGCGACGCGCCAGCATGCCGTCACCGGGTGGATCCTCGACGAGGCGGCGTTCGATCGGATCATCGTGTCGCCGTACAAGCAGCTGTGGAAGGAGTACGCCGCGCACTTCGACGCCGTGATGCCGCCGCTCGTTACACGGCTCGCTGCGCCCGGTGCGATCACGACGCGGCGTCACTACGCGGGCGATCCGCGCCTGACGAACGCGCAGGTCCGCGTGCGGTGGGCACTCCCGGTGCAGTATCCCAGCGTCGTCGCCGAGCTCGGCGGCGCACCGATCGACGCCGTGTTCGTGTGGGACGGCAGCGGCTGGCGCGTCCTCGCCGGCCTCGACGACCTGCTCCTCCAGCGCGTGCGCGCGCTCGACGGGCACTGCGCCGATCGGCTGCTCGAGAGCGGGCCGCCGAATCACTGCACGGAGGTCGGGTGGTTCGTCGGGGATACGGCGCTCAAGGGCGACGCCGCCGGTTTTGCACGCGCGTGCCAGCTCGCGGCAAATGTCTGTGGTAACGACTCTCCATGATCGCAGTTGGCCAGAAGATCCCGAGTGTCACCATCAAGCAGGCGACCCCCGAGGGCGGCGCCGAGGTCGATCCCGCGCAGCTGTTCGCGGGCAAGAAGGTCGTGATGTTCTCGCTGCCGGGCGCGTTCACGCCGACGTGCTCGTCGAAGCATCTGCCCGGCTACGTCAAGGAGCTGTCGCAGCTCAAGGCGAAGGGCGTCGACATCGTCGCGTGCCTCAGCGTCAACGATGCGTGGGTCATGAAGGCGTGGGCCGAGCAGCACGACGCGCTCGGCAAGATCGTGATGCTCGCCGACGGCCAGGGCGCGTTCTCGAAGGCGCTCGGCATCGAGATCGAGATCCCGGGCTTGGGCCTGCGTGCGCGGCGCGCGCTGTTCACGATCGAGGACGGCGTGGTGAAGAGCGTCGACGTCGAGGCGCCGGGCAAGTTCGAGGTCTCGGGCGTCGAAGCCTGCATGTTGAAGCTCTAGTGGGGTTCCACCGGATTCTCATCGCGAACCGCGGCGAGGTCGCCGTTCGCGTCGCGCGCGCGTGCGATGCGATGGGCATCGTGCCGGTGTTCGCCGCGAGCGAAGCCGATCGCGCTGCGCCCTACCTGCGCGGCCGCGAGGTCGTCGTGCTCGGGCCAGGGCGCGCAGCGCAGAGCTATCTCGATCCCGAGCGCGTCGTCCAGGCCGCCGTGCAGGCGCGCTGCTCGGCGCTGCATCCGGGCTGGGGATTTCTGTCGGAGAACCCGCTGCTCGCGACCCTGTGCACGCAGCACGGCGTGACGTTCATCGGGCCACCGCCGCACGTCACGTCGATGATGGGGAGCAAGACGAAGGCGAAGGCCGCGATGCGCGCGGCAGGCCTCGAGGTGATTCCGGGCAGCGACGGTGTGCTCGCCGGCGTCGACGAGGCGAAGCGCGTCGCGGAGCGCGTCGGGTTCCCGGTGCTGTTCAAGGCCGAGAACGGCGGCGGCGGCCGCGGCATGCGCATCGCACGCAGCGCAGGCGAGGTCGAGCAGGCGTACGCCGAGGCGCAGGCCGAAGCGCGCGCGGCGTTCGGCGGCGATCGCGTGTACCTCGAGAAGCTGATCGAGGGCGGGCGTCACGTCGAGATCCAGGTGTTCGCGGATCGCTACGGCAACGCCGTGCACTTCGGCGAGCGCGACTGCACCGTGCAGCGCAATCACCAGAAGCTGATCGAGGAGAGCCCGTCGCCGGCGCTCACCAACGATCAGCGGCGCAGCGTGTGCGAGGCGGCGGCGCGAGCCGCGGCACGTATCGGCTACGTCGGGGCCGGCACGATGGAGATGCTGTACGACCACGGCGTGCTGCGCTTCATGGAGATGAACTGCCGCCTGCAGGTCGAGCACACCGTCAGCGAGGAGCGCAGCGGCGCGGATCTCGTCAAGGCGCAGCTCGACGTCGCGGCGGGCAAGCCGCTGCCGTGGAAGCAAAGCGACCTGCCGCTCAGCGGCCATGCGATCGAGTGCCGCATCAACGCCGAGGATCCCGCAAACAACTTCGCACCGGCGCCGGGCACGGTGACGACGTGGCGTCCGCCGAGCGGCGAAGGCATCCGCGTCGACACCCACGTCGAGGCCGGCTACGTCGTGCCGCCGTTCTACGACTCGCTCCTCGCGAAGGTGATCGTCAAGGGCCGCGATCGCAACGACGCGATCGATCGGATGATCGCAGCGCTCCGCGCGTTCGACGTGCAGGGCGTCCCGACGACGATCCCGATGCAAATCGCGATCCTGCAGAGCGCGGCGTTCCGCGCGGGCGACTACGACACCCGCACGATTCCCGGCTGGCCGCCGACCGCCTAGCGGTACGTCGCGAACTGCGACGCCATCCGCGACGCCTGGCCGGACGTGAACGTGTCCATGCAGGAGTCGTCGGTGTAGTCCATGAAGTTCGTGATCGGGTCGAGGCCGGGATAGCGGCTGCCGGTGCACGAGTCGCGGCCGGTCGGGCAGCCGAACGCCGCGCTCTTCTCGGCGGGCGTGTCGCTGACGCCGTCGTTGGTCTTCGTGCAGCCGCCCTGGAACGTGTGGTAGAGGCCCATCCAGTGGCCGATCTCGTGCGTCGCGGTGTCGCCGAGGTTGTAGGGCGCTGCGCTTCCGCCGGGCAGCGACGAGTACAGGACGACGACGCCGTCCATCTTCGGGTTGCCCGCGTAGCTCGACGGGAACGTCGCCCAGCCGAGCAGGCCGCCGCCCATGTTGTTCGTGTACAGGTTGAGATCGGCCGCGCCGCCGATGCGCAGCGCCGTCTTCATCTGCTTCTCGGCGGTCGTGCCGTCGGTCGCCGTGTACCAGCTCGAGTTGTTGCTGTCGTCGACGCTCGCGAGCGTGAAGCTCCAGCCCGCGGCCGCGTACGAACTATTGAGCACCGAGATCTGACTGCTGATCTGCGACGACGTCACCGCGCCGCCCGATCCATTGGAGTCGTGAATGCGGTGGACGTGCACTGCGATCGGCGCGCGCGCCTGCTCGACGGCGGCGTTGCCATGCGCGGCCATGAAGTCCGCGACCTCTTGCTCGACCTGCGCCTGCCGCAGTGGATCGAGGTCCTGCGTCGCGCAGCCGCGCGGCGTCGTCGACGAACCGGGCTCCTGCACGCCGTCACTCGGTGTGTCGGTGACGACCGTGTTCGGATCATCGCCAGCACAGGCACCCACCGCGACCACCGTGAAGAGCGCACCTACAAGCAGCTTCGACCGGGTCATGAAACC
>JAFAOG010000294.1 GCA_019237945.1 Deltaproteobacteria bacterium | reverse complement strand
GATCGCGCGCAGGAGATTGCCGGCTTCGCCGAGGCCGCCGCCGCGCACAAGGCGCCGCCGATGGACGTCTACGTGCGGCTACAAGACACGATCGCGCTGCTCGACGCGTCGCAGAACCGCATCGATCAAGCGCAGGCGCGCTACGAGAAGACGCTCGCGCTCGCCAGCGAGCAGCTCGGCCCCGATCACGCGGGCACGATGACGACGCTCAACCAGTACGCGACCGTGCTGCGCGACCGCGGCAAGCTCGAGGATGCGCGCAAGGCGTACGAGCGCGTCGTCGAGTCGCGCGAGAAGACGCTCGGCCCCGATCACCCCGACGTCGCAGCCGCGCTCGGCAACGTCGGAGTCGTTTATAGAATGCTTGGCCGGTTCGATCAGGCGAAGTCGGTGTATGACCGCGCGCTGAAGATCAACAAGGCCGCGTACGGCGACTCGCATCCCGAGGTCGCGACGATCCTCAACGACCTTGGCTCACTCTACGCCGACCAGCAAGACCCGGACAAGGCGCTCGACTACTACCGGCAAGCACTCGCGATGTGGGAGGCGTCGTACGGCAAGGACAACGTCGCGCTGCTGCCCGCGCTCGCGAACGTCGGCAGCCAGCTCAGCGAGCTCCAGAAGTACGACGAGGCCCGCGAGCAGCTCGAGCGCGCGCTCAAGATCTCGGAGGCGGCGCAGGGTCACGACAACCCGCACGAGGCGGGGATCCTCAACAACCTCGCGCTCGTCGACAAGGCGCAGGGCAACCTCGACGCCGCGATGGCGACGTTCGAGCGCGCGCGCAAGATCTCCGAGAAGGTCGGCGGCCCCGAGTCGCCCGACGTCGTCGACACGTATCTCAACGAGGCGACCGTGCTGAAGCAGCAGAAGAAGCTGCCCGAGGCGCTCGCGCTCGAGCAGAAGATGCTACCGGTCGCCGAGAAGGCCTACGGCCCCGACCATCCGCACGTCGCGATGCTGCTCGTCAACCTCGGCCTCCACGAGGAAGAGCTCGACAAGCACGCCGATGCGCTCGCCGCGTTCGAGAAGGCGCAGCCGATGCTCGAGAAGAAGTTCGGGAAGGCACGTCTACGTCTCGTACGTGCTGCTCGGCAAGGGCGAGGCGCTGATCGGCCTGCAGCGCTACGACGAGGGCATCGCGCTGTTTCAGCGTGCGCTCGAGATCCGGCAGAAGGCCGGCGTCCCGCCGGAGATGGTCAAGGAAGCGACCGACGCGATCGCCGACGGGCAGAAGCGCAAGCGCTCACATCGCTAGGCCGCCGTCGACATCGATCGTGCGACCGTCGAAGTAGTCGCACTCGAGGACGAAGCGGACGGCGAGCCAGATGTCCTCGGGCACGCCGATGCGGCCGACCGGGATGTTCGCGACCAGCGCATCGCGCGCCTTCTGGTTCATGCCCTGCGTCATCGGCGTCTCGATCATGCCGGGCGCGACCGCGCCGACGCGGATGCCGTACGACGCGAACTCGCGCGACCACGTCAGCGTGTTGGCCGCGAGCGCCGCCTTCGCCGAGACGTAGTTCGACTGGCCGCGGTTACCGTGGCGAGCGATCGACGACATGTTGACGATCACGCCCGGCTTCTGCTCGGTCGCGACCATCTTCGCGACGACGTCGCGGACCATGAACGTCGCGCCGGTCAGGTTGACGCCGATGACGGCATCCCACTGCTCCTTCGTCATCTTCGTGATCGCGCCGGTCGTGCGGTCCTTCTTGACGAGCAGGCCGTCGCGCAGGATGCCGGCGTTGTTGACGAGCGCGTTGAGCCCGCCCATCGCACCGTGCGCCCAGTCGACGAACGCGCCGACGTCAGCCTCGCTCGACACGTCGAGCTTGCGCGCGTGGATCTTGCCGGGCAGACCGCGCGCCGACTCGACGAGCGCCGCGAGGCCCTCCTCCTTGACGTCGCCCGCGGCGACCTGGGCACCCGCTTCGGCGAGGCGGCGGGCGAAGTGCGCGCCCATGCCCTGGGCCGCGCCGGTGATGATGATCTTGAGAGAGGAGAGCTGCATGCGCGGCGTCTTAACACGCCGTTTTGTTGCGCTGCAACATGAACGAACGTCAGCACTACATGCAGCCGCTCGTGTCGAGCGTACAGCCGCTCAAGCACTGCGCTCCCGTCTGCGTCGGGATCGGGCACGCGACGCCCGAGGTGCCGTCGCATTGCTCGGTGCCATTCTTCACGCCGTCGCCGCAGAACGGACCGAGCACGGTGTTCAGCTGGCACGTCGTCGAGCACGTCGAGCACGTGTTCGGCGGGTTGTGATAGGCGGGCGGGCCGCACGGCGTGTTCGTGTTGAGCCCGCCGTCGTCGCACTGCTCGCCGCTCTCGAGGATGCCGTTGCCGCAGCCGCCGCAATCATCGGGACACGTCGTCTTCGTCTCGCCGTTGTTGCAGACGTTGTCGCCGCAGAACGGACCGACGACCGTGTTGATCGTGCACGCGGTCGTGCAGGTCGAGCACGTGTTCGGCGGGTTGTGATACGCGGGCGCCGTGCAGGGCGTGTTCGTGTTGGCCGCTCCGCTGTCGCACTGCTCGCCCGACTCGAGCAGGCCGTTGCCGCAGCCCGAGCAGTCCGCCGGGCACGTCGTGCGCGTCTCGCCGTTCGCACCCTGACACGTGCCGTCGCCGCAGTACGGACCTTCCTGCGTGTTGAGCGTGCAGCTCCGCGTGCACGTCGTGCACGTATCGGGCGGGTTGTTGTACGTCGACACGGTGCAGTTCGAGTTCGTGTTCGACGAGCCGTTGTCGCACTGCTCGCCGGTCTCGACGATGCCGTTGCCACAGCCGCCGCAGTCCTGCGGGCAGTTGTTCTTCGTCTCGCCGTTCGTGCTCGAGCACGTGCCGTCGCCGCAGTAGGCGCCGATCACGAAGTTGATCGTGCAGCTCGTCGAGCACGTCGCGCACGTCAGCGGCGGGTTGTGATAGGCGACCGTGCACGCGGTGTTCGTGTTGTTCGTGCCGTCGTCGCACTGCTCGGTGTTCTCGACGACGCCGTTGCCGCACCCGGTGCAGTCCTCGGGACACGATGTCTTGGTCTCGCCGTTGTTGCAGGTGCCGTCGCCGCAGAACGGGCCGGTGACGATGTTCACCGTGCAGCTGTTGGTGCACGTCGAGCACGTGTTTGGCGGGTTGTGATACGCGGGCGTCGTGCACGGCGTGTTCGTGTTGAGCGAGCCGTTGTCGCACTGCTCGGTGCCTTCGCGCAGACCGTTGCCGCAGCCGATGCAGTCGGCGGGACACGTCGTCTTCGTCTCGCCGTTGTTGCAGTTGCCGTCGCCGCAGTACGGGCCGAGCACGGTGTTGATCGTGCAGCTGTTCGTGCACGTCGAGCAGGCGTTCGGCGGGTTCGCGTACGCGGGCGTCGAGCACGGCGTGTTCGTGTTGCCCGGCCCGTTGTCACACTGCTCGCCGCTCTCGAGGTGGCCGTTGCCGCAGCCGACGCAGTCCGCCGGGCACGAGTTCTTCGTCTCGCCATTCGCACACACGCCGTCGCCGCAGTACGGGCCGGTCACGATGTTCGTCGTGCAGCTCGTCGTGCAGGTCGAGCACGTCAGCGGCGGGTTGTGATACGCGGGCGTCGTGCACGGCGTGTTCGTGTTCTGCGCGCCGTTGTCGCACTGCTCGTTACCCTCGATCAGGCCGTTGCCGCAGCCGGTGCAGTCGGCAGGGCAGTTCGAGAAGTTCTCGCCGTTGTTGCACGTGTTGTCGCCGCAGTACGGGCCGACGACGGTGTGCACGGTGCAGCTGGTGGTGCACGTGGAGCACGTGCTCGGCGGGTTCGAGTAGGCGGGCGTCGCGCACGGCGTATCGGTGTTGCCCGAGCCGCTGTCGCACTCCTCGCCGTTGTCGATCGCGCCGTTACCGCAGCCCGCGCAGTCCTGGCTGCAGTTCGTGATCGTCTCGCCGTCGGCGGTATCGCAGACGTGGTTGCCGCACGACGGACCGATGATCGTGCGGATCGTGCAGCTGGTCGTGCAGTTCGAGCACGTGTTCGGCATGGTCGCGTTGTACGCCGGCGTGGGGCAGGGCGTGTCGGTGTTGTTCGTGCCGTCGTCGCACTGCTCGTGGTTGTCCGGATCGATCTTGCCGTTGCCGCAGACCTCGAACTTGCAGTCCGTCGAGCAGACGATGCCGCCGTTCGTCGTCGAGCCCGGCGGATCGCAGTCCTCGCCCGGATCGACGACGTTGTTACCGCAGCCTTCGTGCTTGCAGTCGTGCGAGCACCCGTCGCCGTCCATGATGTTGCCGTCGTCGCAGACCTCGCCGGGATCGACGAGGCCGTTGCCGCACGCGGTCTGGATGCACACCGGCTGCACCGCGGCGCACTTGAGCGGCGCGGGACAGGTGATGCCGGTCGAGCAGACTTCGGAGCTCGGCTGGCCTGCACAGCCCGCGAGCACGACGAACATGACGAGCAGGATCTTCTTCAACATTTAGAAATGCCCCTGGACCGCGGCGCCGGCGTAGCCAGGCGTGACGACGGGCGAAACCGAAACTTTTTCGATGTCCTCGGCGCGAATCTGGTACGCCTCGGGACGGTTGACGTAGAGCAGCACGGCGCCGGTGACGATCGCGGCCGCGCCGATGCCGTAGCCGACGAAGCCCAGCGTCTTCTTCGAGTCGCCGCTCGACTTCATGTCGTTGAGCGCTGCCGTCGTCGGGCAGCCCTGGTTGTTCATGTTGCAGGCCGCGACCTTCGCGTCGTAGTCCTTGTACGCGCTGTTCGCGGAGACCTCCATCAGCGCCCCGCCACCGGCGATCAGCGCACCGGCGCCGATCACGGCCCACGGCATCCACGTCGCGTTCCACTTGCGCTTGTAGCGGGTCAGCTCCTCGGACGTGTAGAGCTTGAGCTCGATGCGGAACTTCTCGCCAGGACCGATGTACGGCGCGTTGATGTGCGTCGTGTAGCCCTGCTTCTCGGCGACGAACGTGTGCTTGCCGACGAGCACCTGCGTCTGGAACTTGCCGGGCGCGACGAACGCGAGCGCGCCGTCGACGGTGACCTTCGCGCCGACCTTGTCGCAGCTGACCTCGACCGTCGCGATCTCCTTCTCGAGCAGGAGCAAGTACTCCTTCGCGTGATCGAACTTGTCCTTGCTCTGCAGCGGCGGCTCGCCGAACTTCAGCGACGCCTGCATGTTGTTGTAGGCCTCGATCGGCTGGTCGAGGTTCATCAGCGCGAGCGCGAGGTTGTAGTGGATCGCCGGGTGGTCCCAGTGCTTGAGCGCCTCGCGATACTTGTCGGAGGCCTTCGCGAACAGACCGTCGTTGAGGTCGACGTTGCCGTCGTGGAATAGCTTCAGCGCCTGCTGCTGATCCGCCTGCGACACACCCGCCGCCCACGGGCGCGTGTCACCGCCGTTCTGCAGCGACTCGTTCGTGCCGGCCTTCTCCGCCGTGCTGTTCTGATTCCCGGAGCCCGAACCCGCGCCGGTGTCTGCCGATGCAACACCGAACGCGAGGCACACCCCCAGTGCGCTCAACCATTTCGCCATAAGCCAAGCCTTTCGCTACTTGAGATCGTCGACGATCGGACTACCGATCTGCGTCTGCAGCCTGCGCACGCGTTCCTGCTCTTGCCTCAACAGGGCCTCGACGGTGCCCTTCTGGATCAGGATCTCGTCCTTCGCCGCCTCGGCCTCGCCCTGGGCCTTCTCGGCCTGCCGCGCATTCTCCTCGGCGATCCGCCGCTGATCCTTCGCGCGCTCCTCGTTGAGCTTGCTCTCCTCGAGCGCCGCCTTGAGCTCCTCGTTCGACTTGGCGAGATCGACCTGAGACTGGTCGAGCTTGACGTCGACGACCTGCTTCGCGGCCTCGACCTTGGCCTTCTCGGCCTCGGCGATCTCGCGCTCCTTCTCCTTGCGCTGGAGGGCGCCGAGGTTGTCTTCGGCTTCCTTGCGCGCCTGCTGCGCGATCTCGGCGTTCTTCTTCGCTTCCTGGCCGCGCCGCTGGATCACGACGGCGGTGACCATCGCCGCGATCATCAGGATCGTCAGGCCGGTGAAGCCGGCGACGGTCGCGATCCGACGACGACGCTGCACGGCGCCCTCGTAGCTGATCACCTCGTCGAGGAACGATCGCTCGACGTCGCTGAGCGGGCCCTTGTATCGCTTCTTGAACTTCTTCGCCTCGTCGGCGGTCTCGCCGCGCCACAGCAGGTCGGCCGAGCGGCCCTTCGCGTTCCACTGGCGTGCCGCCGTGCGCAGCTGATCGACGAGCGCCGCATCTTCCTGCGTCTCGTCGAGCCAGCGCCGCAGCGTCGGCCAGTTGACGATCAGCGACTCGTGCACGATCTCGACGGTCGAGCCCTTGCCGCCCTCGAGCGTCTGCACGACGAGCAGGCGAGCATCGACCATCTGATCGACCAGGCGCTGGACCTCGCCGACCTCGCGCGACAGCTCGCGCAGCTCGTCCATCGGCACGATCGCGCGCGTGCGCTCCGGCGAGACGAGGCGCAGCAGGATCGCGCGCACGAGCCCGTGATTCGACGGCCCGAGCTCCTGGACGACGTTATCGGCGTGGCTCGCGAGCGCACCCGCGACGCCACCCATCTGCGCGTACGACGCGTGGGTCAGCATGCGGCGAGCGGTATCGCGGTTCTCCCACAGCTTCGCGGCCGCGAACTGCAACAGCGGCAGCGCGCCCGGCGTTGTCTCGAGGTGATCGAGCATGTCCTCGACGGTCGCCGGCAGCTCGAAGCGGAAGCCGGCGAGCTCGGCGGGCTGCACGATCGCGTCGCGCAGACCATCGCGGTTCGGCGGGCCGAGGAAGAACAGGCCCTGCATCAGCTCGTTGAGGAACACCTGGTCCTCGGCGAGCCGATCGAGGAAGTCCGAGCGCACGGACAGCACGACGCGCAGCGGGCTCGTCGCGTCGTCGGCGACGGCGCTGAGGCACGCGGTGAACGCGGCGCGCTCCGCGGCATCGGCCGTCTGCGTGTAGAGCTCCTCGAACTGATCGATGAACAGCAGGATCTTGCGCGAGTCGCGGCGCGCGCGGCCGCGCAGCAGGTGGCCGAGGTGACCCGGCTCCTTGCGGAGTCGCGCGACGTGCTTCTTCTGCTCCTCGATGTCGTCGGCGAGGTTTGCCGCGGTCGAGACCATCGGCGCGATCAGCGCCCCGAGCGCCTCCATCGGCTTGCGGCCGGGACGGATGACGAGCGTCTCCCAGTTCTCGCCGCTGCGCTTGAGCGCGGGGACGAGACCGGCGCGCACGAACGACGACTTGCCGACGCCCGAGCTGCCGACGACCGCCATCAGCGGGCGGTCGCGAATGCGCGTGACCATCGCCGCGATCTCGCGGTTGCGGCCGAAGAACTTGCCGGCGTCGGTCTCCTGGAACGACGACAGACCCGCGTACGGGCTCTCGTCGATCTGGAGCTCGGCGGTGCGGCGGCCGGGCAGGAACGGCTCGATCGCCTTGAGCAGATCAGCAACGCTCGGCCAGCGCTGATCCTTCATCTTGAGCAGGCAGCGGTCGACGATCTGCACGAGCTCGCGCGGACAATCCGGCGGCGCGGCCTCCGCCATCGACGGCATCGGCAGCTCGAGCATCGCGGTGACGACGAGCTGGTTGCCGTCGAGCGGATGCAGCGGGTGGCGGCCGCAGATCAGGCGGTGCAGCAGCACGCCGCACGCCCAGATATCGCTCAGGTGATCGATCTCGACGCCGATGCCCCACTGCTCGGGGGACATGTACTTCAGCGTGCCCATGATCGTGCCGTGGCGCGTGAGGCTCGTGTTCGAGCCGGTCGCGAGCTCGAGCGGCGACGGCATGCGGATCGCGCCGCTGCTCATCTGCGACGGCGCCTGGTTCGCCTCGAGCACCTTCGCGATGCCGAAGTCGAGCACCTTGATCGTGCCCGAGTCGAGGATGAAGATGTTGTCGGGCTTGAGGTCGCGGTGAACGATGCCTTGCCCGTGCGCGCACTCGAGCGCCTTGAGCACCTGCACCATCACCTCGACGGCGCGCGTGTACGGCAGCTTCTGGCCGCCCTTGATGCTCTCCGTCAGCGGCTTGCCGTTGAGGAACTCGAGCACCATGTACGGCGAGCCAGCCTGCTCGCCGACCTCGTAGATCGTCACGATGTTCTCGTGCTGGCAGCGCGCGGTCGCGCGAGCCTCGACGAGGAACCGCTGCGTCAGCTCTTCTTGCTGCGCCTGCAGGAACTTGATCGCGACGCGGCGACCGAGCCGGAGGTCACGGGCCATGTAGACCGTGCCCATGCCGCCCTCGCCGATCATCTTGATCAGCTCGTACTGATTGATGCGCACGCCGGGATGCGGCTGCTGCGCGGCCTGGTGAACGCCGGTGACGCCGGAGTCCGAGTCCGGCGCACTGCCGCCGCTCGTGCTCGCGTGGCGATCCCACTTCGACGGACCCACGCTCGGGCCGACGCTGGGCCCGACCGACGGACCGACGCTCGGTCCCACGCTCGGGCCTTCACTCGCGCGGCGGTTGCGGCCGGCGACGGTGACCGGCACCGGCTGCGGAAGCGGCGTCGCCTGCGGCATCGTCGTCGGCTTCGGCGGCAGCGGCGCGGCGCCGCTCGGGCCGAGCACGACCGTCGCGTCGTTCGGCGCCTTCGGCACGATCGGAGCGGCCGCCGGCGGCGGCGTCAGGCCGGGCAGCGTCGGGCGCTGCGGCGCGCTTGGAATGATCGAGGTCTTGTCGCTCGGGGAGCTCACGCCGGTTCCCGCCGGCATCGGAACCTTGTGGGCGCCGCTCGCTTCCTTGCGCGTGACCATGTATTCGCCGGGACGGCGGTGCGCACCGCTGCCTTCGGTGGACTTGCCCGTCCCGATGATCGTGTTCGCGTCGTCTTTTTCGCTCATGGCGCCCCAGACGTTCCCCCTCGGAACGGCACCACGATTCTACTCGCCGGCGTCGTCGAGATCGCTGGGCGTCGACGTGATCCTTCGCTACCCCACGCCTACCCAATGTGGGTCCCCACATGTGGGCGCAAGATCGGCGTAGGAGGCCGGCTGATCAGAACAGCCAGAGCGGCTTGCCGCCTGCGAACAACACGTTGTCGTTCGCAGCCGACGGCGTGTTGAGATCGATCTCGACCATGATGCCGCGCTGGACGCTCTCGTCGTGCGGATGGATGTCCTGCACCTCGCCGTCGATCGTCGTCTTGATCTTGCCGACGACGTGACACATCACGAGGCCGAGCGTGCAGCCGTAGAGCTTCGTGCCCGGCTTCACGTTGCGCAGGTTCTGATACGGGACGAATGCGAGCACGACGGTGCCGTTGACCGCCTTGAGGTACGGCGATGCGGCGAGGCGATCGACGACCTTCTCCTCGTCCTTGATGCGCAGCGCGAGGCCCTCGAGGCGAGCCTTGAGCGGCGCGCGGCGGCCTTCCTGGTTCTGGCGATCGAGCGTGGTCTTCTCGACCTCGCGGTGGACGATCCACTCGTCGGGCGTCTTCGGCGTGTCGACGCGGTTGCCGACGTCCTTGAGGAACTTGTCGTCGGCGGCGATCGTGCGATCGATCTCGGAGAGCGAGGCCTCGATCTCGATCTTCTCGGCATCGAGCTGCGACTGGCGGAGCTTGGCGTCGTTGAGCTGGTTCGACGCCTCGACGACCTTCTGGTGCGTCGGCGAGAGCACGACCGGGCGGACCCAGGTGTGGTCGAAGAAGTAGAAGATGTTGATGATCAGAAACCCGAGCAGGCCGATCAGGATCGCGGTCAACGCGACGAGGCCCGCCGCCTTGTACAGCCGGATGATCGTCGGCTGTACCGCGACCCAGAACTTGGGCGTCTTGCGAGCTTCCATCCGGCCTGAGTCCTACTCCAAATCTCGGGCCAGGTCCATCACGCGATCCGCGTGTGGCAAAGCTTGGATCGGGCGAACCCCGACTCAGGCGGCAGGCAGCTGCGCCTGCGAGGCGCGCGCATGCACCGGCTCGAGCGCAGGCGCCGGCAGCAGCGCGTGCTGACCGGTGCCGTAGCCGATGTCGATGACCGGCTGCGCGCCCGCCGGGTCGTCGGGATCGTGGCCACGCGTCTCCCAGCTGCCGCTGTCGAGCGTGAACAGCGCGAGCGGCGTGAGCAGCGCGTACGTGATCGGCATCAGCAGCGAGAGCGGCAGGAACGCGAGCGGACCGACGCGCTCTTCCTTCGGCTGCTTGCGCACGCGCCAGCAGTAGTAGAGGCCGAACACGACCATCATGTAGATGTGCAGCTGGAGCGCCGGGAAGAACCGGAAGCTCGCGAGCGCACGGATGACGGCGAGCGGGTAGGCGATCAGGATCGCGAACTGCGCGAAGAAGTGAATCGCGAGGATCGGGTTGAGGCGCCAGACGTGGCTGAACGCGCCCGCGTAGTCGACGATGTTCGAGCGGCGCCAGCGCAGCTGCTGGCTGAAGTACGCCGAGAGCGTGGCGGGCGCGAACGTCCGGCAGCGCGCGTCGAGCGTCATCGTCGTCAGGTAACCGGCCTTGACGATCTGGCGGGTGAGGAAGCGGTCCTCGCCGTACTTGATCGGCACGCCGAGGATCGCGCGCGACTCGAGGACGGGCTCGAGCTCGACGAGCACCGAGCGGCGATACGCCGTGAGGCAGCCCGAGAGGCACATCACGCGGCGGAACCCCCACTCGAGGTTCTTCATGAAGTAGTAGCCGTACCAGTACTTCACGACCTGCATCCGCGTCAGCCAGTTCTCGTGCTTGTTGCGGATGTCGACCCAGCCGCCGACAGCGGCGATGCGATCGCTGGTGAAGCGTTGGACGAGCTGGCGAATCGCGGCCTTGTCGACGACGACGTCCGAGTCGACCGAGACGATGATCTCGCGGTCGGAGGAGCGAACCGCGCGGTTGATCGAGCGGCGCTTGCCGAGGTTCTGGCGGTTCCGGATGACCTTGAGGCGGCCGCCGGAGCTGCGCGCGACCTCGCGGGCCATCTCGAAGCTGTTGTCGGTCGAGCAGTCGTCCATGCAGACGACCTCGAGCTTGTGCTTGGGATAGTCGGAATCGAGGATCGACTGCAGCGTCTCTTTGATCGCCGCGCCCTCGTTGAACATCGGAATCACGACCGTCACGGTCGGCTCGTAGTCCTCGCGCTTCTCGTCCCACTTGTCCCCGCGAATCAGGCGCAGGACGACGCCGGCGAGGTAGCGGTTCACGAAGATGACCAGCGCCAGGCAGTGGATGAGGATCCAGAGGACGTGCGTGGTCATCCGGGGCCCCCATCTGCGAGGCGCGCGCCAATCACGATGTGACAGGTGAAGCGAGGTTTCACGGCGACTGGAAAGCTAAAGAGGTCGCGTAGTAATTAGGCGACCAAGATCAAAGAGATGGACAGCAACCTAGTATGGTTCACCCAGAACCTCAAGTTGCTTGACGCATGTTGCCACATTGCGAAACGTGATGACACTGAACATCAGGTTCCTGAGGGTCCCCTGCTTGTAATTGCAAGATCGGGGTGCGATAGGTTTCGCGTGCGCCGCGCGGTCACCAGTCTCTTGATAGTCGCGTGGTTGCATGGTGTCGCCGCAGCGCAGAGTGGATCCGGAACTGGCAGTGACTCTGATCGCGAAGTCACACCTGCGTCCCTTTCCGGGACTGTTGAAGATTCACCATGGATCGATCTGGCGCCTTCGAAGGTGCTTGTTGGTCCGGGAGATTCACCGAAAGAAGATCACCGGCTGAGCTCTGCGATCGAGTTCGGAAGCATCTACACGGCTTTCACGATCTGGGCCTACTTCGCCTGGTACCGAAACCATCCCGAGCTCGATCCGACGAAAGATCATTTCGGCGGCGACGGCTGGTTCGGCAAGAAAACGTACGCGGGCGGCGCCGACAAGTTCGGCCACGCGTGGGCGACGATGACGCTCGCTCGCGGCGGCACCGCGATCCTCGATCACGGCGGATGGAATCACACGCGCTCGGCAATCCTGTCGGCGGTGATGTCCGACGCACTGTTCTTCGGCGTCGAGGTGAAGGACTACTACTTCTACGAGTTCTCGCCCGGCGACTTCACGATGGACACCGCCGGCGCGCTGCTCGCGCTCGCGCTGGATCTATCGCCGCGGCTCGACGAGCTGATCGACTTCCGCGTCCAGTACTGGCCGAGCCCGCAGTACCTCCACAACCTCGAGCCGGGCTCGCCGTGCGCGATGCACACCAAGGGGATGCCGAGCTGCTCGCGCCTCAACATCGCCGAGGACTACAGCGGCGAGACCTATCTGCTCGCGCTGCACTTGAACGGCCTCCACACGTTCGGACCGTGGGCGAACTTCGTCGACGTCGTCGGCGGGTTCGACAGCCGGCACTACAAGCCGCCCGAGCTGCCACCGGACGTCACGCGCACCCAGCAGTGGTTCCTCGGCGTGTCGCTCAACGCGCAGGGCATGTTCGACTATCTGCTCCCGCATTCGTCGACGTGGCGCAAGGTCACCCACGGCCTGTTCGAGGTGACGAACCTGCCGTCGACGAGCGTGCCGCTGATCGACACGACGCTCCACACGAACACGGCGAACGAGGGCGGGGCGTAGGCGCAACCGGAGGCGCGGCGGCGTGTCCCATCGGGGATGCGGTGGCTCCTCGTGTTGCTGGTCGCGTGCCGGTCCGCGACGTACGACCCGATCGCCGACGTCCCGCATCGTCACCGCGAGGTGCGCGACACGCAGAGCGCGATCGCGATGATCCTCGACGAGAACACGACGCCCCAGGTCTACGCGATCGGCGAGTACCACCAGACGCGCCGCGCGATCGTCGCGACGTCGCCGCTGACGCGGTTCACGAAGGAGATCATCCGGCTGCTCGAGCCGCACGCGCATCACCTCGTCGTCGAGACGTGGCTCGATGCCGCGTGCGCGTCGCCGCCCGACGAGACCGAGTACGAGGTCGCGCACATGATGGCGACCGGCGTGAAGGACGGCCTCGAGGCGCACACGCTGCCGATGACGTGCATCGAGCTCGACGCGGTGTTCGACAGCGGCGGGCACGTCAACTTCCTCATGCTCCTTCAAGTCATCACCGACAAGCTCGCCGCGACGACGCGTGCGCTGCTCGACGACGATCCGGAGCATGCGGTGATCGTCTATGGAGGCGCGCTCCACAACGATCTGTATCCGCGGTGGCCGCTCGACCAGCTGTCGTACGCGCGCCCGCTCGCCGATGCCGGTGTGCGCGTGCTCGAGATCGATCTCGTCGTGCCGGAGCTGGTCGCGTACATGCCGATGGTGCGCGACGAGCCGTGGTTCCCGCTGCTCGGGCGTGCGTCGCCGGGGCGCGTGATCGTGTGGGACCGCGGGCCGGGCAGCTACGTCGTGATCTTGCCGGCGCAGAGTGAAGCCATCGCGAGCGTCGCGAAGCTGATGTAGCGTTGCCGCGATGGCCCGCTGGGTCCTCGCTGCCCTGCTGGTGCTCGGAACGATCGTGATGGCGCTGTCGCGTGACGGCAACCATGCGCCGGTCGCCGATCTGCACGCCGACGCGCCGTACTACTACATCTATCTGCCGTCGCTGATGCACGGCGACCTCGACTTCTCCGACGAGTACAAGGAGACGAAGAACTGGTACCACCTCAAGACGAACGTCTTCGGGATCGGGCCCGCCGTGTTCGATGCGCCGCTGTTCGTCGTCATGCACGGCGCCGCGCTCGTCACGGGCAGCCGCAGCGACGGCTTCTCGAAGTGGGAAGTGTGGACGTACACGTGGACGTCACTCGTGTATTCGCTCGCGGCGGTCGTCGTCGCGGGGCGGCTGTGCCGGCGGCGCGGGCTCGGGTTTCGCAGCGGCCTCCAGGGCATGGTGGGGCCGCTCGTCGCGGCGTGCGCGGGGCCCGTCGTCTACTACGCGTGTCGTCAGCCGGGCTACGCGCATCCGGTCGCGACGTTCTTCGCGGCGCTGCTCGTCGAGCGATGGGATGCGAGCTACGACGCGCCGCGCACGTGGAAGACGTGGCTCGTGCTCGGCGCGTGTCTTGGTGCCGCGATGCTCGCGCGGCCGCAGCTCGCGCTGTGGGGCGTGCTGCTCGGCGCGGCCGCGATCGATGACCTGCGGAAGAATCCGCGGACGATCGTCAATCATCTGCTCGGCGTCGCGGCGATGGTCGCGGCGTTCGCGCCGCAGCTGATCGCGTGGCGCGTCGTCTATGGCGCGTGGTGGATCGTCCCGCAGGGCGACCACTTCATGCGGTGGGATCAGCCGTGCTGGAGCGAGACGCTGTTCTCGTCGAGAAATGGGCTGTTCCCGTGGTCGCCTTGCTACTTCGTGCTGCTGATCGCGCTGCTGTGTGCGGCGAAGAAGCTGCCACGGCTCGTCG
Source organism: Deltaproteobacteria bacterium (assembly GCA_019237945.1). Taxonomy (GTDB): domain Bacteria; phylum Myxococcota_A; class Polyangia; order Haliangiales; family Haliangiaceae; genus JABFXX01. Next base: position 10,537 of record JAFAOG010000294.1, on the reverse strand, counting down.
TCGCGCTGATCGCCGGGCTCGCGCTGCAGGCGATCGCAAATGGCGCGGCGTGGGACTGGTGGGCGGGCGGCTCGTTCGGCGGGCGCCGGTTCGATTCCTGTTACGTCGTGTTCGCGGTCGGCGCGGCGTTCCTGATCGAGTGGGCGTTGCAGAAGAAGTGGCGATGGGCGGTGCTCGGCTATGTCGGATGTCTCGTCGTCGCGAACCTGTGGATGGCCGGGTGGTACACGGTGACGTCGGCGCGGATCTACGGCGCGGATCCGGCGTCGCGCGTGATCCCGCTCAAGGTGCCGCCGCCGTTCGGCACGCTCGCGAGCTGGACGAGCGCGCTGTCGAACCTGCCGGCGCGCGCGGTGTTCGCGTGGAAGCACGACGTGTCGCTCGCCGCGTACGACAAGCTCGTCGGCGCGTACGTGCTTGGCGAGACGTATCCCGGCCTCAACGCCTACGACGACAAGCGCGCCGACATGATTCCCGGCGGCACCATTGGCCGCGACGGCACGCTGCGCCTGTTCGTCGGGCTCAACCGCCGCGGCCGCGTCGACATCACGCTCCCGCCGGGCATGACCGCGACGTGGAACGGAGAGCCGTTCGCGGGGCACACCGACGATCTCGTGCGCGGCGTCAACGAGCTCGTGCTGCACGGCGCGCCGGGAACGCCGGTGCCGGCGCTGCCGATCAGCGCGCCGCCGTGACCGCGGACGTGCTGTTGCGCTCGGTGTAGATGCGCAGGATGTCCGCGGCGGTCTCTTCGATCGCGCGGTTGGTGACGTCGATGACGGGCCAGTTCGCGTGCTTGCGGAAGATCTCGCGCGAGTAGGCGATCTCGTTGTCGATGTGCGCGCGCTGGCCGTAGCTCGAGTCCTGCGGCATGCCGAGGTGAGACAGCCGCGCCTGGCGGATGCGCATCAGCATGTCGGGCTGGACGATCAGGCCGAACACCTTGCGATCATCGACCTGCGTCAGCTCCTCGGGCGGATCGACGCCGAGCACGAGCGGCACGTTCGCGACCTTGAGGCCACGCTGCGCGAGGTACGTCGACAGCGGCGTCTTGCTCGTACGCGAGATGCCGACGAGCACGAGATCGGCCTTCGGCAGGTTGCGCGGCTCGGCGCCGTCGTCGTTCTTCACGGCGAACTCGACCGCCTCGATGCGGCGGAAGTAGTCCTCGGTGATCATGTGCAGCAGCCCCGGGACGCCCGCCGGCGGCGCGCCGAGGTACATCGCGAGCTTGCTGATCAGCGCGCCGATCAGATCGACGGTCTCGATGTTGTACTTCTCGACGAGCTTGCTGATGAGCTCGCGCTCCTCGGGGTTGACGACCGTGAACACGACGAGCGCCTTGAGCTCGGCGGCCTTCTCGAGAATCTGCTCGAGCTCCTGCTCGAGACGCACGCGCGAGAACAACCGGATCTGCACCGGCTCGCTGAACTGCAGCGTCGCCGCACGCACCATGCGCTCGGCGGTCTCGCCGGTGGCGTCGCTGATGATCATGACCGTCTTCATCGGGGCCTCTATATCACGTCGCTACCTACGCGAGAACAGCTGGAAAAACCGCTCACGCTCGCCGGCATCGAGCCAGACGCCGTGGCGATCGCAGCGGTCTCGCGCGGATACCATTCACCGAAGCCGCGCAGGCAGGCGAGCGCGAGATCGCCGTTCGCGACCAGCTCGTTGCCGCAGCGTGGGCACGCACCGATGCGCGAATCGCCGCGGTACGGATCCATGCCTGCCTATAACACGGGCAGATGGACGCGCGGCCGGTGCGCCTGCACGCGCGGGCACTCCGGGTCGGGAGCGCTGGCATCGCCGGTGACATGGGCGCTGACGACCTTGCAGCCGCCGCGGCACAGCTCGTGGTAGTCGCAGCTCGCGCACGGTTCCTGGGCGGTGCGCCACGTGCGGAACGCTCCGAACGCGTCGCTTCGCTCCCAGTACGAACGCAGCTCGGTGACGCGCGGCCGCTCGGGTGGTGACGCCATGAAGCTGCATGCGGTGAGGCGGCCATCGGCCTTCGCGCCGACGAGGAAGTCGCCGCCCGTGCAGCCGTAGACGGCGAGCTCCGCGAGCAGCGCGCGATCGGGAGAGTGATGCGCGAGCATCGGCGTGTACGAGCAGTCGACCTTGACGCGCACGCGGTGGCGCTTCGTGGCGGCGAGCACGGTGGGCAAGAACGCGCGGTGCTGCTCGTCGGTGCAGCGAAGGTCGCGGTAAGCGGCCGCGCCGCGCCCGCTCGGCTTGAACCGCAGCAGCTCGACCTCGGAGAGCCGGCGTTGCTTCGCGTATGCGAACAGCTCGGGCAGCTCGGCGAAGTTGTGCCGCGTGACGACGACGTTGATGCCGACCTCGCGCTTGACGGCTCGCAGCCGCCGGATCGCCTCGTCGGCGCGCGCGAAGCCGTCGAAGCCGCGCACGGCGGCGTAGGTTGGGCCGAGCCCGTCGAGCGAGACGTTGATCTGCCCGAAGCGCCCGGCGATCGCGACGAGCGCGTCGAGCCCTTCGAGCCCCGACGTCGTCAGATTCGGCACGATGCCGCGTGCGCGCGCATGATCGGCGAGCTCGCCGAGCCATGGCACCGACGCGCTCTCGCCGCCGCCGAGCGCGACGTGAAACACGCCAGCCGCCGCCAGCTCGTCGAGCGCGCGCTTCCATTCCGCGAGCCCCCACTCGCCGGGCGCGCCGTCGGGGGAGGCGCCCGTGTAGCAGCCCTGGCAGCCGGCGCCGCAGCGGTTCGTGATCTGGAGGTGCGCCTCGAGCGGTGCGCTGAGCACGCGCTCGCCGACGGCGGGCTCGCTTCCTTGCCAGATCGCCGGCTCGCCGGCCACGCGCGTCACCCGGCGCGCCATCACGCGATCGACGAACACGAGCGAGCGCGGCCACGCGAGGTGGACGATCGCGCCGAACGCTTCGAGGCGAGCCCGCCGCATGCCGCGCGCGGAGCGCAGCCGGTCGAGGATCGCGCCGATCACGTCGCCGGGCCGATCATTTCGCCGGATCGACCGGCGCCTTGCGCCAGCGCAGCAGGGCACCGATCAGCGGCGTCGCCATCGCGAGCGCGGTCGCGCCGACGAGCAGGAACGTCACGTCGACGCCCAGGCTCGACGAGTTCGGATTCATTCCCCACTTGATCGCGAGGATCCGGCCGCGCTTCACGAGCCGAGCGTATCAGATAGCTTCGCGAACGAGACCCGGTTGCGGCCGCCGCCCTTCGCGCGATAGACGGCGGCATCGGCCGCGGCGAGGAGCGCGACGTCGTCGTCGGCGTTGTCGGGGAACGTCGCGACGCCGATCGACGTGCGCAGCACCGGGCCGAGGTCGATGCCGTTGCCCTTGACGACGGCCTGCTCGACCGCGCCGCGGATTCGCTCGGCGGTGGCGCGCGCGGCGGTCGCGTCCGCGTCGACGAGCACGACGACGAACTCCTCGCCGCCGTAGCGCACGACCGCATCGGACGAGCGCGTCTCGCGCTGCAGCACGCGGGCAAACGTGACGATCGCCTGGTCGCCCGCGAGGTGACCGTGCTGATCGTTGATCTTCTTGAAGTGATCGAGGTCGGCCATCAGCAGCGACAGCGGGGCCTTGCGGCGGCGCGCGGTCGCGAGCGACTTCGAGAGGTACTCGGCGAGGAACGCGCGGTTGTACGCGCCGGTGAGGCCGTCGCGCAGTGCGCGCTCGCGTGTCGCCTGGATCAGGCGCAGCGTGCTGATCGTCGCGCCGGCAAACCCGAGATAGCCGCCGAGCTGGCGCACGTGCTCCGGCTGGAAGTGATCGCGATCGCCTGACTGGAAGTTCGCGACGCCGACGAGCTCGCCGGCCGCGAGCATCGGCATGCACGCGTACGAACCCGCGGCTGGCACGCCGAGCTCGCACGAGCACGCCGTCGCATCGCCCGCGTTGCCGGTGACCTCGCGCAGCGTGCGGACGGCCCGGCACTTCATCGGATCGGTGAGGATCGGGTGCTTGATCTGATCCTCGATCGACATCTCGGGGCGCATGACCTCGAGCCGGTTCTTCGACGCGTTGCGGATCATCAGGTGCGTCTTGCTCGGCGCCGCGGTGTCGTGCGCGACGCGTTCGAGAGCCTCGTGGAGCTCGCCCTCGTCGGTGAGCTGCTGGACGTACTCGCCGAACTTCGAGAGCGCGACCGCCTGCTCCTGCCCGGCGCGGTGGACGACCGTGCGCAGCAGGTAGAGCGTGCCGAGCAGCGAGACCGCGAGGATCGCGAGCGCCGCGAGCGCCGTGCCGATGAAGATCCGCCGCCGCAGCGCGAGCGCATCGGCCCGGCCCTGCGCACCGAGCTTGACGACCGCGGCGTCGACCGTCGAGTGCGCGGCGCGGATGCGATCGAAGCTCTGCTTGCCGTCTGCGAGCAGGTGATCGAGGTCGGGCAGCGGACCCTTCTCGCGCGCGGCGATCTGTGGCGTCGCGATCGTCTGGTGCCACGCATCGAGCGCGGCGGCGAGCGCGTCGACCTCCGCTCGCAGCTGGCCCGCGAGGTCGCGGCGCAGCTGGACGAGTGCGTCGTGCTCGTCGACCTGGCCGCGCTCGTACGGCTCGAGCAGCTCGTGCGCACCGGACGCGAGAAAGCCGCGCATGCCGACCTCCTGGTCGATCATCGAGGTCAGCAGCGCCTGCGCGTCATCGCGCTGTGCCTCGGCATGGTCGGCCGCCGCCGCCATCTGATCGTCGGCGTTGCGGACCTCGACGATGCAGATCGTGAAGCCCGCGATCGCCATCGCGAGCAACCCGAACGTCGCGAGCGCCAGTACGGAGCGCAGCGAGAGCACGTGTCGATCTTGCCTCATACGTCGGGTCCGAATCGAACGGTCTCGACCAGCAAGTCGATGAGGCCATCGTGAGTCAGCGCGAGATAGCCCGCACAGGCGACACCGACCACACACGCGACCACGTGCACCACCGAACGCAACCGCCCGCCCGCAAGCTCGAGCGCCGCGCCGGAGAGCCATGCGAGCGCGAGCCCGACGCCCGAGATCCACGTCACGGCCGGCCCGATCGCGCGATGCGCCGTGAACGAGGCCGCGACCAGCACCGCCGCGACCGGCGCACCGTAGATCACCTCGATCGGCGGACGCAGCGACAGCCGCCGCGCCTTGCGCGCCGCATGCGCGAGCGACGCGACGAGCCCGAGGAACACGGCCGCGAGCGCGACCCACGCGATCACGACGAAGCGCTCGCGCCACGTGCCGTTCCGGATCGCCCGCGTGAGCTCCACGCGCGTCATCTCGTCGGTCTCGGTCGCGTGCGGCAGCCGCGCGACCAGCGCCTCCGCGCGATCCCACTGGTGCGCGTCGATCGCAGCGCCCGCCGCCCCGACCCGCGCGATCGCGGCCTCGCGCGACGCCGGCCACCGCCCGACGACGAACTCGTAATGAAACTCCGCCTGCGCGAACGCGCCGTGCCGCCGCTGCCACTCCGCGAGCCACAGCATCGTCGCCGGCGCGCCGGGCCAGTCCTGCGCGGCCAGCGCCTCCGCGCGCGCGACGACATCGCTCGTGCGATCCGCCTCCGCGACGAGCTTGGCGAACGCGGCGGCCTGCGCGCGGTACGCATCGCCGGGTCCGAGCTCGGCGCGCAGGATCATCGCGCGGCGCTCCGCAGCGGCCGCGGCCCGGGCATCGGGCGCCTCGCGCAGCAGCCGCTCGTACAGTGCGAGCGCGCGCGCCGGATCGATCAGCTTGTCTTCCGCCGCGCGGCCCGCGGCGTACAGCGTGTCGGGGTCGGCGCGGTCGATCTCGACCGCATGCACGGCCGCGGCAAGCGCCTTCGGATCATCCGTCGCGAGATCGCCGGCGAGGTCCGCGTGCGCGGCTCGCGCGACGAACGCGAGGATGACTACTCCTCGAAGGAGACCTTGGCGCACGCCTTCTCGAACGCCGGTGCGAGCGCCGCGGCGGCGTCGTTGAGCGTCGCCTGGCACGTGTAGTAGTGCGAGTCGCCCTCGTTCCACCACGCGTGGATCACGGTCACGCCCTTGCTGCCGCTCGTCACGGTGACGGTCGTCGTCGCCGCCGAGCCGTTGACCGTCGCAGTCGCCGTGCCGGCGTTCTCCTGGACGGTCGGCTCGTTCGAAAACACGAGCAGGCGATCGTTCTTGCCCTTCTCGTCCTTGACGACCTTGCCGGTGACCTTGCCCGACGTGTACTGGCTGAAGTTGACCTTGTCGGCGGTCTTCGCCCAGTCCTTCGCCACGCAGTCGCCGTCGCAGTTGGTGCCGACCTGCATCGAGGTGCCAAAGCCCATGTTGTCGCCGGCGTTCGGCTCGACGGAGCCCGGCATGAAGCCGGCCTTCCACTGCTTCGGCGCGACGAACGTGTAGGTCTTCTTGTGGCGCTTCGACATGTTGTCGTCGAGCTTGCGCACCTCGAACTCGATCTTGCCCTTGAGATCCGCGGGCACCACCGCGTTTGCCGCGTCGGCATCGGCCTTCGTCACGCTGACGGCCGCCGCGCCGTCGCCGCCGCCCTTCTTGCCGCACGCCGCGATCAACACCACCAGCAACAATTTCCTATTCATGATCTCCTCCTTGTCCCTCACCGCGATGGATGCCGAGGGCACGCAGCTTCTTGTGCAGGTTCGTTCGCTCGATGCCGAGCGCCTGCGCCGTTCGCGAGATGTTCCAGTCGAACTCCGCGAGCCGGATGCGGATGAACTCGCTCTCGACCTCCTCGCGGAACTCGCGCAGCGACTTGCCCGCGTAGCGCCCGAGATCGATCGCGGTCACCGGACCGGTGTTGCCCGTCTTGAGCGAGCCCGCCGGCCGCGGTCCGCCGAGATACGGCGGCAGGTCCTTCTCGCGGATCACCTCGTCGCTCATGATCACGAGCCGCTCGACGACGTTGCGCAGCTCGCGCACGTTGCCGGGCCACTCGTACTGCTTGAGCCGCTCGAGCACCGGATCGTCGACCGGCTTGTAGCCGAGGCCATTCTCGTCGCAGCACTCGCGTACGAAGCTCTCGACGAGCAGCGGGATGTCATCCGCGCGCTCCTTGAGATCGGGCGAGCGGATCGGCACGACGTTCAAGCGGAAGTAGAGGTCCTCGCGGAACGTCCCTTCCTTGACCATCTGCTCGAGGTCGCGATTCGTCGCCGCGACGACGCGGCAATCGGTGCGCAGGCTCTTCTCGCCGCCGACGCGCGTGAACTCGCCCGTCTGCAGCACGCGCAGCACCTTCGCCTGCGCCGGCAGGGCCATGTCGCCGATCTCGTCGAGGAAGATCGTGCCGCCGTCGGCGACCTCGAACAATCCGCGCTTCTTCGCGACCGCGCCCGTGAACGCACCACGCTCGTGGCCGAACAGCTCGCTCTCGATCAGCTCCGGCGGGATCGCCGCGCAGTTGACCTTGACGAACGGGCCCGCGCTGACCGCGCTGTTGCGGTGGATCGCGCGCGCGATCAGCTCCTTGCCCGTGCCGCTCTCGCCGGTGATCAGCACGCGGCTGCGCGTCGGAGCGACCTTCGCGATCTGGCGCCGCAGCTCGCCCATCACGGGCGTTCCGCCGAGCAGCTCCCACCGCGCGTCCGCCTTGCGAAGCGCCGCGATCTCGCGCGACATCCTCCGCCGGTCGAGCGCGTTGCGCACGGTGACCATCACGCGGTTGCGGTCGAGCGGCTTCTCCATGAAGTCGAACGCGCCGAGCCGCGTCGCCGCGACCGCATCTTCGATCGTCGCGTGACCGCTGATCATCACGACCGGAATCTCGCTGAGCGTCGACGCGGCGTCCTCGCTGCGCGTCTTGAGCGAGCGGAGCAGGTCGAGGCCGTTGTCGTCGCCGAGCTTGACGTCGAGCAGCATCACGTCGACCGTCTCGCGGCCGAGCAGCGCTTCCGCCTCCGCGATCGATCCGGCCTCGTGCACGGTGTGGCCTTCACCCTCGAGCACCATGCGCACGGTACGCCGGATGTTCTTCTCGTCATCGACGATCAGGATCGGCTCGCCACCGGCTTTGTCTTCATCGGCCATGAGCTGCTCTCTTTCGATTCCACCAGAAGACCGCGGCGATCACGATCAACCCGGCGCCAACATAGACCGGACGGAGGTCGGTGTGGGCCTCTTGTCGGAGGTGGACGGGCGGCATCGTGACATGCGTCGCGGATGGCCCGGGCGTCGTCAGCTGCGGCGCCGCCGGCACGCGGCTCGCCTCGGGAATCGCGACGCGGTCCTTCGGCTCGATCCCGGTGCTCAGCGTCGCGAGCGCCGCGCTGCACGCGGTCAAGGGCTGCCCGCCGCCCGCATAACACTCGCCCGAAACCGCGACGATCCGGTCCGCGCTCGCCGCGATCACCAGCCGTCCCGCACCATGCACGTCGCCCTCGGTCCACGCCGTCTCGACGACGCGCAGCCCGTCGACGACATGATCCGCCGTCACCGGATGGTGAACCATCGCGACCTCGGCCGCCGCCGCATCGCCGGGCGCCGCCGTCGTCGCCATCACGCGCGTCGCGTACAGCACGAGCCCGCCGCCCGGCGCGTCCCAGCGCTCCGCCTCGACGACGCCGTGCACGCCGCCGAGGTGTCCCTCGCGCCCGGTCTGCTCGACGAGCTCGCGGCTCGCGCCACCAGTCCAGCCCGCCGGCGCCGTGACGATCATTTCAGGCTCCCGAGCACCCCGACGCACGCCGCTTCGCAGGCGGCCGGCTCGCGATCGTTCCAGAAGCACGCGAGCGCGGTCACCTCGCCGGTCGCGATCACGGCGCGCACGCGGCCCTGCCACGGCGCCTTGTCGAACGCGAACGCGAGCACGCCACCTTGCGCCGGCGGCTCGACGACATCGCGAACACTGACCGCCGCCTTCACGTCCGCGAGCAGCGCCTTCGCATCGTGCGCCGCGAACCCGACCGCGACCGCATAGCAGCCCATCGCCGGCTCGCCCCACGCATCGCCCGCGATCGCGCCGCGCGCCGCCGCCGCGCCCTTGCCCGCGGCCGGTCCACCGCCGAGCGCTTCGATCGCCGCGCTCGCAACGCTCGGCATCGCGATCCATCCCGCGGGCGGTGTCGCGATCGCGGCCTTCGGCGGCATGAATGGCGGCGTCACGCCCGGCGGAACCGGCACATCGCTGCCCGCGCCCGGTGCCGCCGCGGATGACCCGCACGCGGCCACGGCGAGCAGCATCAGCCGTAGCTGAGCCATACCGTCTGGCCGTCCTCGATCCCGAGCACGCGCCGCGCGTCGTCGGAGAGGCCGACCACGCCGGGCTCGATCGGCGTCACGCGCGCGCCGACCGCCCGGAACTGCGGCTGGCCCGGCGTCTCGACGGCGACGATCGCCCACGCACGGCCTTCGCCCGTGCCGCCGGCGCGCACCGCAACCTCGGCCGCATCGCGCACGATCGTGATCTCATCGGTGCGCGCGACGAAGTGCGGTCCGCCATCGAACGGATCGATCTGCTCCGCGTAGTCGAAGCCGATCCGCCGCAGCATCTTCTCGACCGCGCGCGTCTCCTCGCCGACCTGACCGATCAGCCCGCGCACCGCCTCGGGCAGCAGCTCGGTGTGGATCGGATCGTCGGGAAACAGCGCGTGGATGAATTCCTTGTTGTCCTTCGAGAGCCGATCGGCTTCCTGGTACGTCAGCCCGGTGAACTTCTGGCCGAGCGCCTCCCACAGCTTCGACGTGCCGTCGTTCTCGAGCGGCGGCAGCAGCTCGGAGAGCACGTGGTCGCGGAAGATCGGCCGGTGCATGCGGATGAACAGGAAGCGCACGTACGACAGCGCCTTGCCCAGCGCATGCGCGTTGCGCCGGTACTCGGGCAGCAGGATCAGGCCGCCGATCTCGGTCGGGCCGTTGTAGTTGTAGCCAATGCGCAGCGTCTGGTGGACGAAGTAGCGATCGAGCGTGACCGAGTAGCGCTCGTCGTTCTCGACGCGGAAGAAGATGTGCGGCGCGCGCTTCGTGCCGTGCTGCGCGTAGATCATCGACGTGCCGATGATCCGCGCCTTCGCGAGATCCTCGAGCACGAACACGAACTCGCGGTCGCCGGCCGGCAGCTCGCCGGTGAACGAGCGCTCCGCGCGATCGAGAATGCCTTCGATCACGCCGCGGTCGTGAGGCAGGTTGACGGTGTCGAGGTGCTCGGCCACCGCGAGCACCTGCTCGACATCCTCGCGATACGCTTGACGAATCCGAAACATGGCAGGGCCGGCAGGCACCCTACCACGCCTTCATTGCACCTGCGCGATGCCCTGCGTGCACAGCATCGACGGGTCCTGCAGCGCAGGGCTCATCGTCGAGTTCGGATCGATCATCGCGGTGCCGCTCTTCGTGTTGATGCGAATCCGGCCGCTGCCGCCGCCGCCACCGCCGCTTGCGCCTCCGAACGTGCCGGCCCCCGTTTGGCCCGCGGCGCCCGGATTGCCGGCCGCACCGCCGGCGCCGCCGCTCGCGGAGGGACCCTGCCCGCCGAGCGCGGGACTCCGCGACACCGCGCCGTCCTGTCCCGCCTGCGCTCCGCCGTTGAACGTGCCGCCCGCGCCACCGCCGCCGTTCACCGCGAGCCCGGCGACGCCGGCGATCATG
>JAFAOG010000157.1 GCA_019237945.1 Deltaproteobacteria bacterium | reverse complement strand
ACGCGATGTACGCGACGCGCGCGGCTGTCGAAGAGGGCATCGTCCCCGGCGGCGGCGTCGCGCTGATCCGCTGCATCTCGGTGCTCGACAAGCTGACGTTCGATGACGACCGCCGCTACGGCGTCAACATCGTCCGTCGCGCGCTCGAGGAGCCGCTGCGCCAGATCTCTGGCAACGCGGGCGTCGACGGCTCGATCGTCGTCTCCAAGGTCCGCGAGGGCCAGGGCGGCTACGGCTTCAACGCCGCGAAGCTCGAGTACGAGGACCTGATCAAGGCGGGCGTCATCGACCCGGCCAAGGTCGTCCGCACGGCGATCCAGAACGCGTCGAGCGTGGCGGGCCTGATGCTCACCACCGAGACGCTGATCGCGGAGAAGCCGAAGAAGGAAGAGAAGTCGGCGGGTGGCCACGAGGGTCACGGCCACGACTTCGAGTAAGTAGCCTTCGTTCGAAGAGGAGCGGCCTCGGGGCGACCCGGGGCCGTTTCATTTTCGGTGTTCTAGAAGCGGTACGCGAGCGACTGCGTCAGGTTGACGCCGTTCACGCCGTTGCCGGCGACCGACGCCTCGATGCCCGGGCGCCAGCGCAGGTGCGTGCCGCCGATGTCGAGCCCCAGGCGGCCGACGCCGATCACGCGGTTGCGGCTCTCGTCGATCGCGTTGCCGCTGCAGTCGCCTTCCGAGCTGTCGCAGAACCACGGCTCGCTCATGCCGGAGTACTGCGTCTGCTGGATGCCGAGGTCGGCGCCCGCGAACGCGCACAGCACGCCGCTGCCGTTGCACGTCATCAGATCCGCGCCCGCGCGCGCCTGCATGATCGAGCCGGTGCCGTGCGCGAACAGCTCGTCCGCCGCGCCCATCGTGAGGCTCGCGTGCACCCACGCGAACGGCGCCACGCGCTTGCCGACCTCGGCGCTCGCGCCGGCCGTCAGGTAGCCGTCGTTGCCGCCCGCCATCAGTCCGCCCTGGACGTAGGTCGTCGGCTCGGCGGCGGAGTCGGTCGTTGCCGCGACCGAGAGCGGGTCTGCCGAGGCGATCGACGAGGCGGCGGTGACGGCGGCGAAGGCGAGGAGAACGTTGCGCATGACCCGGTGCATTACAATGGTCGAACCAATGCCATAACTACGCGTACCATCGTGTAAATCCGCGACAGGTGGGTGACGGATTGCCTGGCAGCTGTCGGCTATCCGCCAGCCTTTCACCACCAGATTTCACCGCCTGCCGCGTGCCCCGGAAGGCACACCTGTTGCTCAATGGACCCGCCGTGCGTCGCCTGGTGGTAATCGCGTTCGTCGCGTGGTGGTCGATCGCGTCCGCGCAGACTCCGCCGCCCGAGTCCGGCAGCGATGCGGGCAGCGCCGCGGGTAGTGATGCAGGCAGCGCCGCGGGCAGCAGCGCCGTGGGCAGTGATGTCGCCGCGCCTGCCGTGCAGACGATCACGGTGCGTGGCCGCGTGATCAACGCGCTCGGCCGGCCGGTGCATGGTGCGAGCGTCGGCCTCGAAGGCGAGCCGAGCCTCGCGCACACCGACAAGAACGGCCGCTATCTCGTCAACGTGCCCGAGGGCGCGACGCTCGTGATCGATGCGCAGGGCTACGCGACCGGGCTCGCGAATGTCACCGGGCCCGACCTCGAGGATGTCGTGCTGATCGACACGCGCACCGCGACCGAGACGATCGAGGTGCACGGCGAAGCGCCGGCGGCGGCTCCGGGTGCCGCGCAGCTCGATCGCCAGGAGCTGCAGCGCGTGCCGGGCACCGGCGGCGACATCGTGCGGGCGTTGACCGTGATGCCCGGCGTCGTCAATCTGCAGATTCCGCTCGGCTACTCGGGCGTCGTGATCCGCGGCTCGTCGCCGCAGGACAGCAAGGTGCTCGTCGACGGCTTCGAGATCCCGGTCCTCTATCACAACATCGGATTTCGCGCGGTGCTGCCCGCCGAGGCGATCGATACGCTCGATTACATCCCGGGCGGCTTCGACGTGTCGTACGGGCGCGCGAGCTCGGGCATCGTCGCGCTGACGACGCGCGAAGGCGGCGAGCGGCGCACGGCGCAGGCCGAGGTGTCGCTGATCGACGGCGGCCTGATCGCGCAGGGACCCGCCGGCGACAAGACGCGCTACATGGTCGGGCTGCGCCGCTCCACGATCGATCTGATCCTGCCGAGCATCATCCCGGCGAGCGTCGATCTGTCGCTGACGACGGTACCGAGCTATTACGACGAGCAGTTCCGCATCGACCACGAGCTGAATTCGAAGTGGCACCTCGCGCTGTCGAGCCTCGGCACGATCGACACGTTCGAGCTGTTCGCGACGAAGGACACCGACGCGGGCACGAAGCGGTTCTTCAACCGCACGCAGTTCATCCGGCTCACCGGCAGCGCGCGCTATCACGATGGTCCGTGGACGGCGAACCTCGCGCTCTCCGGCATCCTGCCCGAGTTCATCTTCGAGGCCGGCCTCTACCAGAAGATCGACGTCTCGCAGCCGACGGTGACGCCGCGCGCGGAGGCGGTGCGTGCGTGGAAGGAAGCGGCGGGCCTCAAGGACGTCGAGTGGAAGGTCGGCAGCGAGATCCAGGTCGGGCGCGCCGGCGTCGATCTCGCACTGCCCCGCGAGCAACGCGAAGGCGAGCCGATGCCCGCGTACGATCCGAAGGACGTCTCGACGAAGTTCAAGGGGCACAACTGGGTCCCCGACTTCGCGCAGTGGTCGAGCATCACGGCGAGCCTCGACGAGCGCATCCGCGTCACGGGCGGGCTGCGGCTCGACGAGTACGCGCGGCCCGGCGACATCGCGATCGAGCCGCGCGGCGAGCTGAAGATCAA
>JAFAOG010000285.1 GCA_019237945.1 Deltaproteobacteria bacterium | reverse complement strand
CGCTGTCGATCGCCGCCACCCCGCCGCCCTGGTACTCGACCTCCGACGACACGCTCGACATCCGCGCGACCCGCAGCCGGAACCGGCGCGCGAGCTCGAACGCACCCGTGTGCGTGCCGTTCATCGCGAGCAGCTCCTGCAGGTACTGCTCGGCGCGATCCGGATCGCTCGGCGCGATCAGCTCGGCGAGCTTGAGCAGCTCGACCTCGGCCTCTTGCTCGCGGCCCTGCGAGATGAAGATATCCTTGAGCCGCTCGTGCGCCTCGACGTTCTGATCGTCGAGCGTGAACACGCGGCGCAGGTGATCGACGGCCTTCTGGTGCAGGCCGTACTTCACGTAGACGTCCGTCTCGGCGAGGATCTTCGAGATCTCCTCGGCGTGGCGCTCGCCGGCCGCGCTCATGCGGCGCGGATCGGGCGGCGGCTCCATGTCCGACTGGAAGTCGGGATCGTCGTACTCGGGCAGCGCGAAGTCGACGCCGGAGAGCGAGGACTCGTCGACGAGCGGCATCGAGCCGGTCATGCGCGTCGACGTCGGGATCGCGGGGAGGTCGCTCGTGATGTTGAACTTCGCCTGGTTCGTCGCCGCGCGGACCTCGGCCGGGATCGGCGTCGACTGCCGCATGTTGAACGGCGGCGGCGAGGCGGGACGCGGCGGCGGCTGCGCGGCGGCGACGGGCGGCACCGGCATCGTGCCGACGAAGCCAAGCGCGTCGGGATCGTTCGGGACGATCTCGAGGATCTTGAGATAGACCTCTTTGGCCTTGTCGCGCTGCTTGTTCTCGACGTGAATGCGCGCGAGCTCCTTGAGCACGCTGACCGTCTTCGCCTTCTGGTCGAGCGCCTGGAATGCGAGCGCGAGCAGGCCGAGCGTCTCGACGTCGCGCGGATCGGCCTTGAAGCACGCCTGCAGCTTCTGGAGCGCGCGGCGCGGATCGTTGCGGCGCAGATACAAGCCGGCGAGCTCGCGCATCAGCGCGTGGTTGTCGGGCTGGTGCCAGAGCAGGCGCTCGGCGACCTTGACGAAGTCGTCCTGGCGGCCCTGGCGGCGCAACTGCTCGCACGCGACGGAGAACTGCTCGACGGCGTCCTGGACGAGGCCTTCCTTCGAGTACAGCTCGGCGAGCTTGATGCGCGTCGCGATGTTTTCCGGATCGAGATCGACGAGCTTCTTGACCGTCTCGAGCGCGTCCTTCGTGTTGCCTTCGCGATGGAAGTGCGCCGCGACGCTCTCGTAGTGCTGCATCGCCTCGGCCATCTTCCCCATGTCGCGATACATCTCGGCGAGCTTGAGGATGACGTCGACCTGGCGAGGATCGAGCTTGAGGATCTGGTTGTAGACCGCGACCGCTTTGAGGAAGAACCCCTGCTCGTGATAGAAGCGCGCGACCTTGAGGTAGGTCTCGATCGCGTCCTGCTTCGCGTTCTTCTTCGCGTAGAGGTCGCCGATCTTGAGCCAGATGCGGACGTCCTTCGGATCCTCCTGGACGATCCGTAAGTACTCCTTCACCGCTTTGTCGATTTGCCCCTTATCGACAAACTTGCGGGCCGCATCCATGACCTTTTCTTTGTTGAAGGCCACGGCGCGACTACTGCCTCCGGCGGGTGAAATGCATCACAAGACACGCGCAGCGGAATGGTGCGCGCATCCTGTAAAGCGTACGGCCCGTCAGGCTAGATCGTCAAGGAAAAGGGCTAGCGATTCCGTTCGCTTAACGTGCAGAGCCCCACTCACATGTGATCTCGGAATCGACCCCTGCGCGAACGGTCAGGCAGCCGACGCTCGTTCGGCCAGTAGGCGCCCGACGAACCCCGTATCGAAGTCGCCCCGGATGAAGTCCGGGTTGTTGATGATCCGGCGCAAGAACGGGATGTTGGTGCGCGGCCCCTCGATGACCATCTCGTCGAGACACCGTCGAGCACGGCGAATCGCGGCTGGTCGGTCCACGTCGTGGACGATGACCTTCGCGATCATCGAGTCGTAGTTCGGCGGGACCACGTAGCCTGCATACACGTGCGTATCTACACGCACACCCAGACCACCCGGCATGTGCAGCGCCGTGATCTTGCCCGGCCACGGCGCGAAGTTGTTGGGATCCTCGGCGTTGATGCGCAGCTCGATCGCGTGGCCGCGCGGCCGGCGGTCCTCGGTGTGATCGAACGAGAGCGGCTCACCGGCCGCGATCCGGATCTGCTCGCGCACGAGATCGAGACCGGTGACGAGCTCGGTCACCGGATGCTCGACCTGCAGGCGCGTGTTCATCTCCATGAAGTAGAAGCTGCCGTCCGAGTCGAGCAGGTACTCCATCGTGCCGACGTTCGTGTAGCCGATCGCTTCGATCGCCTTGACGCTCGCGGCCTGCATCTTCTTGCGCGTCGCCTCGGGCAGCGCAGCGCTCGGAGCTTCTTCGATCACCTTCTGGTGACGGCGCTGGATCGAGCACTCGCGCTCGCCGAGGTGCGTGTAGTGGCCGTGCTTGTCGCCGATGACCTGGATCTCGATGTGGCGCGGCTTCTGGCAGTACCGCTCCATGAACATCTCGGGATTGCCGAACGCGGCCTGCGCCTCGGTGCGTCCCATCGACCACGCCTCGAGAAGCTTCTCCTTCTCGTGCACGATCTTCATGCCGCGACCGCCGCCGCCGGCGCTCGCCTTGAGGATCACCGGGAAGCCGATGCGCTCGGCCGCCTCGAGCAGCTGGATCTCGTCGTGGAGGCCGCTCGTGCCCGGCAGCATCGGCACGCCGGCCTTCGCCATCGCGGCGCGCGCGCTGATCTTGTCGCCCATCATCCGCATCGCGTCGGGCGGCGGGCCGATCCAGGTCAGCCCGCACTTGCGGCAGACCTCGGCGAAGTCGGCGTTCTCGGACAGAAAGCCGTAGCCGGGGTGGACCGCGTCGGCGCCGGTGACCTCGGCGGCCGAGATGATCATCGGCACGTTGAGATAGCTGCCGCGCGAGGGTGGCGGCCCGATGCACACCGCTTCGTCCGCAAAACGGACGTGCAGCGCATCGCTATCGGCGGTCGAGTGGACGGCGACAGTCGCGAGCCCCATCTCCTTGCACGCACGGATCACGCGGAGAGCGATCTCGCCGCGGTTCGCTACGAGGACCTTCTTGAACATCGCAACCTACGCGATCTTGAACAGCGGCTGGCCGTACTCGACCGGCGAGCCGTCCTCGACGAGGATTGCCGTGATCGTGCCGGCGACATCGGCCTCGATCTCGTTCATCAGCTTCATCGCCTCGACGATGCAGAGCACCTGGCCCTTGTCGACCTTCTCGCCCATCGAGACGTAGTTCGGCGAGTCGGGATTCGGCTTGCGATAGAACGTGCCGACGAACGGCGACGTCACGACGTGCGACTTGTCGTCGGCAGGAGCCGCCGCCGGGGCCGCGGGGGCCGCCGAGGGCGCCGCCGGTGCATGCGCAGCCGGAGCAGGCGCGTGCATCATCGGCATCTGCATTGCCGCGGGCATCGCGACGGTCATCGGCACAGCGCCACCGCGCCGGATCGTCAGCGTGGTCTCCTTCGTGTCGACGATCAGCTCGCTGAGGTTGTGCGCGGCGACGATCTCCGCGAGGCCCCGCGCCATCGTCACGAGCTCGTCTTCAGCCGCGTTTCCGTTGCCTTTTGCCTGCTTCGCCATGGGAGCGCCTGGAAGCTTCCACATGTGCGAGGGCCGCGTCCAGTCCGAGGTAATAGCTATTTGCGCCGAATCCCGAGATCTGGCCGATGCACACCGAGGCGATCATGCTGATGTGCCGGAACGGCTCGCGCGCGTGGATGTTCGACATGTGAACCTCCACCGTCGGCAGCTGGGCCGCCTCGATCGCATCGCGGATGCCGATCGACGTGTGCGTATAACTCGCCGCGTTGATCACGATCGCGTCGGCCCAGTTGCGCGCCATCTGTACCAGCGCGATCAGCTCGCCCTCGACGTTGGAGTGCGCGCTGCGCAACTCGGCGCCCCGCTCCTCGGCACGCCGCACGAGCTCCGCTTCGATCTGCGCGAGCGTCAGCGACCCGTAGATCTCCGGCTCGCGAACCCCGAGCAGGTTGAGGTTCGGACCGTGCAGCACGGCGATGCGGATCGGCCCGGGCCGGCGCGGGGACTTCTGCTGGCCTTCGCGCGTCGCACGCGCGCGCAGCGTCTGGCGAGCCATCGCTAGAGAGCCGCGTTGAGCGCCGGCGACGCCAGACGTGCGAGGTAGCGCGCCTTGCCGAAGTTGCCCTCGGGCGCCATGACGACGGCGACGAAGTACTGCGGCGAGACCATCCGGCACACGAGCATCAGGCGCTGCGCCTTGACCGTGAGCTCCTCGAGCCCGCCGACCTGCAGGCTCTCGCCCGCCTTGCGCACCTGCGTGAGGATGAAGGAGAACTCCATCCCGACGGTGTTGACGTCGAGCTTGTCGTTCTGGCGGACGTAGCTCTCGACGGGAATGCCATCGAGACCCATGATGACCGCCGCGATGCCGCCGTCGACGTTGTCGACGACCTTCCTGAGTGTGTCACCGAACATTTTCCCTCGGATGACTACGATACACCGCTACTGAGCGGGGCACAGCAGGCCGCCTGCGCTTTCGCAGCAGTCGACGACGCCGTCCTGGAAGACGTTGCAGGGGTTGCCCTTGTTCGTCACGTTCATCACCGGGCACGCACCCAGGTCACGGACGACACAGTTCGTGCACACGCTGACCGGATACTTGAACGGATGACCGTCGACGCGACCGCCGCCCATCTCGCCGAACGGCTTGATCGTGGCCGTGACCTCGGCGTCGACCGTGTCGCCGGCGCCAACCGTGCCCGCGGCCTGGCGGATCGCCCCGAGCGTGGTCGCCGGAATGACCTCGAACGCGATGCCGGTCAAGCCACCCGGAGCGAGCGAGCCCGAGAACTGCGACAGGAACTTGCCGTCGGTACCCATCAACGTCGGCGGCATCGCCTTCGTGAACGTGCCATCCGCGTGGCCGATCGTCAGCGCGTTGACGGTGAGCTCGACGTTCGCGCCTTGCAGCGTGATCGTGCGCTGGATCATGTCCATCATCGACTCCGTCGTGATGTTGCTCTGCAGCACCGGCGTGAAGACGTAGCCGCTCGGCGAGTACAACGAGATTTCGCCGCGCGACTGGAAGGGCCCATTCGAGGAAGCGACCACCGAGCACGTGTTGCCGCCGGAGAGGCTTTCATTCGACACGATGACGAAGCCCTCGCCCCCGTTGTCGGCGACGCACCCGGCGAACGCGAGGGTGATGAGAGCAGTGGTGAGCGCGCGCAGCATGGAGGTCCTCCAACGAAAATCGTATCAAGCGCCTGAATCAGGACGCAAAATTCTTCTCAGCTCGGTGATCGCGATCTCGGCCGTCTCACAACGGCCCACCTCGCGAACGACGACGAATCGGACCTTGTCACCGATCCGCTTCTTGTCGACCTGGACCCGGGCCAGCACGTCGTCCCTCAGATAAGGGCCTAGATCGTGGGGGAGCCCGCAGCGGCGCAGGGCCTGGGTGACCTCGGCCTCGAGGGTGGGTGTACCGAGCAGTGCGCTCGAGACCCGGCAGGCGGCGACGAGGCCGAGCGCGACCGCCTCCCCGTGGTGGAGGCCGCTGGCCGACTCGATCGCGTGGCCGACCGTGTGCCCGAGGTTGAGCAGCGCGCGGTGGCCGGTCTGCTCGCGCTCGTCGCGGCCGACGATTGCCGCCTTGTAGGCGATCGAGCGCTGGATCACCTCGCGCAGCTCGTCGGGGCGTTCGCCGCCCGAGGCGCACCATGCGGCGCAGGCGTCGACCAGCGTCCACAGCTCGGGGCCGTCGAGCAGCGCGTACTTCCAGAGCTCGCCGAAGCCGGCGCGGCGCTCGCGGTCGGGGAGCGTGGCGAGCGTCGCGAGGCCGCACGCGACGAGGCGGGGCTGGTGAAACGCACCGACGAGGTTCTTGCCGGCGGGCAGATCGACCGCGGTCTTGCCGCCGATCGCAGCGTCGGTCATCGCGACGAGCGTCGTCGGCAGCTGGACGACCGCGATGCCGCGGTACAGCGTCGCGGCGACGAATCCGGCGAGGTCGCCGACGACTCCGCCGCCGAGCGCGACGACCGTGCTGCCGCGATCGAGGCCGCGCGCGACGAGCTGCTCGCACAGCGACTCGTAGACCACGAACGACTTGCTCGCCTCGCCGGGCTCGATCGCGATCGCCTCCGGATCGCCGGCGTACGCGGCGACGTTGCGATCGGTGATCAGCTGCGTGCGCGGGCCGGCGTAGGCGCGGACGAGGTCCTTGTCGACGGCGCCGTCGTGGACGATCACCGGATACGTGCGGTCGCCGAGCGCGACGAACGTGGCATCGCGATACGCGAACGGCAGGCGCTCCCACGCGGCCTCGACATGGCGGACCGCGTCGACGACCTCGCCGATCGGCTTGCCCGTCGTGTCGACGACGGCGTGCGCGCGGCGATACACGGGGGCGCGCTTCGCGGCGAGCACATCGGCGGTCGCGAGCAGCGGGCGCGGTGGACCTCCGGCAGCGCGTTGCTGGGCATCGGCGACATCGACGCCGAGCGCGACGACGAGGCCGGCGTGCTTCATGCGCGCCAGGTTGTCGCCGTGCGCCGCGCAGCCGCCGCCGGTCGCGATGACCGGGTTGTCGGTCGCGTCGTCGATCACGCGCGCGAGCGCGGCCGCTTCGAGACGGCGAAAGTCGGCCTCGTCTCGCGCGACCAGCGTCGCGACGGGCTCGCCGCCCTCGGCAATCACGTCATCGAGATCGACGAACCGGCGGCCGGTGGCCTGCGCGAGCGCACGCCCGACCGACGTCTTGCCGGCGGCCATGAACCCGATCAGGAACAGCGGCGCCGGCATCCATCGAAGCTTACTGCGTGCAGCGCAGGGACGCCTTGTTGGTGACCTTCGGCGTGATGAACACGAGGATCTCCGTGCGGTCGTCGTTCTCGCGGCGGTTCTTGAACAGCCATCCGAGCACCGGCAAGTCGCCGAAGAACGGGACCTTCTTGTACGCAAGGCCGGTGTTGCGCGTGTAGATGCCGCCGAGGACGGTCGTCTCGCCGTCGTTGACGAGCATCTGCGTGCGCGCTTCCTTGCGCAGGATCGTCGGGTCACCACGAGCGCCGACGTTGACGAAGTCGGGCTCATTCTTCGTGACGACGAGGTTCATCGCGATCGCGCAGTCACCCTGCGAGACGTGCGGCGTGACCGTCAGCGCGAGGTCAGCCTGGACGAACTGCGTGTTCGTACCGGCGGCCGACACGACCGAGATCGGAATCGACACGCCCTGGCTGATCTTCGCCTCGCGGTTGTTGAGCACCGTGATCTTCGGCGCCGAGATGATGCGCACCGTGCCTTCGTCCTCGAGGGCCGAGAGGCGCAGGTTGATGTTGAAGTTGCCGCCGACCGAGCCGAGCGAGATGCCGAGCGCGCCACCTTCGCCGGTGCCGGTCGCGGCGGGCATGTTGACCGCGAAGTCCGACGGCGACGCGACACCCGTGCGGTTCGTGTTCGTGTCTTCGTTACCGCCGATGATGCCGACCGACGACGGCCACACGAGGCCGGTCGCGTTGCCGCCTCCGGCGCCCGCGAGTGCACGACCACCCCACTGCACGCCGAACTGGCGGACGAACGTGGACCGTGCTTCGACGATGCGCGCCTCGATCGTGATCTGCGGCGTCTGCGTGTCGAGGCCGACCGCGAGGTTGTGGATCTGCTCGCGGTTGCCGGCGACGTCGCTGACGATCAGGGCGTTGGTGCGCTCGTCGACCTCGATGCGGCCCTTCGGCGACAGCATGCCTTCGAGCTTCGGCTTGAGCTCACCCGCCGTCGCGTAGTTGAGCGTGATGACGTCGGTGCGCGGCGCTTCCGCCTTGACCATCGCGTCACGGCGCGCCGCCTCTTCCTGATCTTCCTGATCGAGGTCCTTGCGCGGCGCGATGCGGTAAAGGTTGCCGTCGCGGCGGTACCACAGGCCATGCGACGCGAGGATCACCTCGAGCGCCTGATCCCACGGCACGCGCTTGAGGCGGACCGTGACCTTCGCGTCGATCGTGTCGGGCACGACGATGTTGACGTGACCGGTGTCCGCGATGATGCGGAGCAGGTCGTGGATCGGCGCGTCCTTGAAATCGAAGTCGACGGTGGCGCCGTGATAGATGTGCTTCTTGTTGCCGGGGCCCGGCAGCTGCGCGACCGACGACTGCGTCACCGGCGTCGACACCGCGCCGAACCCGCCGATCACCGGCGACGGCACGTTCTGCGTGCGCGGCATGTGCTTCGCGACATCGTTCGCGACGAAGTGGAGATGGACGCCCGTCGCATCGTGATCGACGGTCGGCGACGCCGGCCGCGACAGCTCGGCGACGACGAGCACGCGATTGGGGTGCTTCGGATCGTGGAACGACGACACCCGCTTGACGGGGCTGCCGAACTTGCTGACATCGAGCGTGCGCTCGAGCTTCTTGTCGAGCGCCGCCTTGTCGACGATCAGCTCGACGCGGGTCGGCGTCACCTCGCCGAGCTGGACGGCGGTATCCCCCGCCGCCGCCAGCTCGACGTTCCCCGTGCCCGCATCGCCCGTGAATCCAACGTTCGTGATCTGCGCGGTCTTCGTGACCTGCGCCGCGACCTTCGCCGCGTTCGCCTTCGCCGCATCGGCCTTCGCCGCCGCGAGCTGGTCGTCCTTCTGTGACTTGAGGCGCGCGAGCTCCTGCTCCTCGCGGGCGCGGTCGGCGGCGAGCTGCGTCTTGCGCGCGTCCTCGCGGTCGGCGGCATCGCGGGCCTGCGCGGCCGCGGCCTCGAGCTTGGCGGCCTGCGCCTCCTGCGTCGCGACGGCCTTGCGGCGATCCGCGAGCTCGGTCTCCGCGCGCTTGCGCTCCGCGGTCAGCTTGTCGACCTCGGCACGAGCCGCTGCGATCTGATCGTCACCGGCCTTGCGCGCCTGCGCGGCGGCAACTTCCGCCTGCGCCTTCGCTTCGGCCTTCATGCGCACCTCGAGATCACTCGCGGCACGCTCGGCCGCCGCACGCTTCTTCTCGAGCGACGCCAGGCTCATCTCGGCATCGTGCTTCGCCGCGTTCGCCGCATCGGCGGCCTTCTCGGCGACCATGCGCTGATTGTCGGCGGCGCGGGCCGCCTGCTCCGCCGCGAGCTTCTGCTGCTCCGCCGCGAGGCGCGCCGCTTCCGCCTGCGACTTCGCCGCCTCGGCCGCGCGCTGCTGCTTCGTCGCATCCGCGGCCGCCACTTCGGCCTGGGTGCGCCGGCGCGCCGCATCCGTCGCAGCCGCTTCGGCCTCGCTGCGCTTGCGCGCCGCATCCGTCGCCGCCGCCACCGCCGTCGCGCGCTGCTGCTCGACACCCGCGAGCGCGGACTTCGTCTGCTCGAGGTCCTGCTTCGCCGCGAGGGCCGCGGCCTCGGCCGCCTTGCGCTGCGCCTCGGCCTCCTCGGTCATCCTGCGCGCCTTCGCGAGCCGCTCCTCGGCGGCCTTCGCGTTGCCATCCTTCGTGTCCTTCGCCTGCTTCGCGGCGAGCTCGGCGTCTGCGCGCTCCTTCGCGGCACGCGCTGCGATCTCGCGCGCTGCTTCCTCGCGCGCCTCGGCGGCTGCATTCGCCGCCCGCGCCCGGTCCGCGAGCGCCTGCGCGTCCTTCTGCTGCTTCTCGATCGCCTGGAGCTGCGACTTCGCATCGGCGAGCATCTGCGACGCCTGCGTCTTCGCGGTCTCCGCTTCGTGCTTGGCCCGCGCGACCTCGGTGCGTGCAGCCTCCGTGTCGGCCCGCAGCTTCTCCGCGTCGGCGCGCTGCTGATCCGCGGCCTGCTTCGCCGCGACCGCCGCCTGCTGCGACGCGAGCGCCTCCTGCTGCGCGGTCACCGCGGCCTGCTTCGCCGCCTCTGCCTCCGCGCGTTCCTTGTCGGCATTCGCCTTCGCGATCGCGGCCTCGGCTTTCGCCGCCTCCGCCTCCGCACGCTGCCGCTCGGCAACGGTCTTCGCCTTGTCGGCCGCCGCGCGCATCTCGTCGAGGCGCTGCTGCGCCTGCGCCGCATCGGACTTCGCGCGCGCCGCATCGGTCTGCGCCTTCGCCATCGCGCCACGCGCCGCCGCCGCATCATCATGAGCCTTCGCCGCGTCGTCCTGCGCCTTCGCCGCGTCGTCTTGCGCCTTCGTCATCGCGCCGCGCGCCATCGCGGCATCGCTCTGCGCCTTCGCCGCTTCGTTCTGGGCCTTCGCCATCGCGTCGCGCGCCGCGGCCGCGTCCGCCTTCGCGCGGTCTGCCTCGCCGCGCAGCTTGTCGGCCTGATCCGACGCCGCCTGCGCCTGCGCCGCGAGCTTCGCCGCGTCTGCCTTCGCGCGAGCCGCTTCCTGCTTCGCCCGGTCGGCATCGGCCGCCCCGGCGTTCGCGGCCGCACGCTGCGCCATCTCCGCCTTGACCTGCTGCTCGGTCGCGAGCTTGCGCAGCCGGTCGGCTTCCGCACGCGCCGTTTCGGCTTCGCGCTTCGCCGCCTCGAGCTCCGCGGGGCTCGCCACCTTGGGCGCCGCGTCGCGAGGCATCACGCTGACGATGACCTCGTTGCCGTCGGTCTTGACGTCGTAGCGTCCGGGCCGCGCGAGCGTGACGATGACGCGCACGGCGCCGTCGTCGAGCTGCTGCGCCGCGATCGTCGACACCGCCCACGTTCCGGGCGTGAACGTCGCGGCGCTCTCGTGACCTTTGAGCGCCTCGGCGAGCCGCGCCTTGGGCAAGTCGATGACGACGCGTGTCGGTCGCTCGAGCTTGTACACCGTGAACGTCGGCGTGTCTTCGCCGCGAACGTGGATGCGTGTGACGCCTCCATCGTCGTCGAACGTCACTGCACGCACCTCGTTGCGTCCGTCGGCGTACACCGATGTGGTGGCCGCGGAGATCACCGCGATCGCGGCGATCCAGGTTCTCGGGCTCATGATCATGGCGACTCCAAAAAAAATTGTCGCCCGCCCAGAGCACCACCACAAATTTTTCCCGCTTTTCGCGGGATACGCCCCCGACAAGGAGCGGCGCGCGCAGCGCACGCCGGGATCTTCCGGGGGCTATGCTCGCGCTGTCGCGACTACTTCTTCGCGGGCGGCGGCGCGATCACCGGCGCGGGGGCCGCGGGGGGCGGCGGCGCGGTCGTCGTCTTCGCGGACGGCGGTGCGATCACGGGCGTCGTCGGCGCCTGGTCGGCCGGCGGCGGCTGCGACGTCGGCATCGCCGGCTGCAGGCCGTTCGGGTAGAGCTGGACGCTCTTCTCGACGGCGGGGCGCTGGACGCGGCCATCGTTCTCCGGCGCCACGACGAACGTGACGTAGCCGGTACCGATGTCCTTCGCGATCGCCTTCTCTTTACCGACGCAGTCGTTGCGCTTGACGATGTGGCCGAGGTTGTTCGGATCCATCATCAGCGCCTTGCGCTGCGTGCCCTGCGCGACGATGCCGACGAGATGGAGGTCCTCGTAGCTGTAGTTCGTCGCGACGAGCAGGTCGGCGCGCGTGCAGGTCTTGTCGAGATCCGGCTTGACCTCGGTCGGCTGACCGAAGCCCGGCGGCACGATCACGAACGACTGGAACGGGTCGCGCGACTGCTCGGCGACGAAGTCGCGGTCCTTGAACTCGTGGCGGATGCTCTCGCGCTCCGGGCACGGCTCGCAGTGCGTGCCGCCCTTGCCGTCGGCGCCGACGCTGAGGCAGTAGAGGCCGGTATCGCACGTGTCCTGATCGGGCTTGCACTCGGGGCCGCTCGCGGTCTCCGGCGTCGGGCACGCGACGTGCTCCTCGACGTGCGCGCGCGGCGTCAGCTTCGGTCCCGCCGGTGCGGCCGGGGCCGGGGCCGGGCCGCCACCGCCGGGAGGTCCACCGTTCGGCGCGGGCTGACCGCCGCCGCCGTCGTCATCGCCACCACAGGCGGCGAGCAGCACGCATGCGAGCAACGCTAGCTTGCGCATCACAGGCCTCCCTTCATGCGGGCGCTGCCGGCCCCCGAGGGCGTCTTCGCCTCGTCGACGCCGGTCGCGTTGCGGTTGCGATCGTCACCCTTGTCGAGCGAGTTCTCGACGCGCGCCTTCGCGCCGGCCGGCGTCGCGGCCGAGGGCAGCGGCTTGGGCGCCGACGGCGCCATCGGCTTCTGCAGCGTCGCGCCGTTGCCCGCGGGGGCGCCGGGTTCTTCCTTGCGGTACGTGGTCATCGTGAACTTCGCGGTCAGCACGATCTCGTGGTTCTTGACGACTGGCGTCGTGATCGCGAGGTGCTCGATCGACACCGGGCGCTCCCTCTCCTCGACGTTGTCGCTCGACGCGATCTGCTCGCCGGGGCGCTTCTTCTTCGGCGCGAGCGACGCGAAGAACTTCTTGATCTGCATGAACGTGCCCGTCATCTCGATCTCGATCGGCACCTTGACGAAGTTCTCGACCGGCTCCTCCTGCATGCGGCGGCTGTACGTCACCTGCACGCCCGACTCCGTCACCTTGCGGTTGAGCAGATCGAAGAACGCGGGCAGCTCGGCCTCGCTGGGCAGCGCGGTCTGGTTCTCGTCGATCAGGCGCTTGAGCCGCGGCATCTGCGCCTTGAGCGCCTCGAACTTCGGGATGTCGCCGTCGAGCTTCTTGCTGAGCGTGATCTTCTGCTGGTGCTGGGCGTCCGCATCCTCGACGCTCTGCTTGAGCGGCTTGAATCGGAACTGCCAGTACAGCGCACCGAGCAACATGCCAGCGACGACGAACAGCAGGATCTTCTGCTGCCGCGGCAGGCGATTGAAATCGTCCATCGCCGCCATCAGTAGGCCACCTTTCCGGTGATCGTGAAGTGGAAGTAGTCGATGCCGGAGTCCTTGTCGTTGTCGCGCGTCTCCGAGGCCGGCGCGATATCCGCGAAGTACGCCGACGCCGCGAGGCGCTTGCTGAACTGCGTGATGTCGACCTCGGTCTGCGCGCCGCCCTCGATCCGGAGCGTGCCGTCGTTCTGTTCGACGAGCGACGTCAGCCACACGTGGACCGGATCCCACGCGTAGTCGAAGCGCTTGTTCGGATCGCTGTCGGTGCCGGTGCCGGTCTTGCGCGCCATCTCCGCGGTCATCGTCGGCAGATGGTTCGGCGTCAGGATCTCGCCGAGCTCGTGCAGCACGTTTGCGGGCACGACGCGTGCCTCCTCGAGGCGTTTGATCGAGCTCGTCCGCTCGATCGCTTCGTCATACGCCTTCTGCAGCTCCGGATACCCGACGAGCTGCTTCTGCTTCGCGGCGATGTCCTTCTGGAGATCAGCGTTCGAGTCCTCGAGCGCGTGCAGCCGCGAGCGCTTCGGCATGTCGACGGCGATGAACACGAGCACCGCGGCGGCAACCAGCGCGCCGATCCCGATCGTGAGCTCGCGGCCACCCGCGGTCTCGCCGGCGACGGCGGCCAGCGACCGCTTCGCGCGCTTTTGAGGGAGTAGGTTGATCTTGATCATCGGCGGCTCACTTGTCTCCCGCCGCGCGCATCGAGAGCCCGACGCCGATCAGAGCCTCGGGCGAATGCGCGGCCAAGTACGTGCGGTCGAGCGACGGATCGATCTCGACCTTCTTCCAGGCGTCGGCGACCTCGAGAGGCAGCCGCGAGCGGCGCTCGATCGCGCGGTGCAGCGATGCGACCTTGCTGCTGCCGCCGGCGAGCACGATGCGCGTGACGTTCGCGTCGGCGGTCGTCGCGAGGAAGAAGTCGAGCGAGCGCTGGAACTCGCCCGCCATCACTTCGCTGACGCCTTCCATCACGCGGATCACTTCCTGCGGGACGACACCGTCCTCGGTCTGGCTGCCGCCGACCTTGTAGGCCTCCGCCTCGTCGGCGGCGATGCCCATCTGCTTCTGGATCTCCTCGGTGAACGCGTTGCCACCGATCGTCACGTCGCGCGTGAACAGCGACACGCCGCTGCGCACGATGTTGATGTTGCTGATCGCCGCGCCGATGTTGATCAGCACGATCGTCTCGCGCGTATCGAGCGTGTAGTTCGCCTCGAAGCCGTTCTGGCTCGCGAACGCCGCGACATCGACGACCTGCGGGCTGAGGTTCGCATCGCGAACGACCTGCACGTAGTCGCTGACGACTTCCTTCTTCGCGGCGACGAGCAGGATCTCGGTCTGCCCGCTCGGCGTCATCGGGTTCGTCACGTAGTAATCGATCTCGACGTCATCGCGACCGAACGGAATGTGATGCTCCGCCTCGTTGCGGATGTTCGCCTGGAGCTCCTCGGGCTTCATCATCGGCACCGCGATCTTCTTGATGATCACGCTGTGCCCCGCGATCGCGATCGCGACGTCCTTCTGCCGGAGCTTCAAGCGGCTCCACAGCTGCCGGATCGCGTCGGTGACCGCGCTCTGATCCATGATCGTGCCGTCGACGATGGTCTGCGGCACAAGCGGCTGCATCCCGAACGCCTGCAGCGCCCAGCTCGATCCTTTTCGCTTGAGCTGCACGGCCTTCACGGAGGAAGAGCCGATGTCGAGCCCGATGCATTGCTTGGCCATGGAACCCCTTAGCGACTTGAAATTTTGTCATGCCGCGAGGCGATCTCCAAAAAGCCTCTGGGGTATCCGCTCGCTTCGATAAGCGACGACTGGTCAGGAAATGCCGTACTCCTTCATCTTGTAGAGGAGCGCGCGGTGGCTGATCTCGAGCAGCTTGGCCGCGTTCGTCCGGTTTCCCGACGTCACGCCGAGCGCCCGCCGGATCAGCTCCTCCTCGAGCGATCGCGTGGCCTTCTTGATGCTTAGCTCACCGTTCTCGCCCGCCCCGCGCGCCGTCTGCGCCTTGCCGGCGACCTGCTCGACCTCGATCGCCGGCCCCTCCGACAGCACGACCGCCCGCTCGAGCACGTTCTCGAGCTCCCGCACGTTCCCCGGCCAGGCCCGCGCCTCGAGCGCCGCGATTGCCTCGGGCCCGAGCAGCCCCTCCCGCCCGTGCCGCGCCGCATGCCGGGCGACAAAGAACCGCGCGAGCTCCTCGATGTCCTCGACCCGATCGCGCAGCGCCGGCACCGCAACCGGAACCACCGCGAGCCGGTAATACAGGTCCTCGCGAAACCGTCCCGCCTCGCTCTCGGCACGCAGGTCGCGCAGCGTCGCCGCGATCACGCGCACGTCGATCTTGATCGGGTCCTCGCCGCCGACGCGCCGGATCTCCGACTCCTGCAGCGCGCGCAGCAGCTTCGATTGCAGCGCGAGCGGCAGCTCGCCGACCTCGTCGAGGAACAGCGTCCCGCCATCGGCCTCCTCGAACAGCCCCGGCTTGTCGCGCACCGCATCGGTGAACGCGCCGCGCACGTGCCCGAACAGCTCGCTCTCGAGCAGCGGCCCTGGAATCGCGGCGCAGTTCACGGCGACGAACTTGTTTCCCGCGCGCGGCGACAGCTCGTGGATCGCGCGCGCGACCAGCTCCTTGCCCGTCCCACTCTCGCCCTGGATCAGCACGGTCGTGCGCGTCGGCGCGACGGTCCGGATCACGTGCTTGAGCTTCGCCATCGCCGGCCCGTCGCCGACGAGGTTCATGTCCGCACCCGCCGGCGCGCGCCGGTCTCGCGGCCGCAAATGCCGGAGCGCCAGCGCGATCGCGACCTCGTCGATCGGCGTGCACAGCACGTCGTCGATGCCCGCATCGAGCAGCGCGATCACGGCCGCCACGTCGCGCTCGGCGACCACGCCGATCACCGGCACGTCGCCGACGATCGCCGGCGCGAGCTCGCTCGCCGCGATCACGCACTCGCAGCGCTCGCCATCGATGTGCTTCTTCGCGGCGTCGAGGTCGCTGACCGCCGCGACCGCCAGCCCGCGCCGATCGAGCAGCAGATGCAACGCGCGGCGCGCGTCGTCATCCGGCCCGAGCAGCAGCACGCGCTGCAGGTTCACGCGGCGAGCGTACCAGACGCCCGATTTAAGGACGTTCACGTGATCGGAGTTGGCGATCGCCAACCGCGTTGACGGCAAACTGCGGCCAAGCGGCCGATTTTCGTTGGCGCGCGCTGGCCGGCATGTTGCTCTTGAGGCACCCGTGCGCACCGTACTCCTCACCGCGTTGCTCGCCGCCTGCGGCATCGACCGCACGAACGAGGTCCCAACCGTGCAGCCGCACGGGACCACGATGCGCGAGTACCTCGACGGCGCAGCGCCGAAGGTCGACGTGCTGTTCGTGATCGACAGCTCGCCGGCGATGGCGCCGTACCTCCCGCAGGTGCAGCAGACGATGCAGCTCGTCGCCGCCCGCGCCGAGACGCGGCTCCGCGGGCCGCGCGCGAACCTGCACGTCGGCGTGGTGACCGCCGACATGACCGCCGGCGGCGGGATGCGGCACATCGCGCAGGTCGACGGCGCGTTCATGCTCGATCGCTACACGCCGACCGTCGATCAGCGGAACTACCACGACGAGTTCGAGACGACGATGATGGCGCTCACCGCCGTCGGCACGGCGGGCGCCGATCGCGTGCAGCCGCTCGACGCGATCCGCGCCGCGCTCGATCACAACGCGAGCAACGCGGGCTTCCTGCGCGACGATGCGGCGCTCGCGATCGTCGTGCTCGCCGCCGAGGACGATGCGTCGGCCGCCGATCCGGCCGCCACGCGCGCATTCGTGAAGAGCCTCAAGGCCGACCCCGACGACGCGATGATCGCGGTCGCCGCGCCCGACACCGCGACGCGCCTCGCGACGTTCGCCGCCGGCACGATGGCGCCGCTGTCCGGCGAGGGCGTCGTCGATTTCATCTTCAACAACGCCTGCGTGCCCGATGCGTCCGGCGAGGGCTATCCGTTCACGTGCCTCGACGGCGAGCTGCTCGACAGCGACGCGACGACGCCCGGACTGCAGCCCACCTGCACGGTGACGGATGCGGGCGGCGTCTACCAGTCGTGCGACGTCGTCGGCGCGACGCCGTGCTGGCGCATCTCGACGAACAACCAGATCTGCGGCAGCGGCAGCCCGTACTTCACGATCGACCGCGGCGCGGACGACCCGCCGACCCTGACGAACCTCGTCTCGGTCGAGTGCGTCACGCGCTGAGCATGCGCTGTCTCCGTTGTGCCGGCGCGTGCGCGCTATGGCTTGCCGCGTGCGATCCGCGGTTCCCCGAACCGCCGAACGTCGACCAGCAGCGCGTGATCGACGTCCACTTCGTCGTTCCGGAGACGAAGGTCGTCGACGTGCTGCTCGTGATCGATCGCTCCGGCGCGCTGCTGCCGAGCGCGGACTTCATCGATCAGCAGCTCGAGTACGCCGGTCTCGCGCTCGATGGGCTTCCTTCGCCGGTCAGCGCCCGGATAGGTGTCGTCACCGGAGATCCCACCGACGAAGGCGCGCTGGTCGGCGGTGGCTTTCTCACCGTGCGGCGCACGGAGACTGCGCTGCACACCAATGTCCTCGGCTCGACGGGCGATGCGTTGCGCACGCTCGCGAATGTGCGCGCCGTCGGATCGTCCGCGAATCAGGCGCTCGCCGCGGTCGACCAGGCGCTCGCCCATGACGAGCTCACGCGCGATGGCTCGCGACTGGCCGTGATCATCGTCGCGGGCAAGGACGACAGCTCGGCCGTAGACCCAGGCGAGCTTGGGCGCCGTCTCGATGCGCGCGTCGCGAGCCTGTTCGTCGCGGGTGGCGGCGACCGGTTGCACACCTTCGCATCGGCGTTCGCGTCGCCGAGCGCCGTGCACGAGATCGTGCCTCTCGAGTCACTCGATCCGGCCTACGCGATCGATGCCGCGGATCCACCGCCGCTGAACATCCGCATCGCGAATCCATGCTTCGACGGGCCGCCGTGGGATTCCGATCGAGAAACGCCGGGGCTGCAGCCGGACTGCGTTGTCACGCAGAGCGGTCGTTCGATCGCGCGATGCGACGACGCGATAATGCCGTGCTGGTCGTTGGCGACGACCGATGTCTGTCCGCTGTACGGGGGGATTGTCGTGCACCAGGGCGATGTCGACGTCCCACCAAACACCCTGGTCGAGCTGCAATGCGTTGCGGAGTGAACCGCCTGAAACCGCAGGAGTTTCGTAGACACGCGCTGCCAACGATCGATCGCGATCGCCAACAGAGTTGGCGGGTTGCGCAGGTCGCCGGAAAAGTAAGCAATTGAAACTCCTCGGACTTCATTCTGGCGGGGGACTTGCTCTATGCTGCCGGAGCACTGGAGGTGCGCGCATGCGCCACGCCGTTTGTCTGTCTTCTGTTTTTGGGATTGCTGCTGTCGGCCTGCTCGCCGGCTGCCCGGATCGTTCGGTGAGCAAGCCGGACGTCAGCCAGGGTCGCGTCGAGTACAAGGACATCCCGGTCACGGTGAACCGTGACGTCGACATCCTGTTCGTCATCGACGACTCGCCGTCGATGCTCGACAAGCAGACCAACCTCAAGGCGAACTTCCCGAACTTCATCAACGTCCTGAACACGATCGAAGGCGGCCTGCCGAACGTCCACATCGGCGTCGTCACGTCGGACCTTGGATCGAAGGGCGCGGATGATGCGCAGCCGGGTCCGGGCATCGGAACCGGTCCGGGCATGTGCTCCGGCAACGGCAAGGGCGGCAACCTCCAGACGTTCGGCTCGACCGCCGTCACCGGTAACTTCATCAGCGACATCAAAGACAACACCGGCATGCGCCAGGTGAACTACACCGGCACGCTGTCGGATGCGTTCACGCAGATCGCGAGCGCCGGTGCGAACGGCTGCGGCTTCGAGCAGCACATCGAGGCGGCCAAGCGCGCGCTCGTCAACAACCCCGCGAACGCCGGCTTCCTGCGGCCGACCGCGTACCTCGCGATCATCATCGTCGCCGACGAAGATGACTGCTCGATGTCGCACTCGACGCTGATCGGCAGCGACACCGCGACCCTTGGCCCGCTGCAGTCGTTCCGCTGCACGCGCTTCGGCATCAAGTGCGACCAGGGCGGCGCGGACTCCAACGCGATGAACCAGGTCGGCCCGAAGGGCATGTGCCACTCGGCCGACGACGGCGCCTACCTGACGAAGATTCCCGACTACGTGAACACGTTCAAGGGCCTCAAGGCCGACCCGAACAGCGTCATCGTCGCCGCGATCGCGGGCGTGACGTCGCCGTTCGAGGTCGAGCTCCGCGCGCCGATCGGCTCGACGCAGCAGATTCCCGCGCTGACGCACAGCTGTACGTACACGGACTCGTCGAACTCGACCGAGGTCGCCGACCCCGCCGTCCGCATCAAGCAGCTGCTCGACAGCTTCCCGAACCGCTCGACGTTCTCGACGATCTGCCAGCAGGACCTCTCCGGTGGCCTCCAGCTGATCGCCGAGCTGCTCAAGAGCGTCATCGGCTCGCCGTGCATCGACGGCACGCTCGCCGACGTCGACAAGAACACGCCGGGGCCGCAGTACGACTGCTCGGTGTCGGACGTCACCAACTACGGCAAGGCGAACCAGCAGGAGACCGTGCTCCCCGAGTGCGACAACCTCGGTACGCCGGCGTCGTCGACGAACAAGCCGTGCTGGGCGATCGAGACCGACACCGCGAACTGCGCGGCCGGTCAGCACCTGACGCTCAAGGTCGAGCGCAGCCAGGCGCCGCCGCCCGAGACGCACGTCATCTCGTACTGCGTCACGTGCACGGACGCGAACATGGACGGCGTCTGCGACCCGACGATGTGATCGCAGCTCTCCAGTGATGACGAAGGCCGGGCTTCCCGGCCTTTTTCATTTTCGGCGCACGGAAATGCCACGCGCTGCGCACGTACGGGCATGCGGCATCTCTCGTGGTTGTTGTTGGCGCTCCTCCCGGCGTGTCCCGATCGCAGCGTCTCGACGGTGTTTCCCGAGCAAGGGAAGGTCGAGACCAAGGACATCCCGGCCGTTCCGCGCCGCGACGCGGACATCCTGTTTTTGATCGACAACTCCGGCTCGATGAAGGAAGAGCAGGACTCGCTGCGCGCGAACTTCGGCAAGTTCATGAACGTGCTCGAGACGCTCGACGGCGGCATGCCCAACGTCCACATCGCCGTCGCGACGAGCGACCTCGGCGAGAGCGCGACCGACGGCACGGTCGGCTCGGTCGGCGGCACCGGCTGCGTCGGCAAGGGCGAGGACGGCGCGATGCGGATGACGGCGGCGGTCAACGGCCGTTTCATCACCAACCTCGACGACGGCAACGGCGGCCGCACCGTCAACTACTCCGGCACGCTCGAGGACGCGTTCAGCGCGCTCGCCGACGTCGGGATCAACGGCTGCGGCATCGAGCAGCACCTCAGCGGCATCGAGCGTGCGCTGACGAATCCGGCGAACGCGGGCTTCCTGCGCAAGGACGCGTACCTCGCCGTCGTCGTGATCGGCGACGAGGATGATTGCTCGCTCGCACACCCCGGGCTGTTCCAGACGAGCCAGGACGGCGTCGCGATCAACTTCATGTGCACGCGCGATGGTGTCGACTGCAACGACTCGCCGGATCTGACGCGGCCCGGGATGCGCAACAGCTGTCACCCGAAGGCGAACCCGCAGTACGTCGAGGACGTCCAGCGCTACGTCGACTTCCTGAAGGGCCTCAAGGCCGATCCGAAGGATGTCGTTGTCGCTGGCATCGTGGGCGATCCGACGCCGTTCGCGACGATCGACGATCCCGCGCACCACGAGACGGTGCTCGATGCGAGCTGTCACTACACCGCGAGCACCGGCACGCAGCAGACCGCGTTTCCGGCGGTGCGCACGGCGAGCTTTCTCCAGGGCTTCGAGGAGCGCAACACGCGCACGACGATCTGCAAGGGCGATCTCAGCGACGGCCTGACGCAGATCGGCGCGCTGCTCAAGCGCGTGCTCAGCGATCCGTGCTTCGACGCCGAGGTCGCCGACCTCGATCCGGACATGCCGGGCCTGCAGCCCGACTGCACGGTCAGCGACATGAAGTACACGAACGGCAAGGAGACCGAGCTCTCCGTGATCCCGTCGTGCGTGCTGTCGGCCGGCGCGACGCCGTGCTGGCACATCGACGAGGACGACGCGCACTGCAGCTACACGCACTCGACGCACCACTACAAGCTGGTCGTCGATCGCGGCGGGGTCGTACCGAGCCCGGATATTCACGTCAAGGCGAGCTGTGTCACGACCGATCAGAGCGGTTCCGGCGTGATGTAACACCGAGATGATTTCCGACGACGACTGATGCTAGGGTCCCCCCGTGCCACGCACGGGCAAGCCATGGATCACGGCAAACCAGGTCACCCTGGCGCGCCTCGTTCCCATGCCGCTGCTCGCGTGGATGATCTATCGCGGCGCGAAGACCGGCGACTCGCGGTGGTTCTGGTGGGCGCTGATCGCCGGCACGCTGATCGGCTGCACCGACTGGGTCGACGGCATGCTCGCGCGCAAGTACGGGCCCACGACGCTCGGTGGCCTGCTCGATCCGATCGCCGACAAGGTGTTCATCGCGTTCGCGTACACGCCGTTCGCCGATACCGGGCTCGTGCCGTGGTGGGCGTGCGCGCTGATGTTCACGCGCGAGTTCTTCATCACGGCGCTGCGCTCCGCCTACGAGCAGCGGAACCTGACGCTCAAGACCAGCTACATCGCGAAGGCGAAGACGTGGACGCAGATGCAGGGCATGGGCGTGATGCTGCTGTTCCCGCTCGTCCACAACAAGAACATCCTGCTCGCCGCGTTCTGGGTGGGCGCCGCGGCGCCGATCATCGCGATGATCGCGCTGTGGATCGTGCGCCGGAAGTTCTGGCGCGGTGCGCTCGTGATGAGCGCGTCGTTCATTGCGTTGATCCTCGTGTTCGTCTACGACGAGATGTACGCGCTGCGCGCGATCATGATCGGCATCGTCGCGATCACGTGGATCAGCGGCATCGACTACATCGTGATCGGCTGGAAGCAGCTGCGCGGGCGCGGCGACTTCTCGATGGCCGACGGCGTGCGCATCCTCGGCTCGCTCGCGCTGCCGATCCTGCTGTTTGCCGTGCTCGTCTACACGGACTGCCCGCGCTGGACGATCTTCACGATCCTCGCGTTCGAGCTCGCGGTCGGCGGCCTCGACAATCTGCTCTCGCATCACAAGGTGGCGACGCTCGCGCTCGCGTGGGGCGGCCGCGTCCTCGGCGTCAGCCTGCTGCTCGGCGGCGCGCTGCTGCTCGAGGCCGAGGCGACACCGCTGACCGTCGTCGCGACGTTCGTCAGCGTGTTCGGGGTGACCGCCGAGTTCGTGCGCGGCCGCGCGTACTACGTCGACGCGCTCATCGAGTAGCGCTCCCCGAGCCCGCCTCTGCCTGCTTCTGCAGCACGGCGCACTCATCGAGCTCCTTGACCCGCTGTTCGATCTCGGTGCGAAGCTTGGGGTCGAGCTTCGTCTTGATCGCGAGGTACTGCTTGAACGCGGCCGCCGAATCGGCGCAGTTCCCCATCTGCCGGAACGCCTGGCCGGCGTTGTACAGGTACGCCGCGCTCTTGTCGTCCCAGTGGTCCTGCAGCGCGAACCCGCGCTTGAACGCGGCGGCGGCGGTCGCGTTGTCGCCGGCGTTGTACGCGGTCTCGCCCTTCTTGTAGGCCTCGTCGGCGGTCTCGACGTGCGGCTTGCAGTCGCCGAGCTCGGCGAGGTGCTTCTCGACGACCTGCTGATCGTCGTGGGACGTGCCGAGCGTCAAGTACCGCTGGTAGCTGCGCACGGCCTCGGGGCACTTGCCGAGCTGCTCGTACGAGGCCGCCATGTTGTAGACGTAGGCGGCGCCGCGTCCGTCGATGTCGGGATCGAGCTCGAACGCGCGCTTCCAGCCGGCGACGGCGGCCTCGTAGTCGCCGTGCATGTAGGCATCCTGCGCGCGGTCGAACACGGCTTCCACGGTCTCGCGGTGGCGGCGGCGCTCGACGAGAAAGACCGTGACGGCGGCGACGACCAGCACCGCTGCGATCGCGGCGATCCACCAGCGGCGACGGCGATCCGGCCGTGGCGCGAGCGCGTCGAGGAGCGCGTCGACCGACGGCCAGCGCTTGTCGGGATCTGGCGCGAGCCCGCGCACGATCGCATCGCGGATCGGCCTTGGCACCGGCGAGTCCGCGGGCGGCGGCACGATCGCGCCTTCGCACACGTGGGTCGCGATCGTCTCGTACGTGTCGCCCTCGAACGGCTCGTGGTGGAATAGCGCCTCGTACAGCGCGACGCAGAACGCGAACTGGTCGGCGCGCGCGTCGACGGTGCCGCCGTCGTGCTGCTCGGGCGCCATGTAGCGCGGCGTGCCCATCACGGTGCCGGTGCGGGTCAGCGTGGTGTCGAGGAGCTTGCCGTCGAGCGACTCGACGGAGACGGCCTTCGTGCCGCTGACCGAGACGAGGCCGAAGTCGGTGACGCGGACGCGGCCATCATCGCCGACGAGCACGTTGTCGGGCTTGAAGTCGCGATGGACGAGCCCGGCGGCGTGCGCGGCGGCGAGACCGCGGCCGGCGCGGATGTAGATGTCGAGGGTTTCGCGCCACGTGTGCGAGCGCGGGTAGTCGCGCAGCGTGCCGCCCGGGACGTACTCCATCGCGACGAACACGCCGCCCTCGTGCGTGCCGACCTCGTGGACGATGATCACGTTCTCGTGCGAGAGCTTCGCCGCGGCCTGGGCCTCGCGCAGCAGCCGCTGGCTCGCCTCCTCGGTCGCCGCGCCGCGCAGCAGCTTGATCGCCACCTTGCGGTCGAGCGTGACGTCGCGCGCGAGCATCACGACGCCGTTGCCGCCCGTGCCGAGCCGCTTGCCGACCTCGTACTTCGAGATCCGCTGCGGCAGCGCCGGGCCAGAGTCGCGCGTGGCGGGCGCGGTCTCGTCGAGCTCGACGGACACTACTCGCTCCCATGCGCGGCGCGCGCGAGCCGGCGATCGGGGACGATCCACAGGATCGCGACCGTCACGTAACAGGCTTCCGAGATCCACGGCGAGTAGAACGCCGAGCCGATGCCGGTGAGATAGATCAGCGGCGAGATCTTGCCCTTCCAGTCCTCGCCGAGCGCGCGGGCGACGTCGGGATGATCGCGCGTGATGATCGTCTGCAGGATCAGCCACGCGATCGCGGCGGCGAGCAGCACGATGCCGTAGCAGGCGGCCGGCCATGCCATGTGCGGATGCTCGCCGACCCAGCCGGTCATCAAAGGCAACAGCGACAGCCAGAACAGCAGATGAAGGTTCGCCCACATCACGCGGCCGTCGACCTTCTTCACGAGGTGGATCAGGTGATGGTGGTTGTTCCAGTAGATGCCGACGTACGTGAAGCTGACGACGTAGCCGACGGCGACGGGGCCCAGTCCGCGCAACGCCTCGAGCGTCCCCTCGTGCGGGACCTTCAGCTCGAGCACCATGATCGTGATGATGATCGCGAGGACGCCGTCGGAGAACGCTTCGAGGCGCCCCTTGCCCACGCGTTATCCTACGACGCGGTTACGGCCCTCGCGCTTGGCGCGATACAGGTTGTCGTCCGCGGTCTTGATGAACGTGCTGACGTCGACGTCCTCGCCCTCGACGCACGTGACGCCGACCGACACGGTCACCGGGAACTTGTCGCCCTCGTACTCGAACGGCTGATCACCGACGAGCCGCCGGATCTGCTCGCCGAACGTGCGCGCGCCGGTGATATCGGTCTCGGGCAGCACGGCCGCGAATTCCTCGCCGCCGTAACGCGCGAGCAGCTCCTCGCGGCGCACGCGGCCGAGCAGCCGGCGCGACATCTCGCGCAGCACGTAGTCACCGGTGAGGTGGCCGTGCTTGTCGTTGATCTGCTTGAAGTGGTCGATGTCGAACATCAAGAGCGACAGCGGACGGCGATACCGGGCGCAGCGGGCGATCTCGCGCTCGAGGAACTCGAGGAAGTAGCGCTTGTTGTGGGCGCCGGTCAGGGCGTCCACGATCGTCATCTTGTAGATCTCTTCGTGGTAGCTCGCCTCGATGCCCGAGCCGGTGAGGAACTTGAAGATCGCGGCGCCGATCTTGAGGAAGTCCGCATCGCGCAGCACGCTCTTCGTCACCGGGACGTCGTTGACGTAGCTGCCGTTCGTCGACTGCAGATCCTCGACCGACCAGCTGTCACCGCTGCGGAACACGCGCGCGTGGCGGCGCGAGACGCTGTCGCGGTCGACCTGGATATCGCAATCAGCGCCGCGCCCGAGGACGATCTCGTTGCGCGTCAGCGGGAACCGCTTGCCCATATCCGGGCCCGGCGGATAGATGAGCACGAGACAGGCCTCACCGGTTTCCTTCGCCGGTTTGACGACCTGAACTTTCGTGATGCGGGTCTTCCACTCGCTCATCGCAACCCGGCGTAGTCATTCGATCCAATCGCAGATCGACGTGACCTGTCAATGTGCGCACCGGTGTGATAACGAGGCTTCGTGGCGCTCGGGGATCCATTCGATCTCGTCGGCGACGGTGCGATCGGCGCCGTACTCGTGCACGGCTTCACCGGGACGCCCTATGAGATGCAGTATCTCGGCGAGCAACTCGCGCGCGCGGGCATCACCGTGCACGGGTTACGTCTGCCGGGCCACGGAACGCGCGTCGAGGACCTCGATCGCACGACGTACCGCGACTGGGCCGACGCCGTCGAGGACGCGTTCGACTCGCTGCGCCTGATGTGCGGCCAGGTCGCCGTCGTTGGCCAGTCGCTCGGCGGTTTGCTCTCGCTCCACCTCGCCGCGCACCGCCCCGATGTCGCCGCCGTCGCGACGCTCGCCGCGCCACTGTGGCTCGACGGTCTGGCCGGTCGCGTTGCCGACTGGGCCGCCCGCGGCGCGCTGCGCTGGCCCGCGATCCCCAAGCTCGCGCGCAGCGACGTCCGCGACCCCGCCGTGCGGCGCGAGAATCCCTGCTACGACGAGATCCCGACGAAGGCGCTCGGCGAGCTCGCCCGGTTCATGAAGCTCGTCGGCGGCGAGCTCGATCAGATCCGCGCGCCGGTGCTCGTCCTCCACGGCCGCCGCGACCACACCGCACCGGTCGCGTGCGCCGCGCGGATCGCCGCCCGCACCAACGCCGTGCGCACGCGGATCTTGCCGCGCAGTTATCACCTGATCGCGGCGGATGTCGAGCGCGACATCGTCGCCGCCGAGGTCATCGACTTCATCCGCCGCAACGTCGGCGTCAAGCGAGGAGAGCTCTCATGCGCCATGTGATCGCGATCGACCAGGGCACCACCGGCACGACCGTGCTCGTCCTCGACGAGAAGCTCGCCGTGCGCGGCCGGGGCTACAAGGAGTTCCGCCAGATCTACCCGCAGCCGGGCTGGGTCGAGCACGACGCCGAGGACATCT
Organism: Deltaproteobacteria bacterium; assembly: GCA_019237945.1. Lineage (GTDB taxonomy): Bacteria > Myxococcota_A > Polyangia > Haliangiales > Haliangiaceae > JABFXX01. The sequence continues at coordinate 170 of JAFAOG010000285.1, read as the reverse complement.
GGGGCTCGGTGACGACGGCGCTCGCGCAGGCCCTTGCGGGGATCGATGCGTCGTCGATCGCGGCGATCGGCATCACGAACCAGCGCGAGACCGCCGTGCTGTGGGACAAGAAGACGGGCCGGGCGGCGCACCACGCGATCGTGTGGCAGGACCGGCGCACCGCCGATCTG
>JAFAOG010000567.1 GCA_019237945.1 Deltaproteobacteria bacterium | reverse complement strand
GGCGGGTTCGTATGGCCGTATGACCATGGCGAGCATGCGATCGACGCGCCCGTCGTGCACGCGATCCGTCCCGGCGGCCGGAAGACGGTCACCGCTTCTCGGTAAGCGCGGAGGCGACCGCCTCGTCGAGATCCGGGTGTGAGAATGCAAAGCCGAGCGCGCGGAGCTTTGCCGGGATCGCGCGGCGGCCGTTGAGGATCGACTCGGCCAGCTCGCCCACCGCGGCCTTGAGCGCGAACGCCGGGACGGGCAGCCAGGACGGGCGGTGGAGCGCGCGGCCGATCGCGCGCGAGAAGTCGGCGTTGCGGGTGGAGTCGGTGATCGCGTTGATCGGGCCGGTGTAGCGTTCGTCGGTGAGGGCGGCGAGGTAGGCATTGACGACGTCGTCGCGGTGGATCCAGGAGACCCACTGGCGGCCGGAGCCGACGCGACCGCCGGCGAATAGCTTGAACGGCGTCTCGAGGCGGGCGAGCGCGCCGCCGGGGCCGAGGACGAGGCCGGTGCGAAACGCGGCGACACGGACGCCGAGCGGTTCGGCGGTGCGGGCTTCGCGCTCCCAGTCGCGGCAGACGCGGCCGAGGAACGTGTCGGCGGGCGGGTCGGCTTCGGTGACCTCGTCGTCGTCGAGCGGGCCGGTGGCGTAGGCGTAGATGTCGATGCCGGAGGCGGTGAGGAGCGTGCGCGGCGGGGATGGCGCCGCGGCGAGCGCTTCGACGATCGCGCGCGTGGACTCGACGCGCGAGTCGCGGATGCGTTGCTTCTGGCGGGCGTCCCAGCGGCGCGCCGCGACCGGCTCGCCCGCGAGGTGGATCACGGCGTCGTGGTTGGCGAGGAGCGGCGTGAGGGCGGTGGCCGACTCGAGGTCCGTCTCGACGACGCGGGTCGCGAGGTCGGTCGCGCGCGCGGCGGAGCGGGTGAGCGCGGTGACGGCGTGGCCGCGGGCGACGAGGGCGCGAACGAGCGGGCGGCCGATGAAGCCGGTCGCGCCGGTGACGACGACCTTCACGCGGCTTGGATAGCACGCGCGGTGCGCGGGTTACAGCGCGGCGGGCGCGCCGCGGCCGGGGTGCGCGGGAGATGCGATGTGCTCGCGGACGTAGTCCTTGGCGAGGGTGACGGCGTCGAGGAGCTCGCGGCCGTGCGCGAGGTGCGCGGCGATCGCGGAGGAGAGGGCGCAGCCGGTGCCGTGAACGTGCTCGCCCGACGGGATGCGCGCGGTGCGGAGCTCGTCGCGCGAGGTCGTGGTGATCAGGACATCGACCGACTCGTCGGTCGCGAGGTGACCGCCCTTGACGAGGACCGCGCAGTCGAGGCGAGCGGCGAGCGCGCGGCCCGCGGCTTCCGCGGAGGCGAGGTCGGTGACCGGGAGGTTGGTCATGTACGCGAGCTCGCGCGCGTTCGGCGTGACGACCGTGAGGTGGGGACGGAGGGCGAGCATCGCGTCGGCGAACAGCGAGTCGGTGAGCGCGATGTCGCCGCGCGACGGATAGAGGATCGGATCCCAGACGACGGGCGCCGAGGTGAGATGGAGCGCGTTCGCGATCGCCTTGGCGATCGGGGTCGAGCCGATCATGCCGATCTTGACGGCGCGGACCTCGATGTCGGTCATCAAAAAAGCGAGCTGGTCGCCGACGATCTCCGGGTCGCACGCCTGGCAGTTGACGACGCCCGTCGTGTTCTGGACGGTGAGCGCGGTGACGACGCCGTTCGGGCGCGCGCCCAGCTCGGAGGTGACGCGGACGTCGGCGATCAGGCCCGCGCCGCCGCTGGGGTCGAGGCCGCTGCAGATCAGGAGATCGGGCGCGGCGGTCTTCGCGGGGCCGCGGTACGGGGTCACTCGAACGCCGCGATGCCCGTGACGTCCTGGCCGACGACGAGCGTGTGGATGTCGTGCGTGCCTTCGTACGTGAACACCGACTCGAGGTTGAGCATGTGGCGACCGCACTGGTACTCGTCGGTGACGCCGTTCGCGCCGAGGATGTCGCGGGCGTCGCGCGCGATGTCGCGGGCCATCGAGACGCAGTTGCGCTTGGCGAGCGAGATCTGCGAGGGCGTGATCTTGCCGCTCTCCTTGAGGCGGCCGAGGCGCCAGGTCAGGAGCTGGGCGTTCGTGATCGCCTGGACCATGTCGACGAGCTTGCGCTGCACGAGCTGGTAGCCCGCGATCGGGCGCGAGAACTGGACGCGGTCCTTGGCGTACGAGAGCGCCTCGTCGTAGCAGGCCATCGCGGCGCCGACCGCGCCGTAGGTGATCCCGAAGCGCGCCTGCGAGAGGCACGACAGCGGGCCCTTGAGGCCGGAGACGTTGGGCAGGAGTGCGTCCTCGGGGACGACGACGTCCTCGAGGATCAGCTCCGACGTGACGGAGGCGCGGAGCGACCACTTGCCGTGGATGTCGCGCGCGGTGAAGCCGGGGGTCTTCGTCGGGACGAGGAAGCCGCGGACCTTGCCGTCGAGCTTGGCCCAGATGACGGCGACGTGCGCGATCGAGCCGTTCGTGATCCAGCGCTTGGTGCCGGTGATCTTGTAGCCGCCGCTCACGCGCGTGGCGGTCGTCAGCATGCCGCTCGGGTTCGAGCCGAAGTCGGGCTCGGTCAGGCCGAAGCAGCCGATCATGCGGCCCGCGGCCATCTCGGGCAGGTACTTCTGCTTCTGCTCCTCGGAGCCGAACGCCCAGATCGGATACATCACGAGCGAGCCCTGCACGGAGCAGAACGACCGGATGCCCGAGTCGCCGCGCTCGAGCTCCTGGCAGATCAGGCCGTAGCCGGTCGGCGAGATGCCGGCGCAGCCGTAGCCGGTGAGCGACGGGCCGAGCAGGCCCATCTCGCCGAACACCGGGATCAGCTCGTGCGGGAACGTGCCGGCCGAGAAGTGCTTGCCGATCGATGGCAGGACGCGCGATTGCACGAGCTCGCGCACGGTGTCGCGGATCATGCGTTCCTCGTGCGTGTAGAGCTCGTCGATGCCGAAGTAGTCGAGCGCCGCGTATGCCATCGCCGGGCGGTATATCAGAAAGGTCGCGGGCCAGGATCGACTCGCTATACTCGGGGCGTGCGAGCGATCCTCCACACGCTCGCCGCCGCTGGGCTCCTGGTGGCCCTGCTCGGCGGTCTCGCGCAGGCGAAGGGCGGTAAGCCCGCGGATCCGGCGGCGGTCAAGGCACTCGGCGATGCGTTCCGCGCGTACGACGCGGGCGACCTCGAGCGCGCGCGAAAGCTGGTCAGCGGGATCGCGGATGACTCGGTCGTCGATCGCGACTACCTGTTGTGGCTGCGCGGCATGGTCGCGCTGCGGACGGGAGAGACGGCGTCGGCGCAGAAGGCGTTCGAGGCGCTCGGCAAGCTGCATGGATCGCGGTTCGCGCGCGAGGTGCCGTGGCGGCTCGCGGACTGCGCGTGGGATCGCGGCGACAAGGCGGCGGCCGCGAAGGCGTACGCGGGGCTGATCGCGGTTGCCGGCGCGGAGGATGTCGGCGATGTCGGGACGGCGATGTGGCGGATCGCGGAGGCCAAGCCGAGTGCCGCGGCGTATCGCGCGCTCGCCGTCGCGCATCCGGCGCATCCGCTGGCGGAGCGGGCCGATGCCAAGGCGATCGAGCTCGGGGCTCCGCCGCTGACCGCGCACGAGCGGATCGAGCGTGCGAAGCAGCTGTCGACCGCGCACCTGTGGGACCAGGCGGTCGTGGAGCTCGCGCTCGTGCCGCCGGACGAGCAGCAGACGGATCACGACTACTGGCTCGGCACGACGCTGTTCGACATGCGGCGGCGCTACGGCGATGCGGCGACGCTGCTGCTCGGCGTCTATACGAAGCTCGGCAGCGATCACCAGGCGGAGGCGATGTTCCACGGGGCGCGGGCGCTGTCGCGCGCGGATCGCGATGACGATGCGATCGCCTGGTACCACAAGGTCGTCGCCGCGTATCCGCACACCGCGTGGGCGCAGGAGGCGCAGTTCCTCAGCGGCTGGCTCGAGTTCAACCGCGGTCACTTCAAGGAAGCGA
>JAFAOG010000175.1 GCA_019237945.1 Deltaproteobacteria bacterium | reverse complement strand
AAGACGCAAAGGCGCCAAGGCGAAAACCGATCAGCGGTTCGAAATTCCGATCTTGGCGTCTCGGCGTGTTGGCGGTTGTTCTTCTGGGCTCCGCCCCCACCGAGGCACGCCGCGATCGCACCGTCACCGGCGACGTCATCAAAGCTGCACGCTTTTTGACGACCTCCCGCATCGACGAGGCGAAGGCACTCCTCGACGATCTCAAGAAGCGCGCGCCCGATGCCGTCGAGGTCAAGTGGCTCGAGGCCGAGCTCGCGTTCCAGCTCGGCGATTATGCCGGCGCGGAGAAGCTGCTCGACAAGGTTCCCGACGACGCCGTCGACGGCATGGTCGCTCAGACGCGCAAGCTTGCCGCGTCGACGCGCGCGGTGACGGAGACGTTCGTCGAGGCGAAGTCGCCGAAGGGCCATTTCAGCATTCGCTACGCGGCGGGCAGCCCCGATTCCGCGATCGCCGAGCTAGCCGGCGAGGCGCTCGACACCGCGTGGGAGACCGTCGGCGAGGATCTCGGCCTGCGCCCCGCGGACCCGATTCGCGTCGAGATCCTTGGCGCGCCCGCGGATCTCGCGAAGCTATCGCCCCTGACCGAGAGCGACATCGAGAAGACCGGCACGATCGCGCTGTCCAAGTACAACAAGCTGATGGTCGTGTCGCCGCGCGCGACGCTGTTCGGCTATCCGTGGATGGACACGCTCGTCCACGAGTACACGCACATCCTCGTGTCGCGCCTGTCGTACGACGCGGTGCCGGTCTGGCTGCAGGAAGGCATCGCGCGCTTCGAGCAGACGCGCTGGCGCCGGCCGCCGGAGGTGTCGCTGAGCGCGACCGAGCAGGCCCTACTGAACGCCGGCATCAAGAAGGGCCGGCTGATCACGTTCGACGAGATGCATCCGTCGATGGCGAAGCTGCCGAGCCAGGAAGCGGCGGCGCTCGCGTACGCCGAGGTCTACACGCTCGTCGGCTGGATGCAGCAGAAGATCGGCTACAAGGGCATCCGCGATCTGATCGCCGAGCAGAAGGACGGCAAGAGCGCGCGGCGGGCGGTCGCCGATGCGATGGGGATGCCGTGGCCGACGGTCGAGAGCGAGTGGCACGCGCACCTCAAGGTCGGCGATCCGAAGGCGCGCGCCGGCAAGGGCATCAAGTTCGCGAAGGGCGGGACCGACTCGGAGAACGTCGGACTCGAGAGCCTCAACCCGCGCGCGAAGAAGTTCGCCCGGCTCGGCGGCATGCTGCGCGCCCGCGGGATGCTCGATTCCGCGGCCGTCGAGTACGAGAAAGCCCTCGCGGCGGCCGGTCCGGAGCAGCCGTTCATCGCGGGCAAGCTGGCGCGCACGCTGGTCGAGCTCGGCAAGTACGACCGCGCGATCGAGCTGGCGACCCCGCTGGCTGCGGCAGATGACCGCGACGCGACTCCCGCGGTCACGCTTGGCATCGCGCGGGGGGCGCGGCATCAATGGCCGGAGGCTATCTCCGCGTACGAGCAGGCTTTGCGCGTCAGCCCATTCGATCCACAAACGCGCTGCGGGCTTGCAGAAGCATACCAACAAGTTGGAGATTCACGGTCGGCCCGCGAGCGCGCTGCCTGTGACGAGCTGAAGAACTGATGAAGTCCTCCGAGATCACGCCCATCACGCCGATCCGGCAAGAGCAGCCGACCGAGGTCAACCCGGTCGTGCCCGCGTCGGTCGATGACGTGCCGACTGGCCCGGCGGCGCAGGTCAAGAACGACCTCGAGGCCGTCGGCGAGCTCGCCGAGGCGCACAAGCAGATCGTCACCGAGATCGAGAAACGGATCATCGGCCAGAAGAAGGTCGTCGATCAGCTGCTCGTCGCGCTGTTCGCGCGCGGCCACACGCTGTTCGTCGGCGTGCCGGGCCTCGCGAAGACGCTGCTCATCTCGACGCTCGCCGAGACGCTGAACCTGTCGTTCCAGCGCATCCAGTTCACGCCCGACCTCATGCCGGCCGACATCACCGGCACCGAGGTGCTCGAGGAAGACCACACGACCGGCCGCCGGATCTTCCGGTTCATCAAGGGCCCCGTGTTCGCGAACCTCGTGCTCGCCGACGAGATCAACCGCACGCCGCCGAAGACGCAGGCCGCGCTGCTGCAGTCGATGCAGGAGTTCCGCGTCACCGCGGGCGGCGCGACCCACGAGCTACCGCTGCCGTTCCTCGTGTTCGCGACGCAGAACCCGATCGAGCAGGAGGGCACGTACCCGCTGCCCGAGGCGCAGCTCGATCGCTTCATGTTCCAGGTCGACGTCGAGTATCCGACCGAGGCCGAGGAAGAAGAGATCGTCCGCCAGCAGACGAGCGACCACCGGCCCGAGCTCGCGCGCGTGCTGTCACCACAGCGCATCCTGCAGCTGCAGGAGCTGGTGCGCCGGGTGCCGGCCGCCGATCACGTCGTCAAGTACGCGGTGGCGCTCGCGCGCGCGACGCGGCCGACATCGCCGAATGCCCCCGCGTTCATCCGCGACGCGATCAGCTGGGGCGCCGGCCCGCGTGCGTCGCAGTTCTTGATCCTCGCCGCGAAGGCGCGCGCGATCCTCGACGGTCGCTTCGCGGTATCGATCGAGGACGTGTCAGCGCTCGCGCGCCCGACGCTGCAGCACCGGTTGATCCTCAACTACCGCGCCGAGGCGGAAGGTCAGCGCGCCGGCGAGATCGTCGACCGGCTGCTGCAGACCATCACGCCCTGATGCTGCCGAAGCAACCTAAGATGGAGGGGCCGGGATTCACTTCCGGCCCCGGGATCGACCCGGCGCAGCTCGCGCGGCTCGGCTCGTTGCCGATCAAGGCGCGGGTGATCGTCGAGGGCGCGCTGAGCGGATTGCATCGGGCCGCGATGCACGGCTCGTCGGTCGAGTTCTCGGAGCACAAGGAATACTCGCCCGGCGACGAGCTGCGCCACGTTGACTGGAAGGCGTACGCGAAGGTCGATCGCTACTACGTCAAGCAGTTCGAGCAGGAGTCGCAGCTGACCGTCTATCTCGTGCTCGACGCGAGCGCGTCGATGGCGTTCGGCGGTGGCGGGCTGACGAAGCTCGAGTACGCGGGCCTGTCGATCGCGGCGCTCGCGTACCTCGTGATCCAGCAGCAGGACAAGCTCGGCTTCGTCGCGTGCGGCGATCGCAAGGTCGAGACGCTCGTGCCGCCGCGCGCGCGCACGACGCACCTCCACGACGTGCTCGGCGTGATCGATCACGTGATGACGAAGGGCGCGGTCGGCGACGAATCGCCTGCGGACTGTCTGCACCGGATCAGCGAGCTGTCGCGTCGCCGGCGCGCGCTCGTGATCCTCGCCTCGGATCTGTTCGATCCCGACGACGAGACCGTGCGCGCGCTCGCCGCACTTCGCGCCCAGCGCCACGACGTCAGCGTACTGCACGTCCTCGACCCGCACGAGCGCACCCTGCCCTACGAGGGTCTGACGCAGTTCCAGTCGCTCGAGACGCAGCACAAGATGCTGGTCAACCCGTCCGCGATCCGCCGCGACTATCAGGAGCGCATGGAAACGTTCCTGACGAAGGTGCGCACGACGCTGAGCGGCGCCGGCGTCGACTACCACCTCGCGATGACCGATGCGCCGCTCGAGGCGACGCTGCTCGAGCTGCTCGTCGCGCGGTCGCGCTTGGCGCCGGGACGGCGGGCGTCATGAGTCTCGGCTTTTTGGCGCCGTTCATGCTGATCGGCGCGATCGCGCTCGCGGTGCCGATCGCGATCCACCTGATCGGCCGCCAGCGCGCGCGCATCGTCCCGTTCGCCGCGCTCGACTTCCTGATGGGCACGAAGCGCAAGACGGCGCGCCGGCTGCGGCTGCGCGAGCGCCTGCTGCTACTCGTGCGTGCCCTCGCGTGCCTCGCGGTCGCGATCGCGCTCGCCAAGCCGTTCACGTCGTGCGAGCGCAAGGGCCCGACGGTGACGCGCGGTCCGCAGGCCGCCGTGCTCGTGATCGACGACTCGTTCGCGAGCGGCTACATGATCGACGGCCGCCCGTGGCTCCGCCGCGCCACCGACGAGGCTCGCAAGATCCTCACGCAGCTCGGCCCCGAAGCGGAGGTCGCGATCGTGCGCGCGAGCGAAGGCGCCGACCATCCGACCGAGCTGACGCGAGACCACCTTCGCCTGCGCGACCAGCTGCTCGCGCTCGAGCCGTCGTCGCGGCCGGCCGATACGACGCGCGCGCTGACGCGGGCCGCCCAGCTGCTCGCGGCGTCGTCGCATGCGAAGAAGACGGTGTTTTTGATCTCGCTCGTCGCGAAGACCGGTTTTCATGGCGACGAGTCGCCGTGGGGCAAGGACGGGCCCGCCCTCGTGCCGCTCGAGCTGCGCGCGCCGAAGCTGCCGAACGTCGCCGTGACCGCGCTGCGCGTCGATGCGGATCCGGGCGCGGGCTCGCGCGGCGCCGCGTTCGATGCCGAGCTCGGCAACTTCTCCGACACGCC
>JAFAOG010000151.1 GCA_019237945.1 Deltaproteobacteria bacterium | reverse complement strand
CTCGTGGTCGTGCGGGGCGAGCTCGAGCGCCTTGTCGAACATCGCGAGCGCCTTCTTGCGATGGCCGAGCTTCTGCAGCACCTGGCCGAGCCGGTGGTAGCTGCGCGCGATCTCGAATTCGCGCAGGCCGTCGCGGTGCTCGAACAGCAGCGTCTGGAACGCCTGGCCGGCTTGATCCCAGCTCTGCATCTTGAACAGCAGGTCGGCGCGGCCGAGCAGCGTCGGGACGTGGAGCGAGTCGATGTCGCTCGCGGTCGTGTAGTAGCCGAGGGCCTTCGCATGCTCGCCGAGCTCGTCGGCACAGCGCGCGGCCCGGAAGTGCAGCTCGTGTAGCTCGCGGGCATCGGCGCGCAGCTGGGCCGCCTTGCGACACAGCATCTCGATCACCGGCGACAGCTCCTTCCACTGCGCGGCGTCGAAGTACAGGCCGGCGAGCGCGCGGCCCGCCTCGACATGCTCCGGATCGATCGCGATCGCGGCCGCATAGAGCTCGCGGGCCTGGTCGGGCGCACGGAGCTGGTGCAGGTGGATGTTCGCGGCCCCGGTCAGCAGGCGCACCTTGTCGACCGCGACCTGCGAGTGTACCTCGGCGCGCGTCATCATCTGCGCCGCCTTCAGCCAGTCGCCGCGATCGGAGTACTGCTCGATCAACGCCTCCATCGACGCCACGTGCGCGGGCGCGAGCGCGAGGGCGCGCAGCAGGCTCGCCTCGGCCGCGGCCGGCTCGCCGAGGAACTTGTACTGCAGGCGGCCGAGCCGCCAGAACAGCTCCGGCTTCTTTGCGTCATCGGCGGCCTGCACGATCCGCTCGAGCATGCGGGCCGCCGAGTCACCGGCGCCGAGCTGCTCGTACAGATCGGCGAGCGCCTCGAGCGCGTGCGGCTCGTCGGGATCGAGGGCGAGCGCGTCGGTGTAGGCTTCGATCGCGCGGTCGACGTCACGCACGTGCTTCGCGTAGATCCGGCCGAGCTCGACGTGCAGCTCGACCTGCGTCGGCAGATCGGTCGTCGCCGCGATGTGCTTGCGGTGCGTCTCGGCGGCCGCCTCGTGATTGCCCGCCTGCTGGTACAGGCGCGCGAGCAGGTGATACGCGGCGTAGCTGCGCGCGTCGATCTCGATGATCTGCTCGTACGCGGCGGCCGCGCGCGGCAGATCGTTGAACCGCTCCTCGTACGTCGCCGCGATCCGCTCGAGCAGCGAGATCCGCTCGCCGTTGCCGGCCGCGACCGCGAGCTGCGCCTCGAGGACGCCGAGGTACTTCTCGTACTGCGACGTCTTCTCGTACAGCCCTTCGAGCGCGCGCAGCGCCCGCAGGTTCTCCGGCTCGACCTCGAGCACCTTTGCGTACGCGGTGACCGCTTGCACCGTATCGTCGAGACGGTGCTCGCAGATCGATCCGATCTCGAGCTGCAGCTGCGCGATGTCGCGGTCCTCGACGGTGACTCGCGCCCGGCGCACGAGGATGTCGACGAGCGGCTCCCACGCCTCCTGCTGCCGGTAGTGCCGCTCGAGCGCCGCGAGCGCATCGGGCGAGCTCGGATCGTGGAGCAGTGCTTGCTGATACACCGCGATCGCGTCGCTGCCGCTCGGCTGCAACGCGGCGACGGCCGCGAGCGCACCCGCGTGCGCCGGCTCGAGCCGCAGCGCCTGCTGCATCGAGTGGAGCGCGTACTCGCGCTGCGACAGCTCGTCGACGTACCAGCGCCCGATCTTCACCCACAGGTCGGCCGCGGCGCGCGGATCCTCGCGCTCGAGCTCGCCGATGTGCTTCGTGTGCTCGTCGAGCAGCTCTTGCCACAAGCTCGCCTCGGCCGCGAGCCGCTGGAGCTCTCGCACCGTGTGCGCGTGCCGGTGGTCGCGATTGAACGCGGCCTGCACGACATAGAACGCACTCTCCGCATCCCCGAGCTCGCGCTCGTACACCGCGGCGACCTCGTGCAGCAGCTCGATCTGCTGCGGGACACCCTCGACGAGCTCGGACCGCTCCAGCAGGACCTCGACGAGCGTCGCCCACTCGCGCTGATGCCGGTAGATCGCGCACAGCCGCTCCGCCACCACGAGGTTGCTCGGATCGGCCGCGCGCAGACGCTCGTACAGCTCGGCGGCGCGCTCGCGGTTGTCGAGCTCGTCGTCCCAGGCCATCGCGGCCTCGAGCAGCATGGCGCGTCGCTCGTCCTCGTCGTCGATCAGCAGCGCACGCTTCTCGAGCACCTCGAGCCGCTCGCGCACGTCGCCATCGCGCTCGTACAGGCTCTCGAGCGCGGTCAGTGCGCCCAGATCCGACGCATCGATCGCGAGCACCTCGCGCCACGCGCGGATCGCCGCATCCGTCCGCCCGAGCCGGTCGCCTTCGATCGCGCCGAGCTGCGCATGGAGCTCGAGCATCTCCTGCTCGCCGATCACGTCCTGCAGCTGCCCGAGATCGATGATCGATCGCAGCGTCTGCGCGAGGTCTTCCCACGCCTCGGCCGCGTGGTGCTTCTCCGCCTCCGCACGCAATGCGTCGAGCCCATCGTCAGCTTCCGTCGCGCGCAGCGGCGGGGCGAGCGTGCCACTCGGCATGCGCTCCGGCTTCGCCGGCTCGGCCGCCTGGACCTTCGCGACCTCACCGGTCGGATCGGAAGCGATATCGACGAGATCGATCTCGGCGGATTCCATACTGCCCTCCGGTCTGGAGAGTAACCTCGCGATCGATCAGGCGAACTGAGATGCGATCGCCGCGGGCACGCGCGCTTGTGCACGAACGTGCACGAAGGCTGCTCGCCTCGGGACTTCCATCAACATCCCTGCTGCTTGGCCGTTCACACGCGACGCGCGCGCGTATCACCTCACGATCGCTCGCGGCGGTTGATATCCTGGAATCATGACGCAACGCTGGTGGCTCCCTGCGCTCTTGTTGTGCGGCTGTAGTGTCTCGGGAAGCGGCGCCCGCACGGGCGGCCCATCGGATCCGCGACTCGCGACGGGCCCGAAGCAGGTGATGGACATCGCGATCGATGCCACCGACGTCTACTGGGTCGCGTACCGTCCGGAGACGGCAACGTCAGAAGTGCGTCGCGTCCCGAAGGCAGGCGGTTCGAGCGAGCTCGTCGCGTCCGTTGCGGGGACCGTCTACCAGCTCGCGCTCGACGACGCGTACGTCTACCTGCCGGTGTATGTCCAGTCGGCGGAGGGCGGGCCGTTCCTGCGTGTGCCCAAGAGCGGCGGCGCCCTCGAGGTGATCGATGATCATCTGCGGTACCTCGCGTTTGCGGCGGTCGCGAACGGCGTTCCGTACACCGCGCCGCTCGTCGACGAGCCGTCGATCGACTACGAGCTGTGGCGGTATCCGGGAAGCCCGGGTGCGCACGAGGTCGTGGCAACGCATCTCGATGGCCCCGAGGCGATGGCGGTCAACCGCGGGTCGATCTACGTGACGACCGCAGGCGATTCGCATCTGCAGACGACGCCGATGAGCGGCGGAGCCAGCGTGCAACCGTTCTCGACGCTGATGGCTCTCCACGTCGTCTCCGATGGCGATCTGGTGTACTTCATGGCGGGCGCCATCGGTGACTGCACGAACGCGCAGATCAAGGCGTGGCGACCGGGGGAGGCGACGACCCTGTCGCTCGGCTATGTCGGACACTGCGCAGCCGATGCGGCGGTGTCCACGCGCGGCGTCGCCGTCGCCGATGACCGTGCGCACTCGATCCTCCAGTTCCCGCTCGATGGCAGCGGCCCGGAGACGCTGGCGCACGGGTCGGCACCGAGGGTGGTTGCTGCCGAGCCCGACGGCTCCTCGATCTACTGGGGCGACGACGACACCGGCGACATCAACCGCATCGATCAGTAGTCAGTCCCCTGCACGTCGAGGCGCTCGGCCCCGCCGCCGGGCAGCGCGCGGTAGTAGCCGGCGCCCTGCGGGCCCGTCGCATTCCACGCCGTGTTCGGCACGACGTAGCTCTCGCCCGTCGACGGCGACCGCGCGCGATCCTGGCCGAGCAGCGCGTCGTCGTAGCCCTGCGCTGCGCGATCCTGCGCGCTCTGCTGCGCTTCCCATCCCGACATCACATCGGTGCTGCTCGACTGCGTCATCGGCGTGTACGTCGAGTGCACCGGCGGATAGCTCGCGAGCTGCTGGCGAACATCCGCGCCGACCTGCGCGACCGCCGCGGGCTGGATCTGCACCGACTGGATCATCGCCTCGAGCATCGGGCGCACCGTCGGCCACTTCGCGCTCGTCGCGGTCCACATCCCGGTCAGCATCACGCCGCCGCCGATCGCGACGCGCACGATGCCGCGCAGCGGCGGCCCGCCGTTGACACTTCCCGCCATCTCGATCGTCGCGACTTGCCAGCCGGCCGGCGCGGGCTCCCACCGGGCGCTGACGATCTGCATGCCCTGGTAGTACTGCGCGACCGTCTGCTGCGCGACGACATCCGCCGTCTGATAGATCGGCCCGAGCACCCAGCCAAAGCCCATCGCCATCGACAGATCGTTCGCGACGAGGTCGATGCCGTGCTCGTTCTCGTCGAGCAGCCGCCAGCCAGTGGGCACGCCGAGCGTGAAGAACCGGCCGCGATACGCCTGCAGCTGCGGCACCGCCGGCTTCGGCGCGTCTGCACCTCCGACGTGGGTGACCGGCCCGCCGGGCGGCGCGACGGGCGCACGCTTCGTGATCAGCGTGTCGCGCTTGAAGCATGCGATCACCTGGTGCAGCGTTGGCGTCTCGCGCGCGAGCTCGGTCTCGGGTGCCCAGTACATCTGCAGCGTCATGAAGCCGGGCGACGCGATCACTTCGAGCGCCCCGCGCACCCGCACGCCATCGATCGTCGCGATCGCGGTCGCGGACGCGATCCGCCCGTCGCTCTGCATGTCGACGAGCTCGAACGTGCCACCCGCGCCGCGGATCTGCGCGGCGAGCCCGTACGCGACCTGCGCGCCGAGATATTCGGGCGGCACGTCCGCGCGCCGCATGCGCGCCGGGAACACGAGCGCCCCCTCGTGCGCGCCGTTCGACACGACGACGGTCCCCGACCCGTAGTCGATCCGCCAGCCGCGCGGATATCCGATCGAGAAGCCGCGGTACTCGTCGTGGTGCACGCTGAGCTTGCACGGCCCGGCCATCGGATCTTTCACCGCACCCTTCGCGGGCGCGAC
>JAFAOG010000580.1 GCA_019237945.1 Deltaproteobacteria bacterium | reverse complement strand
TGCACATATATCGGGGCACGATACGGACGAATCGACGCGCTACTGGAACAGCTGGATGGCGCCGCACATGATCCCGCAGCCGCCCGAGATGTGGGGCGACGATGAATGCATCGAGTTCGAGCTGAATCCGTAAGCGTCTGATTCCCTGGACGAATCGCCGCCACGCAACTCTGGCGACGACCGGCCGATAAGGGGTGCATGAACGCGCCCTTCGAATCGCCCGAGGAACTCGCCGCCGCGCACATCGCGTGGGTCGCTGCGCAGCTGCGCGACGATCCGCTCGCCGCGATCGCCCGCACGCTTCTGGCACGCGTCCAGGCGACGCGCACCGCAGGCGTGACGCTGCCGATTCTTGTTCTCGAATCGCGGCTCGCGCTGTCCGAGACGGAGATGCGGGTGTTGTGGCTGCTTCTTGCGCACGATCTCGATCCCACGGTTCGCAGCGCGGTCCGCGCGATCGCGACCGAGCAAGTCGCTGACGTCACGCTCGACGTCATCCGCCGCGTCGTCTACGGCAGCGCATCGCGTGCGCGCGTCTGGCACGAGCTCGGTCCGGACGCACCGCTTCGCACGCTCGGGCTCATCGAGCGTACGGATGGAATCGCGCCGGCGCCCGAGTATCGGCAGACGTTCAAGGTCGCGCCGCGCGTCCTCGCACTCGTGTACGGCGACCTTGCGCTGGACCCCGAGCTGGCGGCGATCGCGCGCATCGTTTCGAGTGACACGCCGCTCGCGGCGCTCGAGATCGATCCGCGCGTCGTCGAATCCGCGCGTCGCGCGGTGCAGCAGCAGGACGCTATCGTAGTCGCGCACGGTCGCATCGGCTCGGGTCGCCGCAGCCTGCTCGCCGCGCTGGTCGAGCATCCGACGCTCGTCGTCGACGCCCATGCCATTTCGGGTGAGCGCGAGATCGGATGTACACAGCTTCGCGCGTTCGCTCGCGAGGCGCGTCTGCTCGATGCCGTTCCGCTGATTCGTGGAATCGACGCGCTGGGCGACCGGATCGGTCTCGTGGAGGCCGAAATGCACGGCCTCGTGCTCGCGACGAGCACCACGCGCGTTGCCCGCCGGTGGACGCGCCCGTGCGTGCAGATCGAGTTGCCGCGCCTCGACGGCAACGCATGCGGGCGAGTGTGGAAGCGCGCGATCCCGCAGGCGGCCGACAGCGACGTCGAGTACCTCGCCTCGATGTATCCGCTCTCCCCGGCGCTGATCTCGGCAGCCGGCCGTGCGGCGAAAGCCCAGTGTGGGATCTCGAAGCTGCAGCCGGAACACATCGAAGCGGGCGTTCGCACGGTTCTCGACCACGCACTCGCCGGCCTCGCGACGCGCGTGAACGTCACGCAAACCTGGGACGACCTCGTCATTCCCGAAGATCAGTTCGCGTCTCTGATCGAGCTGATCGCACGTATCCGCGATCGTCGCCGCGTGTACGAGGACTGGGGCTATGCCGACAAGATCGGCCGCGGTCTCGGCGTCGCTGCGCTGTTCTCGGGCCCACCCGG
This sequence comes from Deltaproteobacteria bacterium, assembly GCA_019237945.1. GTDB lineage: Bacteria > Myxococcota_A > Polyangia > Haliangiales > Haliangiaceae > JABFXX01. Next base: position 2,879 of record JAFAOG010000580.1, on the reverse strand, counting down.
CACGGGCAAGACGATGGCCGCCGGCCTCGTCGCGCGTGAGCTCCGCTGCGAGATCTATCAAGTCGACGTCAGCAAGATCACCTCGAAGTGGATCGGCGAAACCGAGAAGAACCTCGCCGCGCTGTTCGATGCCGCCGAAGCCGGCCACGCGATCCTGCTGTTCGACGAGGCCGACACGCTCTTCGGCAAGCGCACGGACGTGAAGTCGAGCAACGACCGCCACGCGAATCAGGAGGTGAACTTCCTGCTGCAGCGCATCGAGAGCTACACGGGCATGTGCATCCTGACGACGAACCACGAGTCGGCGATGGACGAGGCGTTTCGCCGTCGCCTCGCAGTGCACGTGCGCTTTCCGATGCCAGAGGTCGAAGAACGTAAGCATTTGTGGCGAACGCTCGTTCCCGCGAGCGCGCCGACGCGCGGGGAGCTGCGCTTTCACGAGCTGGCCGAGCGCTTCGTGATGAGCGGCGGGCACATTCGTAACGCTGCGCTGCGTGCCGCGTTCCTCGCGGCAAGTGAGGACGCCGCGATCACTCACGAGACGCTCGCGCGTGCCGCGCGCCTCGAATACGAGGCCATCGGGAAGATCGCGCCAGCGCCTGTGAAGACAGGTTCGACGCTCTATGCGTGATTGATCTCGCACGTCAGGAACGACTGATTGCCACCATGTGAAACCAGATCGAAAATGAACTACAAGGAGCGAACAATGCTGTACGGGCGTAGGGTTGCTTGGGACGTCGCTGCAATCGCACTGATGATCGCGGCTTGCACCAAGTCTCAAAGCGAGAAGTGCACGACGGATGCCGACTGCAAGGACGTGACGTACCCGTTCTGCGACGTGAACGGTGAGTTCTCGGCGTCTGGCGGGCAGAAGAATGTCTGCACGATTGTCCCGCCGGACTGTCCAGTGGAACGCTGCGGATGCTCTCCGGGCGCAGTAAGTTGCAGCGGCGATCAGCTCGTCACATGCGACTCTGGGGGACACTCCACGACGACCGAGACATGTGCGCTCGGGTGCGCATCGGATGGAGGCCGCTGCCTTGGGTTCGTTCCATCGAACGGCCTGGGCGCAGCGCTCAGCGCAGCCGCGAATGAGCCAGCCATCACAATTCCCGACGGCGCGACCATCAACACCGATACGGGTGAGGTGAAGAGCTCTGGCGGCATTGCGATTGTGGTGAACTCGCTGGTGGTAGGACAGGGCTCGGCGTCTATTCGAGCGTTCCTTGGTAAATCCTTCTCCGTCGGAAACGTGGTTGTCCACGGCGGTACCGCGCTCGCGATCGTTGCGACCACAAATGTTGATGTCGTTGGCATGCTCGATGCGAGCGCTTCAGGAAGCAGCAGCGGACCCGGGGCCCAGCCGAAGACTTCATCGTGTGCGGGGGGTGCAAACGATGCCGGCGGTTCGGGAGGCGGAAATGCGACGGCGGGAGGGGACGGCGGGCGTCCAATGATCGTTGCGAATCCACGCGCTTCAGGCGGCGTAGCCCAGGCCGGTTTTGATGCACTGGCAGGAGGCTGCCCCGGTGGGGACCTTACGAGCAGCGGCTCGACAGTCAGCCAAGGCGGCGGAGGAGGAGGGGCCGTGCAGATCGTCGCAGGCGCAGAGATAACCGTGGCAGGCGGTATCGACGTCACTGGTGGCGGCGGCGGTTATAACGGAGCCGGCGGAGGGGCTGGCGGGCTGCTTATTCTCGAGTCGCCTACAGTGATGTTCGGCGGTGCGGCGTCAGGCGTCTTCACGAACGGTGGCTCCGGCGGTGCGTGTTCGGCGACGGGTACTGATGGCACGCGCAGCACGACCCCGGCGCCCGGTGCTGGTCCCTGCGGATTCCACAACACGAATGCAGGCGGAGCGGGCGGCACGGTAAGCGCAGCGCCGGTCTCGGGTAGTACCGACAATAGCAACGGCGCTCCGGGTGGTGGCGGCGGATCCGTCGGTCGCATGCGTGTCGTAACCGCGACCGGCAACTATGGCGTCGGAGGAGCGACGATTGGCGCAGCGGTGAGCACTGCAGCGCTGACAACGCAGTAGCGCTACGAGCCGACGCGCGCGACGAGCTGCGTGACCTTCTCGACGAACGCCGCCTTCTGGTGGCGCTCGAACTCGGTCCACGTCGCGAACGTGCTCGGATCGGCGCGGTCGACGAAGATCTTGCCGTCGAGATGATCCGTCTCGTGCTGGTACGTGCCGGCCTTGAGGCCGTGGACGACCTCGTCGATCGGATTGCCGTGGCGGTCCCAGGCCTGGACGCGGACGCTGACGTAGCGCTTGACGACGCCGCGCAGGTTCGGGACCGAGAGGCAGCCTTCGTTGTTCTCGAACATCTCGTCCGTCACCGGCGTCAGCTTCGGGTTGACGAGGATGGTCAGCGGGATCGGCGGCTTGTACGGATAGCGCGGGTTGTTGCGGACCTCGATCGCGCAGATCCGGATCGGCTCGTAGACCTGGATCGCGGCGAGGCCGGCGCCGTCCGCGTCGTGCATCGTCTCGACGAGGTCATCGATGAACGCCTGCATCTTCGGCGAGGCGAGCTCCTCGCGGGTCACCTCGCGTGCGACCTGGCGCAGGACCGGGTGTCCGATCTGGGCGATCTTGCGGATGGCCATGGCCGTCACTGTAGCGTCGCAAACCCGGGGCAGCTAGGGCCGTCAGACGCTGCGAGGCACGTCACTGCCAAATGCTCGGGACTCGTCGTAGTGTCGGACTCGGAGGGCCCCCGATGCGTTTGTCTCGCCTGTTCAGCATTGCGTTCGTGGTCGCGGTCGCGAGTGGTGCAGCGGTTGTCGCGTGCGGCGGCGACAGCAAGAGCGGCGCCGACGCAAAGGTATTCCTCGACGGACACGGCAACGGCAGCGGATCCGGCAGCGGATCT
>JAFAOG010000110.1 GCA_019237945.1 Deltaproteobacteria bacterium | reverse complement strand
TGGTCGTAGCTGACCTGCGACGGGTCATAGACGACGAGCACGACTTCGGCGTGCCCGGTGCGGCCCGAGCAGACCTGCTCGTACGACGGATTCTTGGTCGTGCCGCCCGCGTAACCGACGGCGGTCGAGTAGACGCCCGGCGTCTGCCAGAACTTGCGCTCCGCACCCCAGAAGCAGCCCATGCCAAACAGCGCCTGGGCCATGCCGGGCGGGAACGGCGGCGTGATCGGGTGACCGTTGACGAAGTGAGTGAAGAGCATGGCTTGCAGTATACGGGGCGGCGGGAGATTGGTTACGGTCACGGGATGGGCACGTCGCTGCTCGGCATCTGCGGAAGCCTGCGCAAGGCCTCGATGAATCGGGCCCTGCTCGTGGCGGTCGGCGAGGCGTTGCCCGCGGATGCGTCGCTGACGTTGTTCGAGCGGATCGGCGAGTTTCCGATCTTCAACAGCGACCTCGAGGATCCGGAGCCGGTTGTCGAGCTCAAGCGCGCGATCGCGGCCGCCGATGGGGTCGTGTTCGCAGTGCCCGAGTACAACTATTCGATTCCCGGCGGGCTCAAGAACGCGCTCGACTGGGTGTCGAGGCCGCCTGCCTCGTCGCCGATGCGCGGCAAGCCGGTGGGGCTCGTCGGCGCCGCGACCGGCATGAGCGGTACGATCCGCGCGCAGCTCCACCTGCGTCAGATGCTCGTCTACAGCGACTCACCTTGCCTGCTGCAGCCCGAGGTTCAGATCCCGCGCGCGCACGAGCGCTTCGACAAGGCGACCGGTCAGCTGATCGACGCGTCGACGCACGAGCTGCTTGCAAAGTTCGGCGCGGCGATGGTCGCGTTTGTCGCGCGCGAACGGCGTATCATCGGCTGATGCGCTGGGCGCTCGCCGTTTTCGTCGCCGGCTGCTACTCGCCGCATGAAGCGCCCGGCGCACCGTGCTCGCCGTCGGCGCCCGCGTGCCCGGGCAACCAGGTGTGCCTGACGACGGGCGCGGGCTCGTTCTGCGAGGCGCCGGGCACGACGGGCGATGCCGCGGTCGACGCGCCGGTCGATGCCGCGCCGGATGCACCATCGACCGACCGCGATGGCGATGGCGTGCCGAACACGATGGACAACTGTCCCGACGTGCCGAATGCGGACCAGGCCGACGAGGACACCGACATGATCGGCGACGCGTGCGATCCGTGCCCGCCGTCCGCCGACAACACCGATGATGACGGGGATGGCGTCGCGAACGACTGCGATCCGCATCCGTCGGTCGCCGGCGATCACATCGCGTTCTTCGACGGCTTCAATTCGATGCAGCCCGGCTGGACGTACGGCTCGTTCGCGATCAGCAACGGCAGCCTCGCGGTGTCGGCCGCGGACGGCGTGTACGTCAACGCGCATCGTCCTGGCGTCAGCGCGCACGAGACCGTGGCGGCCGGCTTCAAGGTGGTGTCGACGGTGGGCACGAACTATCGCGGCGGCGGCGTGTTCGACAATGCGACCTATGCCGGCACGAATCTGACGTACGCGACGGTCTGCACGCTGCTGATCACATCGGCGAGTGACGGCACGCCGAACGCGCCGCTCGTCGATCTGTTCCAGGATCCGGCGGGCGTCGCGATGGATCGAACGGCCCTGACATGGACGACGGGTCAGGAGCTCGTGATCGTCGAGACGCGCACCAGTCACAACTACGGCTGCTTCGGCTACAACGCGACCGCGAGCACGAGCGCGACCGCAAGCGGCACCGATGCGACCGATAACGGCACCGCGATCGTCGGCCTGCATGTCGGCGGCGCCAACGTGCGGTTCCGCTGGTTCATGATCGTCACGTCGCCGTAGCTACTCTGCGGCGGCGGTCGGCTTCGGGCCGGCGCGCAATGGCAGCGCAGGCAAGAACGCGGTCAGCAGCAGACCGAGCGCCGCGATCGCGAGCGAGACCCAGAACGCGCGGACGAGCGCGTCGGTGAACGCGACCTTGAACACGCGGCCGACCTTCTCGATGTTCGCGTGCGCCTGCGCCTTCGCGGCGGTCTTGGCGGCGGCGGGCATCGGCGAGGCGTCGATGTCCTTGTCGGCGCGCGCCTCGATCGCGCGAGCATCGAACGCGACGCGCGGATCGCCCTCGCCGCCCGCGCCCTGGTGCTTCGCCATCTGCGCGCGCGCATCGGGCGGCATGTCGCGCTGGAGCGACGCGGCGAACGACGTCGCGAAGATCGTGCCGACGATCGCGATGCCGATCGTGCCGCCCATCTGGCGGAAGAACGTCGCGGCGGCGGTCGCGATGCCAATCTCCTGGACCGGCACGGCGGTCTGGATCGCGAGCGTGAACAGCGGGATCGACGGCCCGAGGCCGAGCCCGAGCAGGATCATCTCGAGCGAGACGTGCGCGCGCGTGCTCTCCGGCGACAGCGTCAGCGCGAGGATCACGAACGCCGCGCACTGCACGACGAGCGACGCGAGCAAGATGCCCTTGTACTTGCCGACGCGCGAGACGGCCTGGCCGGCGCTGATGTTCGCGGCGACGATGCCGAACGTCAGCGGCGTGGTCGTGAGGCCGGCGGCCGTCGCGCTGACGCCGACGACGTTGACCATGAACAGCGGCAGAAACACGATCGCGCCGAGGAAGCTGCCGCCGATCACGAACGCGGCCGCCGAGCCGACGGCGACCGTCTTGATGCGGAACAGGCGCAAGTCGATGATCGGGCTCTCGGCGCGCGCCTCGATCGCGACGAACGCGATGGCGCCGACGAGCGACGTGCCGAACAGCGCGAAGATCTGCCACGACATCCAGGGCCAGCCGTTCGTGCCGAGCCCCTCGGCGTGACCGAGCGACAGCGCGAGCAACACCGGCAGCGCGGCGACCGCGAGCGCGAGCGCACCGGCGATATCGAGGCGCGGGCGATGCGCGAGGTCGGGCCGCAGCGGCGGCATGTGGCTCAGGATGAACGAGATCGCGACGACGCCGATCGGCACGTTGACGTAGAACACCCAGTGCCAGCCGAAGTTGTCGGTGATGAAGCCACCGAGCAGCGGGCCGACGACCGACGACAATCCAAACGCCGCGCCGAACATGCCCTGCCACTTGCCGCGCTCGGCGGGCGGGAACAGATCGGCGACGACCGCGAACGCGCTCGTGAACAGACCGGCCGAGCCCGCGCCCTGGATCGCGCGGAACGCGATCAGCTGCGTCGAGCTGCGCGAGATGCCGCACGCAGCGGAGCCGGCGAGGAAGATGATGATCGCGGCGAGCAGGATGCGCCGGCGGCCGTAGAGGTCGCTGAGCTTGCCGTAGATCGGCACGAGCACCGTCGACGCGACGAGATACGCCGTCGTGATCCACACGTAGAGCGCGGGCTCGATGTGGAGGTCCTTCTGGATTCGCGGCCCGGCGGTCGCGACGATCGTCTGGTCGAGCGCCGCGAGCAGGAGCCCGAGCAGCGCGCCCAGCATGGTGAAGACCTTCTGCGTCTTCGTGAGCTCGTTAGTCATCCCAGGAAGGAGTCATGATACTCCGGGTCCTCGATGCCGCGCGCGGCGGGCGTCGTGTGAAGCGGCTGGAACGCGTCACACATGACCGCCATTTCATTTGTAACCTTCGCGCCGATCGAGGCCTCGTACGAGCCGGGGTGCGGACCGTGCGGGATGCCCATCGGGTGGTGCGAGATCGAGCCTGGACCGACGCCCTTGCGCGACGTGAAGTTGCCGTCGCAGTAGAAGATGATCTCGTCGCAGTGGACGCTCGAGTGCGGGTACGGGCACGGGATCGCGTCGGGATGGAAGTCGACGAGCCGCGGCACGAAGCTGCACACGAGGATCCCGCGCGCCGCGAACGTGCCGTGCCAGGTCGGCGGCAGGTGCACGCTCGACACGCGTGGCTGGAACGCGAGGATCGGAAACGCCCACGGATAGACGGTGCCGTCCCAGCCGACGACGTCGAACGGCGACTCGTCGATCGAGAAGCCGTGCCAGCGACCCTCGCGGCGCACGACCATCTCGCGGATGCCCTCGTCGTACGGTGCGCGCAGCTGCGGGCGCTTGAAGTCGCGCTCGCTGTACGGCGCGTCCATGCGGAGCTGGCCGACCTCGTTGCGCCACTGCTTCGGGATGTGGAGGCCGCCGATCAGCGACAGCCAGAACCAGTGCTGCGGGCCGTTCGGAATGAACCGGTGCAGCATGCCGCGCGGCACGAAGACGTAATCGCCTTGCGTGAACGTGACGTCGCCGACCATCGAGCGCAGCGTGCCGCCGCCCTTGTGGATGTAGACGAGCTGGTCGGCGTCGCCGTCGGCGATGTAGACCGGGTCCTCGGCGGTCGGGAACGCGACGCCCGCGATCACATCGTTGTTGTAGAGCAGCGCCGTGCGCGCATCGACCTGCGGACCGCCGCGCGTGGCGAGCTCGCCGGAGACGTAGTGCCGCTTCGCGAGCGCGCGCTCGGGCGCCTGCGTCGGGGAGGCCCAGCCGTGCTGCGTCTTCGCGACGCGCTGCAGGTGCGGACGCCGCACGTGATAGAGGATCGTGTACGGCCCGTCGAAGCCGTCGCGCGTGAAGCACTCCTCGTAGCGCAGCTCGCCGCCGGCGCCGCGCAGCTGCACGTGGTGCTTCTTCGCGACGTCGCCGACCTGCATCCGGTCGAGCATCTAGATCAGCCCTCGCTGGCGCTGGTCGCGCTCGATGCTCTCGAACAGCGCGCGGAAGTTGCCCGCGCCGAAGCCGCGGTCGCCCTTGCGCTGGATGATCTCGTAGAAGAACGGGCCGGCCTTCGAGTCACCGTAGAGGCCCGACGACTCCTTGAGGAAGATCTGCAGCATGTACGCGTGGTGGTGATCGCCGTCGATCAGCACCTCGAGCTCGCGCAGCGTCTTGATGTCCTCGTCGATCTGCTTGATGCCGCTCTTCTCGATGCGCTCGGGGAGCACGTCGTAGTAGGTGCCCGGCGTCGGCATGAACGTCACGCCATTGGCGCGCAGCGCGCGCACCGCGGACAGGATGTCCTTGACGGTCAGCGCGACGTGCTGCACGCCATCGCCGCGGAGCTCCTCGTTGAAGATGTTGATCTGGGAGCTCTTGAAGAACGGGCGCGCGGGCTCGTTGTTCGCGAACTTCGTGTTCGACTCGGGATCCCACATCACGATCGACTTGAGGCCGGAGCCGGTCTTGCGGCTGGGCTCGACGTCGCTCGTGTGGAACGCGACCTCCCACATCTGCTCGAAGCCCATCACGTGCTCGAGCCACAGCAGCATCGGCTTCATCGTCTGGAAGTTCGACGTGACGTGGTCGATCTCCTCGAAGCCGAATTTGTTGTTGCCGCCGCCGGCGTGCGGGACCGCGCCCGGCCACAGCGGAGCGAACGCATCGCGCTGGCGGAACCGGAACGTCGTGTCGCCGAACGGGGTCGTGATCGAGAACTGGCGCAGCATGCCGCCGCCCTCGCGGAACGTCTCGATGTCGCTGATCGCGGTGCCGCCGCGCTCCTCGAGCAGGCGGAACGTCTTTTCGATGTCCTTGACCTCGAAGATCAGCGTGCCGACGCCGTCGGGGTGCTTGCTGAGGAAGCGCGCCGCGCGCCCGCCCTCGCCCACCGGCGAGCTGCACACGACGCGGACGTTGCCGGCCTGGAAGCACGCGGACTTCTGGCGGCCGTCGCGCTCGAGGTCGGGCGAGCTGCGCCAGGTCTCGGCGAAGTCGAGCTTCTCGATGTAGAAGCGCCGCGACCGCTCGAGATCGCGCACGTAGTAGTGGATGCCGTCGAGCCGCTTGATGCCGAGGGATTCGAGCTTGGTCATGACTTCACCGCATCCGGTTGCTGATCGGGAGCCGCCTTCGCGAAGGCGGGGAGCGCCAGGCAGCGCTCCTCGATCGCGACGAGCAGCTCGAGGTGCTTGTAGTCGACGCCGAACCGCCGCGCGCTCGCGAGCTGCGGGATCAGGCAGCAGTCGGCGATCGTCGGCGCGTCGCCGACGCTGAACGTGCCGGCCGTCTCGGCCGCGAGCTTCGCGTACGCGGCGAGGCCGTTCGCGATGAACGGCGCGACCCACTCGCTGTCCTTGCCGCCGAGCTTGACGACCTGCTTGGTGGTCGACAGGTTCTGCAGCGGCTGGATGCCCGAGTTGATGACCTCGGCGAGCGCGCGCGCCCGGGCGCGGAGCAGCGGCTCGCGGGGCAGAAGCGGCGGATCGGGCCAGCGCTCGTCGAGGTACTCGAGGATCGCCAGCGACTGGGTCAGCGCGAAGTGGGTGCCATCGTCCTCGGTGATCTCGAGGGTCGGGACCTGCGCCATCGGGTTCTTGGCCCGGTAGGCGTCGGCGTGCTGCTCGCCGCGCAGGATGTTGATCGCGACGTAGTCGTACGGCAGCTGCTTGAGGCCGAGGCCGATCCGCACGCGGTGGCTCGCCGAGCTGCGCCAGTAGCTGTGGAGGACGAGCTTCATGGCTGCGCTCCTGGGTTACCGGCGGCGACCACGCGCTGGTCGATCGCCCCGAACGGGCTGTCGCCGGCGACGTCGGC
>JAFAOG010000229.1 GCA_019237945.1 Deltaproteobacteria bacterium | reverse complement strand
GCCGCCGACTGTCGAGCTCGCAAAGGCGGAGCAAAAGACGGGCATCAAGCTGACGGTCGAAGCGCGCGATGGCGTGATCCGCGGCAACGTCGTCGGTGCGGATGGCCATGCGGCGCCCGATGCGTGGGTCAGCGTGCACGTCGATCGCGGCAAGGACTTCGACTTCGAGGACTTCGATCCCGAGGGCGCGAAGCCGGTGCTGACGAACGCGGACGGCAAGTTCGTCGTCGATCACCTCAAGCGCGGCACGTACAAGGTCGTCGTCGATGGTCCCCGCGGCTCGTCGCGCGGCGAGAAGTCCGGCGTCAAGACCGGCGACACCGTCACGATCGAGCTGACGACGCTCGGTACGCTCAGCGGTCACGTCACCCAGCGCGGCGCGCCCGCGACCGTCTACGATCTCGCGTGCAAGGGACCGGTCGGCATGATCGATCGCCGGATCACCGCCGCCGATGGCAGCTACACGCTCGAGCACCTCGCGCCGGGCAGCTACGCGTGCAGCGTCGAGGCGGATCAAGGCACCGCGCGCGGCAGCGTCGATGTCGCGTCGGGCTCCGCGTCGCTCGATCTGTCGCTCGTGCCGTGGGCGCAGGTGACCGGCACCGTCGTCAGCGTGCTGTCGGGGCAGCCGGTCGCGGGCGTCGTCGCGATCGTCGGCGGCTTCGAGAACGGCCGCGGCATGGCCGACGTGCTCGCCGGCAAGGCGCCGACCACCGACGCGACGGGCCGCTTCCGCATCGATCACATCGCGGCGGGCAGCGGCTCGATCTCGCTCGTGCCCGCGACCGGCGGCTTCGATCAGCTCGCGAAGAAGGACTTCACGGCGAGCGAGGGCCAGCTCGTCGATCTCGGCGCGATCAAGGTCGTGCCGCCGCGCAACGGCGATGCGGGCACGTTCGGCCTCGTCGCGGTGCCCAAGGACGGCAAGCTCGCCGTGATGTCCGTCGCGCCCGGCGGCCCCGCCGACAAGGCCGGCATCACGACCGCCGACGTGATCACGCAGCTCGACGGCCACGATGTCGGCGGCATCGGCGCCGAGCCCGCCGCGGCCCTGCTCTCGAGCGGCCGCATCGCCGCGGGCGCGCAGGTCACGCTGACGCTCGAGCGCGGCGCGACCGTCCCGCTGACCGCCGCGAAGTGGTGATCGGCGAGCGGGCTACTTCGGCTGCGCGTGCAGGCTCGCGGCCGCGCTCGGATCCGCGGGCGGCGGCGTGACGCCCTGCGCGGCGACGACCGGGTAGCCGCGGCGGTGCCACTCGAGGATGCCCTCGTCGAGCACGAGCGCATGCGCGTAGCCGCGCTTCTGTAGCTCGTCGGCGACAATGCCGCTGAGGTGATGGGGGCAGGCGCAGTAGGCGATGACCCACGCGTCCTTCGGGATCTCGTCGAGGCGCTTCATCTCGAAGTACGGGATCGAGACGGCGCCGGTGATGTGGACGTGCATCCAGTCGCTCGGCGGACGCGCGTCGATGATGATCATCTTGCGCTTCTGATCGAGCGCCTTCTTCACCTGATCGATCGACACGTAGCGCGGCTTCTGGTTCGGATCCGCGGTCAGCTTGAAGTCGGCGGGCGGCTTGCCGTCGGGGTTGATGAACAGCGGCTCCTTGCCCGTCGGAGGCGGCAGCTCGCCGACCGGCGCCTGCTGCGGCGACGCGAAGCTCCGCACGTACGCGACGACATCGCCGAGCGATTGATCGCTGAGCTTCATCCCCCACGCCTCCATCGGCGTGCCCGGCCGGCCGTGGACGATCGCATACGCGATGAACTCGTCGCTCGCGGCCTGGAGAAAATTCGTGTTCGCGAGCATCGGCGCCTCGCCGCGCGTCGCCTGATCGCCGTGACACTTCTGGCAGTTCGTCGCGTAGAGCGCCTTGCCGCGCTCGGGGCTGCCCGCAGCGACGTTCGGCATGCGATCGGGCGTCGTCTTCACCTGCGCGCGCAAAAACGCGACGATCGCGGCGACCTGATCGGCCTCGAGCGGTCCGCCGACCTCCTTGCCGTAGCCGGCCATCGCCGTGCCCGGGCGACCGAGCGCGATCGATCGCTTGAGGAAGTCGTCGGTCGCGCTCGCGAGAAACGTCGGGTTGACGAGCGACGGCGCGTGATCGGACTTGTAGCCCTTGCCGTCGGCGCCGTGACACTGCGCGCACAGCTTCTGATACAGCGGCACGCCGACATCCCCCTGCGTGACGACGGGCGCCGCCGCCTCGTGCTGTTCTGCCGCAGGCGGCGGCTTCGCAGCGCCTTTGCTGCACGCCGCGAGGACGATCACCGCGCAAACAAGTTTCACGCGGTGACTATGCCAGAGCCTCGCGGCAGAGAGCGACTAGTGACGGTGGTCGCGAATGACCGGACCGTCTTCGTGGCGCTCTTCGCGACGCTCTTCACGCTGCTCGCGATGATCGCGCACGACCGGTCCGCCGCCACCGGCGCGCCAGTTGCCCTCGACCCACACGTGGCCGCGACCGCGCGCTTCCCAGCGACCAGGCTCCCAGGTGTAACCGGCGCGCTCGCGCTCCCAGTACCCCTGGCGCCACTCCCAGCGACCGCCGGCGCGATACCAGTGGCCGGTGATGAACACGAAGCCAGGACGAACCTCGACGGTCTCGTAGCGCGGCGGCGGCGGCTCCTCGTCGACCTCGACGACCGCGGCCGGTGCTTCGACATGACCACGAGCGGTGACCACGCAGCCGCTGGCCGATGCGGCCATCGTCACGGCAAGAGCGAGACTAGGAAGTGAAAAACGCATGGATCCTCCTTACGTGCCCTACTCGGGAGCAAACCCGAGACCAGCCTGAATAGCCTGACATTACGCCCCGATTCGCGGGAGCGTGAAGCCGTGGGCATGTGAAATCCACACCACACTCGTCGGAGAGATGTAGGTATGATGTGACCATGGGCGGTCGTCTTGCGCTCGTCGCGGTACTCGCCGCGTGCAGTGCCCAGCTGCACCAGGGTGGCGAGGCGACGGACGCTCACAACGGCGACGGCCAGAACCGCGCGAACATGGATGCGTCGTCGATCGACGCGCCCGCGATGCTCGGTCCGTGGGGAACACCGCAGCCGATTCCTGGCGCGAACGATCCCGCGCTCGCCGAGGACGACGGCACGCCGAACCAGGCGTTGACCGAGCTCTACTTCGGCGTCGTCAATGCGGCCACGGGCAAGGACCTCTACTGGATGAAGCGCGCGACCGCCGCCGATCCGTGGGGAACCAAGACGCTGCTCTATCAGTCGGCGAACAACGATGAGTCGCCGCGCCTGTCGGTCGACGAGCTCACGCTCTACTTCGGCCGCAACGGCGACATCTATCAGATGACGCGCACCGCGGTCGGTCAGCCGTGGAGCGGGGCGTCGATCGTGCCGAACGTCAATGTCGTCGGCAACACGGTGTACGAGAAGTGGATGGCGGTGTGCCAGGGCGGCTACTACATGCTGTCGCGCGACGCCGACCTCTACGAGGGCATGCTCGGCAGTGCGCCGACGAAGGTCACGTCGCTCTCGACAGGCGCCAGCGAGATCTCGACGGGGCTCTCCACCGACTGCAAGACCGTGATGTTCGCGCGCACCCCAACTGGCGGGCAGACCGACATCTACATCTCGACGCGCGCGGCCGCGACCGACCCGTGGCCCGCCGCCACGTTGCTGCCCGACTTCAACACGACGACCTCGAACGAAGAGGATCCGTGGATGAGCACCGACATGCGCTCGTTCGTGTTCGCGAGCAACGCCGGCGGCTCCAAAGACCTCTATCTCTCCACGCGCTGAACCTTGCACGCGTGGCCGAGGATCTGCGGACCGTCGACCGTGCCGGTCGGCGTCGGCACCCAGCCGCGCGCGAGGCGTGCATCGAGCAGCTCGTCGGCGGTCGGTCGGTGGTCCCACACGGAGACGCCGTTGACGCCGCCGAGTCACGTCGTGTCGTAGACGCGGTAGCCATCCGGCGCGCGCGTGATCACGTCGTGCGTGTACTCGTCCTGCACGATGATCTCGATGACGTCGTGGCCTAACCGCAGCACGTCCTCGAGCGTCTCGACCACATGGGAGGTCTAGCACGTCAGGGGCCCGCGCTAGAGTCACGCGGATGTGGCGGCTGATCCTCGTGGTTTGCCTCGTCGCGCGCGCCGCGGCGGCTGACGATCTGGTGATCGGCGACTTCAAGCTCGTGCGCGTGGTCGATGGCGATACGATCCGCGTCGACGGGCTCGATAACTCGCTGCGCCTGCTCGGGCTCGATACCGAGGAGACGTTCAAGCATGCGAAGGAGCGCCGCGCGTATGCGGCGGGCTGGGATAGCTACGTCAAGGGCGTGCGCGGTGACTCGCCGCGGCCGGTGAAGTTCGCGACGCCGATGGGCGACGAGGCGAAGGCGTGGGCCGAGCGGTTCTTCGCCGGCGTCACGACGGTGCGGCTCGAGCGCGACGATGCGGACGAGATCCGCGACCGCTACAAGCGCTACCTCGCGTACGTGCTCGTCGAGCGCGACGGCCAGTGGCTCAACTACAACGTCGAGGCCGTGCGCGCCGGCATGGCGCCCTACTTCCCGAAGTACGGCCGCTCGCGCCGCTACCACGATGCGTTCGTCAAGGCGGAGGCCGAGGCGAAGGCCGCGCA